>DATARS010000111.1:0-40661 GCA_036269455.1 Candidatus Dormiibacterota bacterium | reverse complement strand
CACCTGCAAGGTGTGTGTCGGATACTCTGCACCGTTTCACTCGGACTTCAGGGATTTGGACAGCATGCGCATCCTCGTGGCTGAGGACGAGCCCGGGCTCCTCGATGTCCTGGTGCGCGGCCTCGCCGAGAGCGGCTACCTCGTCGATGCCGTCGACCGCGGCGACGATGCCCTGCAGCAGCTCAAGTTCTACGACTACGACGTCGCCATCATCGACTGGCGCATGCCCGGCATGGCGGGTGTCGACGTGGTCGCCGCCGCCCGCAGGCTCAAGCGCCCCACCGCGATCATCATGCTCACCGCCATGGACCGGCCGCCGGACCGCATCGCCGGTCTCGACGCCGGCGCCGACGACTACCTGGTCAAGCCCTTCGACTTCGGCGAGCTGCTCGCCCGGGTGCGGGCGGTGCAGCGACGACCGCGCGGCGTCGACGAGCCGGTGCTGGCGCGCGGACGGCTGCACCTCGACCCGGCGCGCCGCGAGATCGACCTCGACGTGCGCCCGGTCAACCTCACCGTCACCGAGTTCAACATCCTCGAGCTGCTGATGCGGCGCTTCCCCGCGGTTGTCGACCGCCGGCTGATCGCCCAGCACGCCTGGCCCGACGAGACCGACCCGCTCGGCTCCAACGCCATCGACGTGGCGATGAGCCGGCTGCGCGCAAAGATCCCCGACTCCGGCACCCGGATCGCGACGGTGCGCGGCACCGGCTACCGCCTGGAGGAGGCGTGAGCACCCGCGTCGGCGACGCCGCCGAGGCGACTCGCCGGTGGGTGAGCACCGTCCCCACCCAGGTGGCGCTGCGCTCGACCGCCGCGGTCGGCGCCGTCTACCTCGTGCTCGCGGTGACGGTGGTGTTCATCGTCGGCCACAACCTCTCCTCCGGGGTCGACCAGCGCATCCAGAACGGGATCACCTCGATGCAGACCACCGGCCGCGTGTTCTCGGCCGGACGGCCCAGCCAGGGTGTCCCGGGCCTCGGCGACCTGCTCGGCGGCCGCTTCGGCACGCCGCTCTTCGCCTGGGTGTTCGACCCCGACGGCACCGAGCTGCCCCAGCTGGAACGCGGCAACAACCCCGCCCTTCCGGCGAGCGCCCACCATGTGGCCGGCCCCGAGACGGTCACCGTCGGCGGCGCGGACCTCCGCGTGGTGGGCGGTCCCCTCCCGCTCCAGAACCTCCTCGGCGGCCCCGTCGTCAACGGCTGGGTCGTCGTCGGCCAGGCCACCGCCCAGATCGGCCAGGCGCGCACCAGCCTGTTGACCGCCGAGGTGGTGGTCTTCCCCATCCTCCTTCTCCTCGTCTTCTTCGGCGCCCTGGCCGTCGGCCGCCGGGTCGCCGCACCGATCGAGCGCGCCCGGCTGCGTCAGCTCGAGTTCACCGCCGACGCGTCGCACGAGCTGCGCACGCCGCTGTCGGTGATCGAGGCGGAGGCGACGCTGGCGCTGAGCCGGGCACGCGAGCCCGAGAGCTACCAGGCGAGCTTCCGCCGCGTCGAGTCCGAGAGCAAGAAGCTGCGCCGGCTCGTCGACGACCTGCTCTGGCTGGCGCGCTTCGACGCCGCGCCGGATCCGCCCGACGCCGAGCTCGTCGACCTCGGGGTGCTCGCCTCCGGCGCGGTCGAGCGCTTCCGCCCCGTCGCCGAGCGCCGCTCACAGCACATCAGCGGCTCGGTGACCGGCACCGCGGTGCCGATGGTCAACGCCCCGCCCGACTGGCTCGACCGCCTGCTCGGCGTGCTCCTCGACAATGCCTGCCGCTACAGCGGAGAGGGCGGCGAGGTGCGCGTCCTGGTGACCACCGACGGCGCCCAGGTTCGCCTCAGCGTCGAGGACACCGGCCCTGGGATCCCGGCGGATCAGCGCGCCCAGGTCTTCGACCGCTTCCACCGCGCCAGCACCACGCCGGGCGGCGCCGGCCTCGGCCTCGCCATCGGCGACGCCATCGTCCGCGCCACCGGCGGCCGCTGGAGCGTCGGCGACTCGGCCGTTGGTGGCGCGAGCATGAGCGTGTTCTGGCCCCGTGCGACCGGCGAGCGCGGCGGGCGCAACGGGGACCAGCGCCCTGCGGCATAGCAGTCCGCGGGGTGTCACGGATTCGAAAGGAACCGGTTCGTAGCCTGAGGCCATCAACCCGCCTTCCGCAGGGGAACAACGATGGGCTTCCGCTACATTCCGAACGCACCGGGCGACCACTTCGACTGGGTGCACGGGCTGTTCAGCCTGCTGGTGGTCGCCGCCATCGTCGCCGGAGTGGTGGTCATCGCCCGCCAGTGGCGCCGGCCGCCGGGCGCGCCGGTGACCCGCCCGGCCACGAGCCCCGCGCTGCACGAGCTCGACCTGCGCTACGCGCGCGGCGAGATCGAGCGCACCGACTACCTGCAGCGCCGCGCCGACATCATCGGCGAGGCCGCGCCCACCCTCCCAGCGCCGGGCGCCCCGGCGGCCTGACCCACCCCCGATCCCATTCCTCCTGTGCGCGGGAGGGGCGGTTTGCACGCCGCTCCTCCTCAGCGCCACCACCGCTGCGGTGACAGCTCGGAAACACCCTGCCGGCCGTCATCGACCTGAAAGACAGCGTCGCCGAGCATGGCCGCGCACACCGCATCCCGCCCTGACGGCGGGCCATTCGCAACGAGGCTCCCCGATGAAGCTGACCGCCCGCCGCCGGCTGGTGATCCCCACCGTCGCCGCCGTCGCCGTCGCCGGTGCCGGCGCCGCACTGCTGGCGCGGCACGGCTCCGCCGGGTCCGAGCAGTACCGCACCGCGGTCGCGAGCCTCGGCTCGGTCACCCAGACCATCGCGCTCTCCGGCAGCCTCGCCCCGGTCGGCGAGACCGACCTCGACTTCGGCTCCTCGGGGAAGGTGACCGCGATCGACGTGCACCCGGGCGAGGCGGTCACCGCCGGCCAGGCGCTCGCCAGCATCGACGCCGGCGCCCTCCAGGCGGCGCTCACCCAGGCGCAGGCCACCCTCGCGAGCGCCCAGGCACGGCAGTCGCTCGACCAGGCCGGGCCCTCCGCGCAGGCCCTCGCCCAGGCGCAGGCCTCGGTGCGGAGCGCGCAGTCCCAGGTGCAGAGCGCTCAGACGGCGCTCGTCGACACCCGGCAGGTCGACCAGAGCTCGATCGCCCAGGCGCAGGCCGCGCTCAGCGCCGCCCAGGCAAAGCTGAGCGCCGACCAGTCCGCGTGCTCCGCCGCCCCTGCGGCCACCGCGTCGGCGTCGCCGTCCGCCTCTCCCTCGCCGGCCCCCTCCCCCACCCCCAACCCGTCGTGCGGGCTGATCCAGGGTGACACCGCTGCCGTCTCCGCGGCGAAGGCTGGGGTGAGCACGGCGCAGGCGAAGGCGCAGCAGAGCGAGCACCAGGCGCAGGGCCAGCTGAGCTCCGCCCAGGTGCAGCTCCAGAACGCCCAGGACGGGCTCACCACCCAGCAGCAGGGCACCTCGACCCAGCAGGTGGCGATGGACCAGAGCCAGGTCCAGGTCGACCAGGTCAACGTCGACAACGCCCGCACCGCGCTCACCCAGGCGACGCTGGCCGCCCCCGTCGCCGGCGTCGTCGGCCAGGTCAACCTCACCCTCGGTCAGACCACGGGGAGCAGCACCGGGTCGTCCACCGCCTCCTCGGGCTCGGGTGGCGGCTCCAGCGCCGGCTCGGGCTCGGGCTCGTCGAGCTCCAGCTCCGGCTCGAGCGCGACCACGACCCACGCCATCGTCATCCTCACCCCCGGCGCCTTCGAGGTGGTCGGCTCGGTGAGCGACCTCCAGGTCAACCAGATCGCCGTCGGCCAGGCCGCGAGCGTCAGCGTCGCCGGCACCAACCGGACGCTGACCGGCAAGGTCACCAACATCGCCGCCGTGGCCACGGTGACCAGCGGGGTCGCCACCTTCCCGGTCACGGTCGTCCTCGACGGCGCCAACCAGGGCCTCCACGCCGGCGTCTCCGCCTCGATCGCGGTCGTCATCGACCAGGTCAGCGGCGTCCTCACCGTCCCCACCAGCGCGATCCACCGCGCCGGCGGCGCGAGCACGGTGCAGACCCTCGTGAACGGGCAGCCGGTGAGCGGTCCGGTGACCATCGGCGCCACCGACTCGCTGCGCACCCAGGTCCTCTCCGGGGTGAACCCGGGCGACACCGTGGTCATCGCCAGCGTCACCAGCGCCGTCCCGACGCCGAACGTCAACAGCTTCTTCGGTGGCGGTGGCGGCCGCGGCGCCGGCGGCACCGGTCGCGGCGGCACCGGCCGCGCGGCCGCCGGCGGCTGAGCCGTCATGGCTTCGCGGGGGCGCCGTCTCCGCTCCGACGCCCCCTCCAGCCGCGGCGGTGGCATCCTGAGGGCGCGCAGCCCCCAGCCCGCCACCGCGGGTGGCACCATCTGCCCGGCCCCGGTGCCCCTCACCAGGAGAACCCCCGTGATCCGCTCCATCCCCACCTGCTCCCGGAGGTGGCGATGAGCGTCCCGGGCAGGCGGAAGTTCCTCGCACGGCCCTGGCGTGACCTCATCGAGGTCGCGGCCCTCGCCCTCGGCCTCTACGTGGTCGTCTCACTGGCGCTGCAGACGGTCCGCGTCGACGGCATCAGCATGGTGCCGACGCTGACCAACGGCGACCTCCTCTTCGCCGACAAGCTCTCGTACCACCTCCACGCCCCGTCGCGCGGCGACATCATCGTGCTCAAGCCGCCGGGCGAGATCAACCAGGACTTCATCAAGCGGATCATCGGCGTCCCCGGCGACACCATCGAGATCGACACCTCGACCTCCTCCGACGGCACCCGCCGCGCCGCGGTGCTCGTCAAGCCCGCCGGCGCGACCACCTTCGAGCGGCTCTCCGAGCCCTACCTCCCCACCAACGACCCCTGGACCGAGAACGGCTACTGCTGCGACTCCTCCGGCCGGGCGACGGCGCAGCCCCAGCCGCTCACCATCCCCAAGGACGAGTACTTCGTCATGGGCGACAACCGCAACGTCTCCGAGGACTCCCGCGCCCTCGGCCTCATCCCCCGCGCCAACATCCTCGCCCGCGCCTGGGTGAGGGTCTGGCCGGCCGGCCACCTCGGTGCCCTGGGGACGGGGCCCGCTCTCGTCGCCGCGGGGGTGCCCGTCGTCCTGCCCGGGCTGTTCCTCTGGCGCCGTCGCCGCAGGGCGCAGAAGCGCCTCAGAGAGGCCCGAGCCGACCTCTGACGGAGACCGCGGGCTCGCCGTCGACGGCGAACCGCAGGGACGGGTCGGGGTTGCGGGTGATGCCCACGCGTGGCCCCGCCAGCAGGTCGACCGTCGCGCGGCCCGGGAGCACCGCGACGCGGGTGCCGGGGGTGCAGACGTCGATGCCGTTGTCGCGCCGGTCGAGTCCGAGCCCCGCGCACAGGTTGCCGGGACCGCGGAGCAGGCCGGCGGCGGGCGTGTCGGGGCGGCGGCGGGCCCGGACCACCGCCTCTCCGCTCTCCACCCTGGCGGCACGGAGGAGGACGGCGCCGGCCTTCCCGCCGGGCTCGGTGACCAGGTTGGCGCAGTGGTGGACGCCGTAGCTGAGGTAGACGTAGAGGTGGCCCGGCGGGCCGAACATGATCGCGGCGCGGGGGGTGGGGCCGCGGTGGGCGTGGGAGGCCTCGTCGTCGGTGCCGAGGTAGGCCTCGACCTCGACGATGCGGGCGTGCACCTCGGCGAGGGTGCCGGCGTCGGTGAGGAGGATGCAGCCGACCAGCTCGCGCGCGACCGTCACCGTGGGACGGGCGAAGAAGGCGCGGGGCAGGGCCTCGCCGGTTATGGCGCGGTCAGCTCCGCCAGGTGGCCGGAGAGGTCGGTGGGGAGCGCCGGCTTGAAGAGGTCGAGGATGCCGGGCTCGACGCCGGCGATGCGCCCGCCGACGATGCCGTCGTTCACCGCGCTGGCGAGCCGGGTGCGGTCCGAGGGGAGGTTCTGGACGCCGGCTGCGCTCTGGCTGGTGCCGACCGAGAGCGCCACCAGGCAGAGCACGGCGATCTCGAGGAAGCCGACCACGCCTCCGGCGACGAGGCCGGCGGTCCGGTCGAAGGCGAGCGCGGTCATCGAGCGCACCTTCTCGCCGTAGAGGGCGCCGAGGATCTCGACGAGGAGGATGGTCACCACCATCACGCCGACGAAGGACCAGGCGGCGGCGTAGAGGTCGTCGGCGTTGCCGCGGCCGTGGAGGTAGTGGGCGATGCCGTTGCCGAGGAAGCTCGCGGCGGCGACGCCGGCGTAGAGCCCGGCGAAGGCGATCATCCGGCCGACGACGCCGAAGCGCCAGCCGGCAACGGCGTTGACGAAGATGATCACCACGGCGGCGGCGTCGATGAGGAGGGTCACCGGCGGACCTCGGCGCCGAGGCGCGTCACCAGGGCTGCGGCCACCGCCTCGAGGCCGGTCTGGGCCTCGGCGCGGGTCAGGGTGCGCTCGGGGGCGCGGAAGGTGAGCCGGAAGGTCCAGCCCTTGCGCCCGCCCGCGGGGTCGCCGACGTACTCGTCGAGGTCCTCGATGCTCTCGAGCAGCGGACCGCCCGCCTCGGTGGCGATCTCCAGCGCCGTGCCCATGCGGGCCTCGGCGGGGACGGTCACGGAGAGGTCGAGCTGGACCGCGGGCAGGTTCGACGGCTGGGCGAACGTCGGGGTGCGTGGCGCCGCGGGCACCAGGCCGTCGAGGCGGACCTCGGCGACGGCGACGCGGCCGCGCAGGCCGAAGCCGTCGAGCACCTCGGGATCGAGCTCGCCGAGCACCCCGACGGGGCGGCCCCCGGCCACGATGCGTCCGGAGCGGCCGGGGCGGAGGCCCCGGATCTGCTCGGGCTCGATCGTCATGCGGACACCGGCGAGGTCATGGCCGGTGAAAGCTAGCACCGACTGGAGATGGCGAAGTCGCGCCGCAACCGTGTCGGCACGGCCATCACCGCTCTGCGACACCATGCCGAGGAGCAGCGGCTCCTCGGGCAGCGGCGGCAGCGCCGAGTCGGCGCCGTCGGGGGTCGAGCCGGGCGGCGGCGCGGTGCGCTCGCCCTCCCAGTAGGCACGTCCGATCTCGAAGAGCGCGAGGTCGCCGAGGCCGCGGTTGAGGTTGGTGGCGAGCGCGCCGCAGAGCCCGGGGAGCAGCGAGGTGCGCATCACGCTCCACTCCTCGCTCAGCGGGTTGCGCAGCGCGATGGGGGTGCGCTCGCCGCCGAGGCCGCCGAGGCGCGCGGCGGCGTCGCGGGCGGTGAAGGCGTATGTGATCGCCTCGTCGAGGCCGGCACCGGCGAGCACGTCGCGCACCGCCTCCTCGAGCGGCGGGTGCGGTGCCAGCTCGTCCGCCGGCCGCCGCCGTCCCGGCAGCGTGGCCGGGATCCGCGCGTAGCCGAGCGAGCGCCCCACCTCCTCGGCGATGTCCTCGGCGATGCGCACGTCGCGGCGGAAGTGGGGGACGCCGATCCGCAGCGTCCCGCCCTCCTGCTCGACCGTGAAGCCGAGCCGCGCCAGCGCGGTCGCCGCCTCGCTGGGGTCGACGGGAGAGCCGAGGATCCGCTCCAGGGTGGCGGTGGTGACCTCGATGGGGGGGATCCGGGGCAGCGCGCCGCGGTGCTCGTCGACGGTGCCGCGCAGCACCCGGCCGCCCCCGAGCTCGGCGATGAGCGCGGCGCAGCGGTCGACGGCGAGCGGCGGCAGGGTGTCGCTGAGCCCGCGCGAGAAGCGCGTCGACGCGTCGGTCGGCTTGGCGAGGATGCGGCGGGAGGTGGCCCGGATGCTCGGTCCGTCCCAGGTCGCGGCCTCGAGGAGCACGGTGCGGGTGTCGGCGACCACCCCGGTGTCGGCGCCGCCGATCACCCCCGCGACGGACACCACGCGCTCGTCGGAGCAGACCACGAGGTCGCGCTCGACGAGGCGGTGCTCGCGGCCGCCGAGGTCGAGGATGCTCTCGCCCTCCCGCGCGCGGCGCACCGTCATCCGGGCGTGCCCTCCACCGCCGCCCCCCGCCTCGCGGAAGCGCTCGAGGTCGAAGGCGTGGAGCGGCTGGGCGAGCTCGAGCATCACGAAGTTGGTCGCGTCGACGACGTTGTTGATCGGGGTCAGCCCGACCGCCCGCAGCCGGCGCTGCATCCACCCCGGCGAGGGGCCGACGTCGACGTCCTCGATGACCCGGACCATGAACCGCGGGCACCCGGCCGGGTCCTCGACGCGGACGCTCACCCGGTTGTCGACCGGCGACACCGACTCCAGCGCCTCGGGGACCGCGGTGCTCGGCTCGTCGAGCGCCTCGGCGAGGGCGGCGCTCAGCTCGCGGGCGATGCCGACGTGGCCGAGGCAGTCGGGCCGGTTGGGGGTGACCTCGACCTCGAGCACGGCATCGAGGTCGAGCACCTCGCTCGCCGGCTGACCGGGGACGCCGCGGTCGAGGAGGAGCAGCCCGGCGGCGTCGTCGCCGAGGCCGAGCTCCACCGCCGAGCAGAGGAACCCGGGCGACTCGACGCCGAACATCGTCTTGACACCGACCGGCTGGTCCCACCCCGGCAGACGGGTGCCCTCCGGCGCCCAGACGACGAGGTCGCCAACGCTGACGTTGGGCGCACCGGTCATCAGGTGCACCGGGGCCTCGCGGCCGGCGTCGATCAGCGCATGGCGCACGCCGTGCTTCGACTTCGGCTCGGGGCGGAGCTCGAGGACGCGGGCGACCACGGCCTTCTCCGCGTCACGGTGGACGTCGTCGACCTCGGTGCCGGTGTCGATCAGCGCCTGCACCAGGGTGGAGAGCGGGGCGTCGAGGGCCGCGTAGTCGCGCAGCCAGCGCAGCGAGATCCTCACTGGCGCAGGAAGCGCACGTCGTTCTCGAAGAGCAGCCGCCCGTCCTCGATCCCGTAGGCGAGCTGGGCGATGCGCTCGATGCCCATGCCGAAGGCGAAGCCGCTGTAGCGCTCGGGGTCGACGCCGCCGTTGCGGAGCACGGTGGGGTGCACCATGCCGCTGCCGAGGATCTCGATCCACCCGCTGCGCCGGCACGTCGCACAGCCCCTGCCGGCGCAGACCATGCAGGAGACGTCGACCTCGAGCGACGGCTCGGTGTAGGCGAAGTCGTTGGGGCGCAGCCGGATGGCGCGGTCGGGTCCGAACATCGAGCGGGCGAAGTAGAGCAGCGTGCCCTTGAGGTCGCTGAGCGCGATGCCCTCGTCGATGCACAGCCCCTCGACCTGGTGGAACATCGGGAAGTGGGTGGCGTCGTAGTCACGGCGGAAGGTCTTGCCCGGGACGATGATCCGCAGCGGCGCGCCGAGCTCGATCATGCTGCGGATCTGCACCGGCGTGGTGTGGGTGCGCAGCAGCCGGGCGTCGTCGATCCAGAAGGTCTCCTGGACGTCGCGCGACGGGTGCCCCGGCGGCATGTTGACGAGCTCGAAGTTGTAGCGGTCGTACTCGACCTCGGGGCCGCTCACCGCGGTGTAGCCGAGGTGGCCGAAGATCCGGCGCAGCTCGCGGGCGCACCGGGTCACGGGATGGAGGTGCCCGCGGCCCAGCAGCGGCGCCGGCCGGGTGAGGTCCATCGCCTCGGCGCGCATCCGCTCCGCCCCGGCGCCGCGCTCGAGGGTGCGGCGGCGTTCGGCGATCGCCTCCTCGACACGCTCCTTCAGCGCGGTCACCGACTGGGCGATCTGCTTGCGCGCCGCCGGGTCGGGGATCTGGCCGAGGCCGCGCAGCCGGCTGCTGATCAGCCCGTCGCCCCGGCCGAGGTAGCGGTTGTGCACCTCGTCGAGGGCGGCGGGGTCGGAGGCGGCGGCGACCTCGTCGAGGGCGCGCGCGCCCAGGGTGTGGAGGTCCTCCAGGTGCTCGTCGCCGGCGGAGGCCACGGTGTCCTCCGCCGCCGACGCGTCGGGGCTCACGCTGCCGCCAGCGCCCCGCGAGCAACCTCGACGAGCTGGGTGAAGGCCGCCGCGTCGTGCACGGCGATCTCCGAGAGCATCTTGCGATTGACCTCGACGCCCGCCGCCTTGAGCCCGTGCATGAAGGTGTTGTAGGCGATGCCGTTCTGCCGCGAGGCGGCGTTGATGCGGGCGATCCAGAGCCGCCGCATGTCGCCCTTGCGCTGCTTGCGGTCGCGGTACGCATACGCCAGCGAGTGCATGACCGCCTCGTTGGCGGGCTTGAACAGCCGGCGGTGCGTTCCGGAGAAGCCCTCGGCGAGCTCCAGCACCTTCTTGTGACGGGCGCGCGCGGTGACCCCTCGCTTGACCCTGGCCATGGCCGGTCCTCCGAATTACTTGTCCAGGTAAGGGGCGAGACGGGTCACGTGCCGCGCGTCGACGCCGGCGACCTCGTGCATGTGCCGGTAGGCGCGCTTGCGCTTGGCGCTCTTGTGCTCGAGCAGGTGGGAGCGGAACGCCTTGCGGCGCATGAGCTTGCCCGCGCCGCTCACGGTGAACCGCTTCTGCGTGCCCTTATGGGTTCTGATCTTCGGCATCGTTCCTGCTGGTGCTCCCGTTCGAGGACCGGTCCGCCGCCTGCGGGGCGGTGACCTGTGCTGTCTGCTGGGCCGCGGGCTCCTGCGCCTGCTCGGGTTCGTCCTGGTCGTCCTGGTCGGCCGGCTCGCCGGTCCCCTTCTCGGAGACCACCTTGGCGTGCTTCTTCGCCAGCGGGCTGAGGATCATGATCATGTTGCGGCCCTCGACGAGCGGCATGCGCTCGACGATGGCCACGTCCTTGAGCTCCTGGGCCATGCGGTCCAGCAGCCGGCGTCCGTATTCCTGGTGGACCAGCTCTCGACCGCGGAACATGATGGTCAGCTTCACCTTGTCGCCGTCGGCGAGGAAGTGCCGCACGTAGCCGTACTTGGTGTTGAAGTCGTGCTCCGAGATCTTCGGGCGCAGCTTCATCTCCTTGAGACGGACGACGTTGTGCTCGCGGCGGCTGTCCTTCTCCCGCTTGAGCGCCTCGAACTTGAAGCGCCCGTAGTCCATCAGTCGGCAGACGGGAGGCTGGGCCTGCGGGGCCACCTCGACCAGATCCAACTCCCGCTCCACGGCCATCTGCCGTGCCTTCTCGATCGGCACGATGCCGAACGCCTCCTGGGTCGTGTCGTCGAAGAGACGCACGTTCGGGATGCGGATCTGGTCGTTGATACGGAGCTCACGAAAGGCGATGGTTCCTGGTCCTCCTGAAAAACGAAAAACACTGGACAGCAGCCGCTATCCAGTGGACGGTTCCTGGACCTCCAAGGTCGCCCCGGGAGGTGGGGTCCGCACCGGGACGGGCCCTCTTCGGCTGCCCCCACGGGCATCCGGCGCGGAAGCATACCACCGAGTCGGGCTCTGCACACAGATGACGATGCGGGCCGGCCCACCCCCTCAACCTGACACTTTCGCGCCTTTCGTACTTATACTTGACATGTGGTACCACTTCTGTAAACTGTGCCACATCGACGGCGGCCCTCTGTCAGGGCCCCGACCCGGAGGGCCGGAGATGGCGACGGTGGTGACGGTCAGGACGAAGGGCCCGGTGGCGCCCGACCAGAGCGGCTGGCGGGACCGCAAGCGGTATCTCTGGCCGCTCGGGCTGCTGGTGCCCCTGCTGCCGTTCATGGCGGGGGGCCTGGCGACGCTGACCGGGCTCGGGGTGCTCTGGTGGCTGGGGCCGGTCTTCCTGTTCGGGCTCATCCCCACGCTCGACATCCTGCTCGGCAGCGACGCCGCCAACCCGCCCGAGAGCGCGCTGCCCAGGCTCGAGGCCGACCGCTGGTACCGCTGGTGCACCTATGCGTACCTCCCCGTCCAGTATGTGGCGCTCGTCTGGGCCTGCTGGGAGTGGAGCCACGGCGGGCTCTCGACCTTCAGCGCGCTCGGGCTCGCGGCCACCGTCGGCGTCGCCAGCGGCGCCGGCATCAACACCGCCCACGAGCTCGGCCACAAGAAGGACCTCGTCGAGCGCCGGCTCGCGAAGATCGCCCTCGCCACGACCGGGTACGGCCACTTCTACACCGAGCACAACCGCGGCCACCACGTTCGTGTCGCCACCCCCGAGGACGCGGCGAGCTCGCGGCTCGGCGAGACCTTCTGGGAGTTCCTCCCCCGCACCGTGGTCGGCAGCCTGCGCTCGGCGTGGGAGATCGAGCGGGCGCGCCTGCAGCGCCGCGGCCGCAGCCCCTGGACGCTGCGCAACGACGTGCTCAACGCCTGGGCGATGAGCGCGGTCCTCTTCACCACCCTCGCCGTGGTCTTCGGCCCGCGGGTGCTCCCGTGGCTCGCCGTCCAGGCGGTCTTCGGGTTCTCGCTCCTCGAGGTCGTGAACTACCTCGAGCACTACGGCCTGCTGCGCCAGCGCGAGGCGAGCGGCCGCTACGAGCGGGTGCGTCCGCGGCACAGCTGGAACAGCAACGAGGTCGCGTCCAACATCCTCCTCTACCACCTCGAGCGCCACAGCGATCACCACGCCAACCCGACCCGTCGCTACCAGGCGCTGCGCCACTTCGAGGAGGCTCCCCAGCTCCCCTCCGGGTACGGGGCGATGATGGTGCTCGCGTACATCACCCCCATCTGGCGCCGGGTGATGGATCCGAAGGTGCTCGCCCACTACGGCGGCGACGTCACCCTCGCCAACCTCCACCCGCGGACCCGCGAGCGCTACCTGGCCCGGTACGGCGCGGCCCCGCAGAGCGTGGTCGCCTGACATGATCGCCACCATGGCCCCGACCCCCGCACGGCACCGTCCCACCTACGCCGAGGCGGCGCGGGCCCTGCTCCGCGACACCCTCCTCGACGCCGCCGGCGACCTGATGCGCGAGCGCGGCTGGGGCGAGGTGACCATGGCCGGCGTCGCCGCCGCCGCCGGGGTGAGCCGGCAGACCCTCTACCACACGTTCGGCTCGCGGAGCGATGTCGCCCAGGCGTACGTCCTCCGCGAGACGGACCGCTTCGTCTCCTCGGTCGAGGCGGCGCTGCGGGCGCACGCGGCGAATCCGCAGCGCGCGCTCGTCGCCGCCCTCGAGGTGTTCCTCGCCGCCGCCGAGGGGCATCCGCTGATCCGGGCGATCGTCTCCGGGAGCGAAGGCGACGAGCTCCTCGCGCTCGTCACCACCCGGGGCGGCCCGGTGCTCGGACTGGCGGTCGACCGTCTCGCCGCGGTGCTCGCCGGGATCTGGGCCGAGTTCGACGCCGGGTCCATCGAGCTCATCGCCGACTGCCTCGTACGCCTCGCCATCAGCCACGCGACCCTCCCGGGCGGGCCGCCGGAGACCACCGCGGCCGCCCTCGGCGAGGTGCTCGGCCCGTATCTCGAGAGGGTCGTGGCCGGCGCCGCCGGTTAGCCGGGCCGCTTCTCCTCCACCTCGGTGCGCAGCCGGGCGATGAGCTCGTCGACGGCGATGGCCTCCCCCTTGGTGCCGCGCCGGGTGTCCTCGAGGTTCACCACGCCGTCGCCGCGCTCGACGTCCTTGGCGCCGACGACGACGATGTAGGGCACCCGCTGGAGCTTGGCGTTTCGGATGCGCGCGCCGAGGCGCTCACCCGCCTTCGCCGAGACCTCGGCGCGGAGCCCGGCGGCGGCCATCCGCGCGGCGATCGCCTCCGCGAGCTCCACGACCGCGGGGTCGTCGTCCTGGACGGTGGCGACCACGCACTGCACCGGCGCCAGCCAGAGCGGGAAGTGGCCGGCGTAGTGCTCGATGAGCACCCCGAAGAAGCGCTCCATGCTCCCCAGCAGGGCCCGGTGGACCATCACCGGCCGGTGGCGCTCGCCGTCCTCGCCGATGTACTCGATGCCGAAGTTCTCGGGCTGAGAGAAGTCGAACTGCACGGTGGCGCACTGCCACTCACGGCCGAGCGCGTCGTGCACCTTCATGTCGATCTTGGGCCCGTAGAAGGCGCCGTCGCCGGGGTTGATGACGACGTCGATGCCGCGGGAGCGCAGCTGGCGCTCGAGCGCGGCCTCCGCCGCGTGCCACTGCTCGTCGGTGCCGATCGCCTTCTCGGGCTTGGTGCTGAGGTAGATGCTCACCTCGTCGAATCCGAAGGTGCGGAACATCTCCATCGAGAAGTCGACCACCCGTCCGATCTCCTCCTCGATCTGGTCGGGGCGGCAGAAGATGTGGGCGTCGTCCTGGGTGAAGCCGCGCACCCGGAGCAGGCCGTGGAGCACCCCGCTGCGCTCGTAGCGGTACACCGTCCCCAGCTCGGCGAGCCGGATCGGCAGTTCGCGGTAGGAGCGCAGCCGGTCCTTGTAGATGAGGATGTGGAACGGGCAGTTCATCGGCTTGAGCTGGTACGGCCGGCCGTCCACGTCCATCGGCGAGTACATCGACTCGGCGTAGAAGTCGACGTGCTTGCTCGTCTCCCAGAGGGTGCGCTGGGCGATGTGGGGGCTGAAGACCTGCTCGTAGCCGCCGCGGCGGTGGGCCTCCCGCCAGTGGTCCTCGATGATGCTGCGCACCAGCCCGCCCTTCGGGTGCCAGAGCACCAGCCCGCCGCCGAGCTCCTCGCTGATGCTGAAGAGGTCGAGCTCGCGGCCGATGCGGCGGTGGTCGCGGCGCTCGGCCTCGGCGAGCCGCTCCATGTACTGCGCGAGCTCGTCCTTGGTGAACCAGGCGGTGCCGTAGATGCGCTGCAGCTGCTGGTTGCGCTCGTCGCCGCGCCAGTAGACGCCGGCGACCCGGAGCAGCCGGACGGCCTTCAGCACGCCGCTGTCGCGCACGTGCGGGCCGCGGCAGAGGTCGGTGAACTCGCCGGTGCGATAGATCCCGACACTGTCGACGGAATCCGGCATGCGGTCGATGAGGTCGACCTTGAAGCCCTGTCCCAGGCCGTCGAAGAGCTCGCGCGCCTCGGCGCGGCTCAGCACCTCGCGCTCGAAGGGGATGCGCTTCCTGGCGAGCTCGCGCATCCTCTCCTCCACCCTGCCGAGGTCGGCCTCGGAGAAGGTGGCGCCGTCGGGGAGCTCGAAGTTGTAGAAGAAGCCGTCCGTGATCGCCGGCCCGACGTCGTACTGCGCGCCGGGGAAGAGCTGCACCACCGCGGCGGCCATCAGATGGGCGGCGCTGTGGCGGAGGATCTCCAGCGTCGGGGACTCGGGAGCCTCCAGCGGCGGCCCCGCCTCCGCTGCGTCGTCGACCAGATCGTCAGCCATGGCGGCGGATTGTAGGTACCGGAGGCTTCAGCCCGCGAACCGGGACATGCCGGCGGGCACGTCCTCACGCCCCTCGCCCAGGCGGGCGATCGAGTCCTCCTGGTAGGAGATCGGCCGCCCGCCGAAGGGCATCGGCAGCTGCCGCGACATCGGCACGATGCTGCGGCCGGCGCGCAGCGCCTGCGCGCGCAGCTTCTCCTGCCGCTCCGGATCGAGGCGGCAGCAGTCGCGGCTGCAGTACTTGGCGGTGCGTTTCTTCACCGTCGATCCGCAGCCTCGGCGCGCACAGGTGCGCGCCATGGTGGTCTGTATCTGCACGTGCGCGGTCCCGTCCCCATCCATATGTCGCCGGCGCATTGTACGGCTCGCTCTGCGCGCGTTGTCAACCGCGTCTGAACGGTGGATGTGCACATCCGCTTCGGCCACTGCAGACAGCGATTGTCTCAGCCTGTCGACGTTGTGGAAAACAGGCGGCTGTCGAACTGCGCCCGCGCGACCGCCCTGTGCAGAACTCCGTATGGACCCCGGTCAGGTCCGCGGCGGCGCCGAGGCGGCGGATCGGGCGGCCGGTGGTGGGCGCAGACGGGATCGAACCGCCGACCTCTGCGATGTCAACGCAGCGCTCGTACCAACTGAGCTATGCGCCCGCACCACGGCTCGCGCGCGGTGGCGGGGGCGGGGGCCCCCGGTCCCCACCGGAGCCCGCATGATAGCAGCAGGTGACTCAGGCGGCCGCCCGGTCCGCGGAGGGCGCTCCGGGGGTGCGGGCGGCGCGGAGATCCTCGTCGGTCACGTCGATCCGCAGGCTGCGCTCGCACTCGTGGCACACCAGGTGGAAGGTGCCCGACCGGTCGATGGCCCGCGCAACGGTCTGGCGATGGCCGCAGCACTCGCAGGTGACGATGGCTCGCATAGGACTTCCAACTCCATCGGGGCGGATGTGACCGGGTGAGAGTGCCAGCGCCCGGCGCCCGCCACCCCGCCTGGCATCGCCTCTTGTCGAGCCCGCGACGCCACCGTTGCACGGTGATTCGCTTGGTTCGATCCGGTCCCGATCAGACCTCCGGCGGCGTCCGGGGAGGGACGTCGAGCACCCGCAGGCGGTCGGCGAAGAGGCCGCCGGCGAGCAGCCCGGCGAGGAGCAGCCCGGCGCCCAGCACCGACACCACCCTGGCCACCCCGAAGGCGTCGGCGAGGCCGCCGGCGAGCACCAGCGGCACCGCCACGGCGGCGTTGATCACGGTGAAGATGCCGCCGAAGATGCGCCCCCGGGCGGCCTCGTCGGTGCGCTCCTGGAGCACCGTGAAGGCCGGGATGAGCAGCGCCCCGAGCGACCAGCCGAAGGCGAGGGAAAGGACCATCGCCGAGGGCGTCGAGAGCAGGTGGGGGCCGGAGTCGCGGAGGATGCCGGGGAGCAGGCCGAGGCCGAGCAGCGCGGCGCCGGTGGCGATCGTCGACCACACCGCCAGCCGCGATCGCGACGGCTGCCGGTGGTTGGCGCGGCCGAGGAGGAGCGCCGCGCCCACCATCCCTCCGGTCAGGGGGATGAGCAGCAGGTAGGTGTCGGTCGGCGGGTGCCCGAGCAGCCGCGACATGTACGCCGGCCCGAGGCTGAAGACGCTGAAGACCACGGTCAATGCGAGGGTCACCTGGCCCAGGGCGAGGCGCAGGGTGGGGTGGCCGCCGAGCATCATCAGCCCCTCGTGGAGCTCGCGGCCGATGTGCCGCTTGGGGGTGTGGTCGCGGACCGGGGCGCGCAGGCTGGAGCCGAGCCTCCAGATGCAGAAGGAGGCCCCGGCGAAGAGCGCGCAGGCGACGTAGAAGGGCGCGGTGGCGCCGACCACGCGCACGCAGATGGTGGCCAGCGGCACCCCCACCACCAGGGTGAGGATGGCGGTGGTCATGAACAGCGAGGTCGCGGTCATGATCTGCTCGTGCCGCACCAGGAAGGGCAGGCTGGCGGCCTCGGCGGGGGCGAAGACCTGGCCGACGGCGCTGAAGAGCAGGGTGATGAGCAGCAGCGGCCAGGCGCGGTGCTGCACGTAGGGCAGCTGCTGGCTCAGCGGGATCAGCAGGATCAGCCCGCCGCGGATGAGGTTGGTGGCGAGCATCAGGGTGCGCTTGTCGTGGCGGTCGGCGTAGACCCCGGCGGGAGCGCTGAGCAGGACGCTGGGCAGGGTGTAGGCGACCATCACCAGCGACGAGCCCGTGCTCCGCCCGCTCAGGGTGTAGACCAGCACCAGCAGGGTGAACATCAGGAACTTGTCGCCGAGCTGGCTCAGCACCTGCGCCGCCCAGAGCATCCGGAAGTCTCGCCGGCGGAGGACTCCGACGAAGCCCTCGGCGTCCTCGGGACGGAGGGCGGCGACCGGGCGGGCCGGCGCCCCCGGCTCGGGGACGGCGCGGCTCACCCCCCATCCCCAGCAGCCGCGGCGGCGAGGGCCCGCCACTCCCCCAGCTCCAGCGACCCGGGACGCCGGCCGGGGTCGATCCCCGCCGCCTCGAGCACCGCCCGCGCCCGCGCCGCGTCGCCGTCGAGGGCGTGGGTGACGCCGTGCCGCAGGGTCTTGCGGCGCATCGTGAAGGCGCGGCGGGCGAGGGTGAGGACGGCGGCGCGCTCGGCGGGCCCCAGCAGCGCCCGGGGGGTGAGCCGGAGGATGCTCGAGTGCACCGCCGGCGGCGGGTCGAAGGCCCCCGGGGGCACGTCGCCGAGACGCTCGACCTCGGCGAGCGAGCGCACCGCGAGAGTGGCCAGGCTCCAGTCGCCGGGGCCTGCGTCGAGCCGGGCGGCGACCTCGCGCTGAACCAGCAGCACCGCCCGCCGCGGCGGCGGCTCGGCCTCGAGCAGCCGCTGGAGCAGCGCCCCGGTCAGGTTGTAGGGGATGTTCCCGGCGGCGAGGTGATCGGGGCCCAGCCCCACCTCGGCGGCCCCGAGGCGCAGCGCATCGCCGGGCACCACGGTCACGTTGGGATGGCGATGCTGGGTGATCTCCAGGGCACGCCGGCAGGCCTCGTCGATCTCCACCGACACCACCTTCCCGGCACGGTGGGAGAGCGCCGAGGTGAGCGTGCCGATCCCGGGGCCGATCTCGTAGACCTCGTCCTCCGGACCGGGGTCGAGGGCGTCGACCAGCCGCTCGACCACGCCCCGGTCGACGAGGAGGTTCTGGCCGAGGCGGCGCTTGAGCGCCAGGCCGGCGCGGCGGGCGACCGCACGCGCCGTCGCCGGGTTGCAGAGGTCGAGCTCGGCGTGGTGCTCCGCGGCGGCGACGGCGGGGGCCCCGGGGGTCATCCGGCCGGCCGCTGCCGGCCGCCGAGGTGGTCGCGGCCTTCCCCGCCGGGCAGGCCGAAGAGCCGGCGCGCGGTCGCGGTCGCGCTCGCCGCCACCGCCGCGGTGGGCTCGCCGCGCAGCTCCGCCACCGCGGCGGCGGTGACGGCGACGTAGGCGGGCTGGTTCGGCCTGCCCCGGTGCGGGACCGGGGCGAGGAAGGGGGCGTCGGTCTCGACCGCGTAGCCGCCCTCGGGCAGGGTGCGGGCGGCGTCGCGGATGCCCTCGGCCCTCGGGAAGGTCACGGTGCCGGCGAAGGAGCACACCATCCCGAGCTCGCCGGCCGCCCGCGCCAGCGCCGCGTCGCCGCTGAAGCAGTGCATCACCCCACGATTCTCGTGGTCGCCGGGGCCGAAGGCGTCGCGGAGCTCGGCGAGGACGTCGTCGTGGGCGTCGCGGTCGTGGACGACGATCGGCTTGGCGTGGGTCGCGGCGAGCTCGAGCATCAGTCGCAGCGAGCGCCGCTGCACCTCCGGGGCGACCTCGTGGTAGCCGGGCCGCCAGAACCAGTCGAGGCCGATCTCGCCGACGGCGACCGCGCGGGGATGGCGGAGCAGCTCGTCGAGGGCGCGCAGCTGGGCGGCGTCGGGGGCCGCCCTCTCGTGGGGATGCCAGCCGACCGTGAAGAACACCCCGGGGTGGCGCTCGGCCAGCTCGCGGTTGGCGTCGCTGTCCTCGACGTTGAGCCCGACCGAGACGATCTGCTCCACCCCGGCGGCGGCCGCCGCGCCCAGCGACTCCTCCAGCATGCCGCGCTCGTCGAGGAGGACGAGGTGGCAGTGGGTGTCGATCAGCGACAGCGTCTCGGTCACCCGACCTCCACCACCTCGACCTGCTCCCGCTCGAGGCGCGGGAACAGGATCGGCCCGACCCCGACCGCCGCGCCCGGGGTGAGCGCCGGCCAGGTGTGCAGCCCGGCGCCGGCGTCGCCGTCGAGCTGGATCCCCAGGTCGGCGGCCACCGAGGCGGTCGCCCGGGGCAACGCCGGGTGGAGCAGCAGGGTGCTCACCCGGATCGCCTCGAGCAGGCCGCCGAGCACCGTGCCCAGCCGCGGGTCGGCGTTCTTGGCCATGTTCCAGGGCGCGGTCTCGTCGACGTACTTGTTGGCGCGGGCGACGAGCCGGCGGGCCTCGACGAGCGCGCCGCTGAGGTCGAGCCGCTCCATCGCCGCCTCGTGGGCGGCGACGACCTCGGCGGCGACGGTGGCGAGCTCGCCGTCGATCGGGTCGGCGGCGCCGGGCTGGGGGACCCTGCCCTCGAAGTAGCGCGCCACCATCTTCTCGGTGCGCGACACCAGGTTGCCGTAGTCGTTGGCGAGGTCGGCGTTGTAGCGGTCGACGAAGGTCTCCATCGAGACGTCGCCGTCGCGGTCGAAGGGCACCTCGGACATGAGCACGTAGCGCACCGCGTCGCTGCCGAAGCGCTGCACCAGCTCGAAGGGGTCGATGCGCACCCCGGTGGTCTTGCTCATCTTCCGCCCGCCGAGGGTGACGAAGCCGTGGGCGTGCACCCGGCGGGGCAGCGGCAGGCCGACCGCGAGCAGCATCGCCGGCCACATCACGGTGTGGAAGCGGGTGATGTCCTTGCCGATGATGTGCACGTCGGCAGGCCAGAAGCGCTCGAAGTCGGCGCCGTCGGGGTAGCCGATGCCGGTGACGTAGGCGAGCAGCGCGTCGAACCAGACGTACACCACCTGGCTCTGGTCGAAGGGCAGGGGAAAGCCCCAGTGCGAGAACCCGCGCGAGATGCTGATGTCCTCGAGCCCGCCACGGATGACGTTGAGCATCTCGTTGCGCCGGGTCTCGGGGGTGAGGAAGCCGGGGTCGGACTCGAAGTGCGCGAGCAGCGGCTCCTGGAAGGCGCTGAGCCGGAAGAAGTAGTTCTCCTCCTCCACCCACTCGACGGGGCGGCCGTGCACCGGGCAGTTGCCGTCGACGAGCTGCTTCTCGGTGTAGAACTGCTCGCACGACGGGCAGAACCAGGCGCGGTACGGGGCCTTGTAGATGTGCCCGGCGTCGTGCAGCGACTGCATGAAGCGGTCGGTGCTGCGCCGGTTGGCGTCGCTGCTGGTGCGCACGTAGGCGGTGTACTCGACGTCGAGCGCGGCGAAGGCGTTCTGGAAGATCTCCGCCTGCTGCCGGCAGAACTCCTCGGTGTCGAGCCCGCGCTCCTGCGCCGCCCGTTCCACCGACTGGCTGTGCTCGTCGCTGCCCACGGTGAAGCGGGTGTCGCGACCGCGCAGCCGGTGATGGCGGCGCACCATGTCGCAGCCGATCTTCTCGTAGGCGTGGCCGAGGTGCGGGTTGCCGTTGACGTAGTCGATCGCGGCGGTGAGGTAGAAGCGGTCCTGTGACGTCATGCTGCGTTGGTCCCCAGATCGGAGCCGCCCACCAGCACGGTGCACTCGCCGCGCGGCGGGGTGGCGGTGAAGAGCGCGGCGAGCTGCTCGGCGGTGCCGGTGTGCAGGGTCTCGTGGCGCTTGGTCAGCTCGCGGGCGACCACCACCTCACGGCTGCCCAGCAGCGGGGTGAGGGTGGTCAGGGTCCGGGCGAGGCGGAAGGGCGACTCGAGGAAGGCGAGGGTGCGCCCGCCCTCGAGCGCCGCGGTGAGCAGCCGGGTCATCTTCCCCGGGGTGCGGGGGAGGAAGCCGAGGAAGGTGAAGCCGCCGCCGCCGAGCCCGCTCGCGGAGATCGCCGCGATCACCGCCGAGGGACCGGGGACCGGCACCACGGTGTGGCCGGCGTCGCGGGCGGCGCGCACCAGCAGCGCTCCCGGGTCGCTGATCGCGGGGGTGCCACCGTCGGTGACCAGGGCGAGGCTCTCGCCGGCGTCGAGGCGGGCGACGAGCCCGGGCACCCGCCGCGCCTCGTCGAAGGCGGGCAGTGAGAGCACCCGCTTCTCGGCGATGCCGTGGGCGGTGAGCAGCGCGCGGGTGCGCCGGCTGTCCTCGGCGACCACCGCGTCGCACTCGCGCAGGGTGCGCAGCGCGCGCAGGGTGATGTCCTCGAGGTTGCCGATCGGCGTGGCCACCACGTGCAGGATGCTCACCGTCCCCAGTCCCGGGGGTAGCGGAAGTCGCGGTCGATGGTGCGCGCGCTCAGCTTGGCGATCAGCGGGAGGCGCCGCTTGTACTGGTTGTCGCGCAGCCGGGCGCTCACCTGGTCGATGAAGCCGTCGTCGAACCCGAGGTCGCGCAGCTCCTCGCGGGTCCGGCGCTCGTCGACCATGTGGTAGAGGAGCATGTCGACCACCGCGTACTGGAAGCCCAGCTCCTGCTCGTCGGACTGGCCCTCCCAGAGGTCGGCGCTCGGCGGCTTCTCGACCACACGCTGGGGCAGGTCGAGGGCGCGCGCCATGGCGAAGACCTGGGTCTTGTAGAGGTCGCCGAGGGGGTTGAGCGCGTGCGCCATGTCGCCGTGGATGGTGCCGTAGCCGAGCAGCAGCTCGGTCTTGTTCGAGGTGCCGATGACCAGGGCGCGGTGGGCCCAGGACATGTCGTAGAGGATGCTCATCCGCTCGCGTGCCATCTTGTTGCCGCGCCGGTCGCGGCCGGCGTCACCGAAGCGCTCGAAGTAGCCGTCGATCTGCGGGGAGATGTCGACGACCTGCGGCTCCATCCCGAGAGCGGCGCAGACGGTGCGGGCGTCCGCCTCGGAGTCGGGGCTGCTGGAGCGGTAGGGCATGATCACCGGGATGACGCGCTCGGGGCCGAGGGCGCGGACCGCGAGCGCCGCGACCAGCGCGGAGTCGACGCCGCCGCTCAGCCCGAGGACGACCCGGTCGAAGCCGACCTTGCCGACCTCGTCGCGGATGAAGCCGAGCAGGATGTCGGTGACGATCCCGGTGTCAATCGAGAGTGCGTCGGCGGCGGAGACGGTCTGACTCATTGTCGATGAGGTCGTGGCGCTCGTCGCGCAGCAGCGGATAGGCGATGCGGACCCTGCGCAGGGTGCCGAGGTCGAGACGATGCCACATCAGCGACTCCTCGGAGCCGAGCGGCTCGGCGAGCGGCGCCCCCTGGGGACCCACCACCCGCGACCCGCCCCAGAACCCCACCCCGTCCTCGAAGCCCACCCGGTTGCAGTAGACGAGGTAGGAGGTGAGGAGCTGGGCGTAGGTCCGGGTCATGCTGTCGTAGCTCAGCGCGGTGCCGAGCGCCGCCCCCTGGACGATGCCCCGCCCGGGCGAGGACGAGGGGCAGATCAGCATGTCCACCCCCTGCCGGGCGATCAGCGCCGCCGCCGCCGGGTGCCACATGTCCTCGCAGATCAGCGTCCCCGCCCGCCACGGCCGGCGCGGCGTGGCGGCCCCGAGCGGCGCCTCGAAGGCGCGGAGGCGGTCGCCCGCGGCGAGGTAGCGCTGCTCGTCGAAGAGCCCGTAGGTGGGCAGGTAGCACTTGCGGTGGATGTGCACCGCGCGCCCGCCGCTCAGGTAGACGGCGGCGTTGTGGAAGCGCGCGTCGTCGCTCTCGAGCACGCAGCCGACCACCGCGTCGATGCCGGTGCAGGCGGCGGCGAGCGCGGCGAGCTCGGGGGCGTCGCCGCGCAGGGCGACGTCGGGCACCAGGTCCTTGAGGAAGTAGCCGGTGAGCGAGAGCTCGGGGAAGACCACCAGGTGGCCGCCGCCGCGGCGGGCGTTCTCGATGATCGCGAGGTGGCGCTCGAGGTTGGCGGCGACGTCGCCGAGCCGCGGCGCGATCTGGGCCAGCACCACGACGACGTCGCCGGGCTGGACCTCGAGCCGGTCCCGGGAGACGTGGGGGGCGTCGGCGGGCACGCCGCGCTGCGGGGAGATCAGGGTCACGCGGCGTCGTCGTGGCCGGAGTGGGCCACCTCCTCGAGCACCCCGCGCGGACGCGCACCCTCGGGGACGGTGCCGGAGGTGACGAACTCCTCGACCATCCGCGGCACCCCGTCGGCGGGCTCGCGGACGATCAGCGCCTCGGGGAGGGCGCGCAGGAAGGTGGGGCCGTAGTCGCGGCTGTCGAGCCGCGGGTCGCAGAGGACCACCGCGCCGCGGTCGGCGCTCCGCCGGATCAGCCGGCCGAATCCCTGGCGCAGCCGCAGCACCGCGGTGGGCAGGGCCAGCTCGCCGAACGGGTCGCGGAGCAGCGCCCCACGTGCCGCCACCAGCGGGTCGGAGGGCACCTGGAAGGGCAGCTTGGCGATGATCACGCAGCTGAGCGCGTCGCCGGGGATGTCGATCCCCTCCCAGAACGAGGTGGTGCCGAGCAGCACGCTTCGCGTGTTCTTGACGAAGCTGGACAGAACCTGGCGGCGGGTGCCGTCGAGGCCCTGGCCCAGCACCGCGATCCCCTGTGCCTCCATGCGCGTGGTCAGCAGCGCGTGGACGCTGCGCAGCGGCGCGTAGCCGGTGAAGAGCACCAGGGTGCGCCCGCCGAGGCGCACCGCCACCCCGGCGGCGAGGTCGGCGAGCGCGATCGAGTGGGCGGGGTCGTCGTGGGGGGGCACGTCGGTGGCGAGGACGCAGAGCGCCTGGGAGAGGAAGTCGAAGGGGCTGGGCAGCACCAGCGTCTCGGTCCCCTCCCCCACCCCGGTGCGGCCGCGCACGAAGTCGACCGAGCCCCCGACCGAGAGCGTCGCCGAGGTGAGCACGGTGGCGTCGACCCGGTCGAAGACGCCGCCGCTCAGCCGCTCGCCGACCTGCAGCGGCGCCTCGTGGAGCTCGGCCTGCTCGGCGCGGAGCTCGAGCCAGCAGACGCTCCCCGCCACCGGCGTGCAGAGCACCCGGTCGACGACCGCGGCGGCGTCCTCGACGCTGCCGGCGGCGAGCTCGAGCTCCTCGTCGGCGCGCTCCGGCTGGGGCAGGAGCGCGGCCTGCAGCCCGCCCTCCCCCTGGGCCGCCCGCAGCGCCGCCGCCGCCTCGCGCAGCCGCGCCCGGGCGTGGAGCGCGGAGCGCTCGAGGATGACGAAGCCGGGGCCGGCGCGCATCTCCTCGGTGAGCCCGAGGGTGGCGTTGCCGGGATGGTCGGTGCCGAGCGCGGTGCCGATGAAGCCCTTGACGTCGCCGAAGAGCCGCTGGGTCGCCTCGCGGCCGCGGGCGAGCGCGGCGTCGAGCTCGCTCCCGTCCTCCTGGTGGAGGCGGTCGAGCACGGCGAGCACCGCCGCGGCGCGCAGCTCGCAGCCCAGCTGGCGGGTCGCCGCCTCCTCGAGGCGGTGGGCCTCGTCGACCACGAGCGCGGAGTAGGCGGTGAGCACCTGCCCCTGGCGCTCGGCGTCGGCGAGGAGCAGGGCGTGGTTGGTGATCACCAGGTCGGCGTCGGCGGCGGCGCGCCGGGCCGCCACCATGAAGCAGCGGGCGTCGCGCCAGTTGGCGCAGGCGCCGCCGAGGCAGTCGCCGGCGTCCGACTGCACCCGCTCCCAGAGCGCCTCCTCGGAGCCGGCGAGGCGCAGCTCGGCGCGGTCGCCGATCTCGGTCTGGGCGAGCCAGCAGAGCAGCTTGAGCTTGAAGCGCAGCGTCTCCAGCCCCAGGCCGTGCCCGCCGTGGTCGGGGGTGGCGAGGAAGCGCTCCCAGCGCCGCAGCGAGAGGTAGTGCTGCCGCCCCTTGAGGACCGCGTGGTCGACCCGGGTGCCGAGCAGCCGGGAGACGGTGGGCAGCTCGCGGTCGGCGAGCTGCTCCTGGAGGTTGATGGTGTGGGTCGCCACCACCGCGCGCCGCCCGGTGCGCCGCGCCCAGAGGGCGAGCGGCACCAGGTAGGCGAGCGACTTGCCCGTCCCCGTGCCCGCCTCGACGAGGAGGCGGCCGGAGCGCTCCAGGGTCTGGGCGACGGCGCGCGCCATCTGCAGCTGCGGCTCGCGGTACTCGTATCCCTCGGCGCCGGCGAGCGGGCCGGAGGGCCCGAGCAGCTCGACCGACGCCGCCGCCAGGGTCCCGCCGGGCGCGGCCGCGACCGCGTCGAGGTCGATCGCCGGGCGCAGGCCGCGGCTGCGCGCCGAGCCGACCTCCCAGGGCACCTCCGCCGAGCCGTCGCCGCCGACCACCTCGACGAGGAAGTCGCGCAGCGGTCCGCGGATGGAGGCGACCAGCTCGCGCATCGTCGCCAGCAGCCGCGCCGGCAGCGCCTCGGCGATCTCGACCAGGTGGGTGAAGAGCAGGCGGGTGGCCTCGGCGTCGCTGTCGGCGCGGTGCGGCCGGCGGTGCTCGATGCCGAGCGCCGCGCTGAGCAGCGGCAGGCTGTGGCTCGGCGCCAGCGGCAGCAGGATCCGGGCGAGCTCGAGGGTGTCGAGCACGGTGCGGCCGCCGAAGGCCCCGGGGACCAGGGCGGCGCAGAAGGCGAGGTCGAAGGCGGCGCCGTGGGCGACGAGCCGGGCGCCCTCGCAGAATTCGGCGAGCTGGGCGGCGCCCTCGACCCCGGACGGCGCACCGTTGACCTCGGCGTCGCCGAGCCCGGTGAGCCGCTGCACCGCGAGCGGGACGGGCACGCCCGGGTCGACGATCAGGTCGAGGCGGTCGACCACGCGGAGGTCGCGGCCGAAGCGCACCCCGGCGATCTCGATGATCCGGTCGCTCCGTGGGGACAGCCCGGTGGTCTCGAGGTCGAAGGCGACGAAGTCGGCGGCAGGCACGGTGGCCCGATTGTACGTTCGGGTCGTCAGCCACCCTTGCGGATAGACTCGACGGTCTCGTGTCCCGTGCCGTCCCCACCGCAGAGCCCTCCCCGGCGACGCCTCCCGGCACCGGCGGCCTGGTCGTCCTGCGCTTCGCCTCGAGCGCCGCCGAGCGGGGGCTGCTCGACGCCTGGGTCGGCGACCGGCGCGCCGCGCTCGGCGACCGGGTCGCCGTCGTCGACGCCGACGACCGCAGCCTCGGCTCGCGCCTGGGCGAGGCCGGCGCCGATCCCCAGGTGGTGCCGGTGCGGGTCACCTGGCTGCCCCGCGAGCGCACCGGCGCCGAGCGCGCGGCGGGAGTGGCCGATCTGCTGGAGCAGGCGCGCATCCTCCGCCGCGACCCCGAGCGACGCCGCGTCGTCGCCGGCGACCCGGCGACGGTGAGCGCGCTGCGCAGCCGCTTCGAGCAGGGCACCAACGGAGGCGGCGGTGAGGAGTTCGCCGGTTTCGTGCGCCGCCAGGCGGTGCTCGCCCTCGAGCGCTCCGAGCGCCGGCTCGTCGGCGACCGGTACAAGGTGCCGCGGCTGGTCCGCGACGAGATCACCGCGAGTGCGCGCTTCCGTGAGCGCGCCGCCGAGCTGGCCCGGCGGCTCGACCGCACCGAGGCGGAGGTGCTCGCCGAGGCCTCCGAGTACCTGGGAGAGATGGCGGCGAGCTCGAGCCGGCTCGCCATCGACGCCTGGGAGCAGCTGGTCCGGGTCGCGCTTCGGGGCTCGGAGATCGAGGTCGACCCCGCCCGCCTCGAGGAGCTGCGCGAGCTCGGCCGGCGCCGGGCGCTGGTCTTCCTCCCCAGCCACCGCTCCTACGTCGACCCGCTGGTGCTGCGCACCGCGCTCCACGCCAACGGGTTCGCCCCCAACCACGTGCTCGGCGGGGTCAACGTCGCCTTCTGGCCGATCGGCACGATGGCGCGGCGCAGCGGCTACGTCTTCATCCGCCGCAACATTCGCGACAACCCCGTCTACAAGCTCACCCTGCGCGAATACGTCGGCTACCTGGTGCGCAAGCGCTTCAACCTCGAGTGGTACATCGAGGGCGGCCGCACCCGCACCGGCAAGCTGCGTCCCCCGAAGCTGGGCCTGCTCGCCTACCTTGTCGAGGCGGTGCTCGAGGGCGCCGCGGAGGACGTCATGCTGGTGCCCACCTCGATCGTCTACGAGCACCTTCCCGAGGTCGGCGCCATGGCCGCCGAGGGCACCGGCGGCGCCAAGCAGAGCGAGGGGGTGGGCTGGCTGGTGCGCTACCTCCGCCAGCAGTCGAAGACCCGCAGCGTCGTCCACCTGCGCTTCGGCGAGCCGCTCTCGCTCCGCGAGGGCATGAGCGCGAGCAGCAACGGCAGCCGCGGCGGCCACACCGTCGAGAAGCTCGCCTTCGAGGTGCTGCGCCGGATCAACACGGCCACCCCGGTGACCGCGCCCTCGCTCGCCACCCTGGCGCTGCTCGGCGCCGAGGACCGGGCGCTCACCCTCGACGAGATCCGCGCCAGCCTGGCGCCGTTCTGCGCCTACGTCGAGCGCCGCGGCCTGCCCACCACCGAGGGCGCGACCTCCACCGAGCCCCGAGCCGTGCGCCGCGCGCTCGAGCAGCTGCAGCACCAGGACCTCGCCGAGCGCTTCGCCGAGGGGGTCGAGCCGGTGTGGCGGGTGGCGCCCTCGCGCCACCTCGAGGCCGCCTTCTACCGCAACGGCATCGCCCACTTCTTCGTCAGCCGCTCGATCGTCGAGCTGATCGCCGTGCGCTGTGCCGACGAACCCTTCGCCGACCCGATGGAGGGCGCCTGGCAGGAGGCCCTGCGCCTGCGCGACCTGCTGAAGTTCGAGTTCTTCTTCGCCGGCAAGGGCGCCTTCGCCCAGGAGCTGCGCGAGGAGCTCTCCGCCGCCGACCCCGACTGGGAGCGCCACGCCGGCGACCCCGAGGCGATCCTGGCGACCCTGGCGAGCACCCGGATGCTCGTCGCCCACCGCATCGTCCGCCCCTATTTCGAGGCCTACCAGGTGGTCGCCGACCGTCTCGCCGCCCGCGATCCGCGCAGCCCGATCGACGAGCGCGCGTTCCTGCGCGAATGCCTCGGCGACGCCCGTCAGCGGCGGCTCCAGCAGCGGCTGCGCAGCCCCGAGGCGATCTCCACCGAGCTCTTCCGCACCGGGCTGCAGCTCGCCGCCAACCGCGACCTCGTCGACCCCGGCCGCGAGCCCGTCGCCGAGGGCCGCGCCGCCCTCGCCGCCGAGCTCGCCGGGGTGGTCCACCGGCTCGAGCGGGTCCGCGAGCTCGCCCTGGTGGGGACGCACCGGTGAGCGGCCTGGACGCGCGCATCGCCGAGGTCGAGAAGGGCCCCACCGGACCCTCGATCGGCGCCTTCTTCGACTTCGACGGCACCCTGATCGCCGGCTACTCGGCGACCGTCTTCTACCTCGACCGCCTGCGCAAGCGGCAGGTGAGCCCCCGCGAGATCGCCAGCACCCTGATCGCCGGCGCGGAGATGGGCCTGCGCGGTGCCGACGTGGGCGGGCTGATGCGGATCGCCGCCCAGGCGATGGCGGGCCACTCCGAGGACGAGCTCTCCGAGCTCGGTCAGCGCCTCTTCGTCCAGCGCATCGCCGGGATGGTCTACCCCGAGGCGCGCGAGCTGGTGCGCGCCCACCAGCGCGCCGGCCACACCCTGGTGCTCGCCTCCTCGGCGACCCCGTACCAGGCGGCGCCGCTCGCCAGCGACCTCGGCTTCGACCACCTGCTGACCTCGCGGGTCGAGGTGGTGCGCGGGATCATCACCGGCAGGGTGCTCGGGCCGGTGCTCTGGGGCGAGGGCAAGGCGAACGCGGTGCGGGAGTTCGCCCAGCGCCACGGCGTCGACCTCGCCGCCAGCTACGGCTACGCCAACGGCGACGAGGACGTGCCCTTCCTCGAGAGCGTCGGCCTGCCCCGCCCGCTCAACCCGCAGGACGGCCTGCGCCGGATGGCGATGCGGCGGGGCTGGCCGATCGTGCGCTTCGCCTCCCGCGGCCGGCCCGGCGTCGAGCAGCTGGTCCGCACCGGGGCCGCGCTCACCGGCCTCGGCGTCGCCGGCGCGGTCGGCCTCGGGCTGGGGCTGCTCAACGGCAGCCGCCGCGACGCCGCCAACCTCGCCACCTCGGTGGGCTCGGACGTCGCCCTGGCGCTCGCCGGGGTGCGCCTCAACGTCACCGGCGAGGAGCACCTCTGGAGCCACCGGCCCGCGGTCTTCATCTTCAACCACCAGAGCTCGATGGACGTGCCCATCGTCGCCAACCTGGTGCGCCGCGACCTCACCGGGGTGGCCAAGATCGAGGCGTCGCGCGATCCGCGGTTCGCCCTGCTCGGCTACGTCGCCCAGGTCGCCTACGTCGACCGCGGCAACACCGCGCAGGCGAGGGCGGCACTCGAGCCCGCGGTCGAGAAGCTGCGCAGCGGCGTCTCGCTGGCGATCTCCCCCGAGGGCACCCGCTCGGTGACGCCGCGTCTCGGACGCTTCAAGAAGGGCGCCTTCCACCTGGCGATGCAGGCCGGGGTGCCGGTCGTCCCGATCGTCATCCGCAACGCCGGCGAGGTGATGTGGCGGGGCTCCTTCCTGGTGCGGCCCGGCACCGTCGACGTGGTCGTGCTGCCGCCGGTCCCCACCGCCGGCTGGCGGGTCGAGGACCTGCCCCGGCACATCGCGGACCTCGAACGCCGGTACCGCGCCACCCTGGACGACTGGCCCGACGGCGGCAGCCGCGAGCTCGCCGGCCGCGCCCGGCGGCGCGCCCCGGCGGCGGCCGAGGTCGAGGTCGCGGTCGAGCCCCCCGCCGGCAACGGCGCCGCCTCCGCGCCGGTCAGGCGTAGAGCGCCTCGATCGCCGCGGCGTACTTCTCCGCGATCGGCCGGCGCTTCAACTTCATCGTCGGAGTGAGCTCGTCGCCCCCGGGCTCCCAGTTCTCGGGGAGGACGGCGAAGCGCTTGATCTGCTCCACCCGCGCCAGCCGCTGGTTGGCGGCCTCGACCGCCGCCTCGAGCGCAGCGCGGACCTCGGCGTCGGCGGCGAGGTCGGTCAGGCTCGCGCCGTCCCGCCCCCTGGCCTGCGCCCAGGCGGCGGCGCCGTCGGGGTCGAGCACCAGCAGGGCGGTGTTGTAGGGGCGGCGGTCGCCGATGCACACCGCCTGGCCGATCAGCGGGCTGGCGGTCTTCAGGGTGCTCTCGATGTTCGCCGGCGACATGTTCTTGCCGGCGGCGTTGATGATGAGCTCCTTCTTGCGATCGACGATGCGGATGTAGCCGGAGCCGTCGATGGTGGCGATGTCGCCGGTGTGCAGCCAGCCCTCGGAGTCGATCGCCTCGGCGGTCTTCTCCGGCTCGTTGCGATAGCCGCGCATCACCATGCCGCCGCGGACCAGCAGCTCGCCGTCCTCGGCGGTGGTCACCTCGATCCCCTCCAGGGCCACGCCGACGGTGCCGATGCGGGCCCGGCCCGGGGGATTGACGGTGCCGCAGCAGGAGATCTCCGACATCCCCCAGAGCTCGAGGATGGGCAGGCCCAGGGCGCCGAAGTACTCCAGGAGCTCGGCGGCGATCGGCGCCGCGCCGGACACCAGCCAGCGCGCCCGGTCGAGGCCGAGGCGCCGGCGCAGCGGCTCGAGCACCAGCTCGTCGGCGCGGCTCGACTCGGCGAGCAGCCCGGCGTCGGGACCCGGGCCCTCGCCGGCGAGCTCGGCCTGCTCGGCGCGCACCCGGCGCACCCCGGTGTCGAGCGCCCAGCGCATCGCCCGCCGCCGCTCCTCGTCGGGGGTGGTCGCCAGCCCCGCCTCGAGCGCCGCATAGAGGCGCTCCCACACCCGCGGCACCGCGCCCCAGATCGTCGGCCGCACCTCGGGGAGCGCCGCGGCCACGGCGCGAGGATCGGGGCAGCTGGTGACCTCCACCCCCATCGCCATCCCGGTGTAGTGCGACGCCCAGCGGTCGGCGATGTGCGCCGAGGGCAGGTAGGAGATCGAGCAGTCGCCGGGGACCACGGGCAGCAGCGCGCTGGTGGCGCGGAGCTGGGCGAGCATGTTGGCGTGGGTGAGTTCGACCCCCTTCGGCGGCCCGGTGGTGCCGGAGGTGTAGATCAGGGTGAGCAGGTCCGACGGCTCCACCCGGCGCCAGGCCGCCTCGAGGTCGAGGTCGCCGGGATCGTCCGCCTCGAGGCGCTCGAGCGCGAGCGTGCCGTCGGGGGCGCCGTCGACGCAGACGATGTGCTCGACCGCCGAGCCCGCGGCGGCGGTGCGCACCCGCTCGACGTACTGCGCCTCGCAGATGGCGACCCGGTTGCCGGCGTTGCGGAAGAGGTGGACGATCTGCTCCGCGGGCAGGGTGTTGTAGACGGAGAACGGCGCCGCGCCCAGGTGCATCGTCGCGGTGTCGCAGACGTTGAACTCCGGGCGGTTGCTCATCATCAGCGACACGGTGTCGCCGTGGCGGACGCCCAGCCCGTGGAGTCCGCCGGCGATGCGCCGCACCCGGGCCGCGTACTCGCCCCAGGTGATCCGGGTGGCGCCGCCGAGCGAGCGCAGCGCCACCGTGTCGGGATGGGCGGCGGCGGTGCGCTGAAAGGCCTCGCAGAGGCTGCGCACGTCGAGGCTGCTCATGCTGTCCGCCCTCCATCGGTGTGCGCGTCGAGCCACCCGGTCACGTCGGCGAGCACGGTCGCCTGCTCGGGCTCGTTGAGGATCTCGTGGTACAGCCCGTCGTAGATCCGCAGGGTGCGATCGGCGGACCCGCAGCGCTCGTGCACCATCCGGCTCCCCGCCGCGGGAACGATGGCGTCGGCGCCGCCGTGCATCACCAGGATGGGCAGGCGCAGCGCCGGCACCGCCGCGGGGAAGCCGTCGGCGGCGGCGGACATCTCCGCCAGGGTGCGCGCCGGCAGCCTCCCGTGGAAGACCAGCGGATCGGCGCGGTAGGCGGCGACCACCGCCGGATCGCGGCTCACCAGGGCGGGGTCGACGGCGACCGCGCCGAGCGCCGGGGCCACCCGGGAGAGGCCGCGAACGGCGAGCTTCAGCACCGCCGGGGCGTCGAGCCGGGCCACCGCCCCGGAGAGCAGCAGCCCGTCGAGCCGTGCGCCGTGGCGCAGCGCGTGGGCGAGCGCGATGCACCCGCCCATGCTGTGGCCGAGCAGGAAGACCGGCCGGCCGGGGTGGCGCTCCGCCGCCCGGACGATGCCGGTGTCGAGGTCGGCGACGGCGTGCGCGAGGCGGTCGATCAGCGCCCGCCGCCCGGCGGAGCGGCCGTGGCCGCGGTGGTCGAGCGCGTGGGCGGCATAGCCCGCCGACACCAGCCGCTCGGCGACGTGGAGGTAGCGGCCGGAGTGCTCGCCGGCGCCGTGGGCGATCACCACCACCGCCCGCGGCTCGCCCGCGGGCAGCCACGCCTGCTCGAAGAGCTCGACCCCGCCGGCGCCGGCGAACCGGCCCTCCTCACGCTCCACAGCGCTGAGGGTACCCGTTGCCCTGACGCGGCGGTCCGGTCACGCCTCGGTGACGGCGCGGGCGGGGGCGGCGGGTGGGGATAGCCTCGATCCACCCCCCAACTGTCGGAGTGCCACGCCGATGCCAAGCCTCGACGCCCGTCTCCACGCCTCGCAGTGGGCCACCCAGCCGACCGAGACCTGGGTCGAGGACCTGCACCCCGAGGTCTTCCCCGCGACCTACCGCCGCTTCTCCACCGAGGGACAGACCGTCCTGCGGCTGCGCATCCTCGCGGCGATGCGGGCCCTCCACGCCGCGCTCGAGCCCGGCTTCGCCCGCCTGTCCGAGGAGGTCGACGTCGAGGGCGACCCCGGACGCGCGCTCGCTCAGGCCTACCTCGAGGGCGCTGAGATCGGCATCGCCGCCCTCGCCCACCTCCTCGCCGACCTCGCCGGTGCCGAGCTCGTCCGCGACCGCCTCGGCCCCGACCTCCCCTCCGCCGAGGAGCTTCTCTGGAGCGCCGGGCGGGCCGGCGCCTGGACCTTCGACGAAGCCTCGTGATCCGGGCGCTGACGCGCCCAACAGCGGGGGGCCTCCCCCCTGCTCCCCTCCATGAGCTCAGCTCGCGGCGAGCGCGAGCACCTCGGCGAGCCCGGCGCGCAGGCAGTCGACGAAGACGTCCATGTCGGTGACCGCCGCCGCGTCGCAGTTGACGCCGATGCAGCAGGTGTCGACGTGGGAGACGAGCCCGGCCATCACCGCGCAGCCGGGCAGCGGACCGAACGGATACATGCGCTCGATGCGCGCCCCCGCGATGTACGCCTGGTAGGGCAGCCCGGGGACGTTGCTCGCCTGGAGGTCGAGGGCGCCGGTCTGGCTCGCGTACCAGCGGGTGAGCAGCGCCGTGGGCATCAGGTTGAGCGCCGGGGCGAAGAGCCCGAGCGCGTCGGCGGCGGGCTCGGCCCGGGCCTCGAGCACGAAGTCGTGGATGAGCCGGATGCGCTCGGCGGGGTCGACCTCCCCCACCGGCGCGGCGAGCCGGGCCCCGGCGAAGCGGTTGCCGCCCATGGGGTGGTCGTGGCGTCGCATGCTGATCGGCATCGCCATCGGCAGCTCGTCGACGGCGACGCCGAAGCGCTCGTGATAGAGGCGAAGGCCGCCGAGCAGGGCGGCGACGTAGGCATCGCCCAGGGTGCCGCCCGCCGCCCGCCCGGCGGCGCGGAGCTCGTCGACGCCGCAGTCGACCGCGCCGAAACGCCAGGAGAGGCTGCGCGCCCGCAGCAGCGGTGAGGAGCGCGCCGGCGGCGGCGCCAGCACCCGCTGGAGCGAGCGGCCGAAGCGCACCGCCCCGCCGAGGACGTCGGCGGGCTCGGCGGCGATCCGCCCGAGGGTGGCGACCCCCGAGCCGAGGGTGCGTCCCGCCTGACCGGGCGCCTCGCGGAGGCGGCGGTGGAGCTGGTCGCCGAGCACCGAGAGCGGGGTCGCGGTCCCCGGCTCCGGTGGCGGCGGCATCGGCTTGCGCGGCGAGGGCTCGCGGTGGCGGCTGTGGAGCAGGCTGAGCAGCTGGATGCCGCCGAGGCCGTCGGTGACGCTGTGATGGATCTTGAAGATGTAGGCGGCGCGGCCGTCCTCGAGCCCCTCGACCACCAGCGCCTCCCAGAGCGGCCGGGCCCGGTCGAAGGGGGTCATCGCCATCTGCTCGGCGAGCTCGAGCACCTGCGCCATGGTTCCCGGCGCCGGCACCCGGGCGCGGCGGAGGTGGAAGTGGAGGTCGAAATCGGGGTCGACCACCCACGTCGGAGCGCCGAGATGGAACGGCGGATCGACCACCCGCTGTCGCGCCCGCGGCACCAGCCGGGTCCCCCACTCATGGGCGGCGACCAGCCGCCTCCAGTCGGGAGCGCGGTCGAGCAGGTCGACCAGGGTCATCGGCGAGCGCAGCCGGGGATCGCTCTCCGCCCGCCACATCAGCGTCTCGAAGGGGCTCATCTCCTCCGAGCGGCCCCACTCGGCGGCGGCGTCCCACGCCTCCTCGTTGGTCTGGGGGAGGGCGGTGCGGGCCACCGTCAGCCCGCCTCGAGCTCGGTGGTCGGGCGCCGGCGCATCAGCCCGCGGTACGCCTCCTGGGCGGGGCGCCCCTCGTTCACCACCATGTGCACCTCGTGGGCGATGGGCACCTCGACGCCGTGGTCACCGGCGAGCTCCATGACCACGCGCGAGGTCTTCACCCCCTCGGCGACCATCTTCATCTCGCCGATCACCTCGTCGATGGTGCGGCCCCGGGCGAGCTCGACCCCGACCCGGCGGTTGCGGCTCTGCGGGCTCATGCAGGTGGCGAGCAGGTCACCCATCCCGGCGAGCCCGGCGAAGGTGTGGTGCTCGCCGCCCATCGCCACCCCGAGGCGGGTGAGCTCGGCGAGGCAGCGGACGATCACCAGGGCGAGGGTGTTGTCGCCGGTCCCGAGGCCGGAGGCCATCCCGGCGGCGATGGCGAAGACGTTCTTGAGCGCTCCGGCGATCTCGGCGCCACAGACGTCGGTGCCGGTGTACACGCGGAAGTACGGGGTGCGGAAGATCTCCTGGAGGGCGGAGGCGACGTGGAGGTCGGGCATCGCCACCAGCGCCGCGGCGGCGTAGCCGTCGAGGATCTCCCGGGCGAGGTTGGGGCCGGCGAGCACCCCGGCGGGATGGCCGGGGAGCACCTCGGAGACCACCTCGGTCATCCGCATCCGGGTGCTCTGCTCCAGGCCCTTGCTGAGGCTGATCACCGGGATCCACGGCCGCAGGTGGGGCGCCGCCTGCTCGAGCACCTCGCGGAAGCCATGGCTCGGCACCGCCATCACCAGCACGTCGGCCCGGCTCACCGCCTCCTCGAGGTCGGCGGTGGCGCGGAGCGCCGGGTCGAGCACCCGGTCGGGCAGGTACGCCTGGTTGGTGTGCTCGCTCTCGATCTCCCCGGCGACCTCGGGGCGGCGCGCCCAGATCACCGTCGGGGTGCGGCGGGCCACCATCGAGGCGACGGTGGTGCCCCACGACCCCGCCCCCACCACCGCGACGCCGGCCTGGCGGGTCACGGTCCCGGCACCGTCGCGGCGACCGGCGCGCCCGCGTAGGCGCCGCGGTAGCCCTCGGGGAGGAGCTCTGCGATCCGCTCCATGATCCAGTCGGCGACCCGCTGGTTGCTCATCGCCGCGTCGGGCAGGTGGACCGGGGCGCCGTAGCGGACGTGCACCTCGGCACGGCGGGGACGGCTCGCCCCCCTGGGGAGCGCATTCTCGCTCCCCCACACCGCGGCGGGGATGATCGGGGCGCCCGAGCGGCGGGCGATCAGCCCCACCCCGGGCTCGGCGCGCTGCAGGGTCGCGTCGGGGCTGCGCGTGCCCTCCGGCATCATGATCAGCACCCGCCCCTGGGCGACCACCGCCAGCGAGCGGCGGATCGCGAGCCGGTCGGCGGTGTGGCGCGCGACCGGGAAGGCGTTGTAGCCGGAGAGGACCCAGCCGGTCGTCCGCCGGGCGAAGGCCTCGGCCTTGGCCATGTAGTGGACGTCGTGGCGGCGGACCAGCGCGCCGATCAGCGGCGGATCGCAGGTGGCGATGTGGTTGCCGGCGACGATGCAGCCGCCGCGGCGGGGGACGTTGTGGAGGCCCTCGACGTGGAGCTCGTCGCGGAGGAAGTACCACATCAGCGAGAGCATCAGGCGGCGCTCGAAGGGGTAGAGCGGCGAGGTGCGGATGCGGGGGATGGCGACGACGGGCACGGTCAGCAGCCGGGGACGCCGGCGCGGCGGCAGAGCTCGAGGGCGAGCTCGACGACCTCGTCGATGCCGTGGGCACCGGTGTCGATGACGTGCGCCTCGGCGGCGCGCCGCAGCGGCGCCACCAGCCGCTCGGAGTCGCGGGCGTCCCGGTCGGCGACCTCGGAGCGGAGCTGGGCGGCGTCGAGGGTGCTGCCACGGGTGCGGAGCTGCACCTCCCGGCGCGAGGCGCGCACCTCGGGGGCGGCGTCGAGGTAGATCTTCACCTCGGCGTCGGGGAAGACCACCGTCCCGCAGTCCCGTCCCACCGCGACCGCCCCCGCGGCGGCGGCGCGGCGCTGGGGGCCGAGCAGCGCGCGGCGCACCCCCTCCATCCCGCTGAGCGTGGCGAGCAGCCTGGCGTTGCGGTGGTCACGGGCCGCCTCGCCCGCGTCCTCGCCGTCGACCCGCACCGTCCAGGCTCCGGCGCCACCCGAGGGGTCGGTGTTGAGCTCGATCCGCACCGAGGCGGCGAGGCGCTCGGCGGCGGCGGCGTCGGCGGGGTCGAGCCCGGCCCGCACCGCCGCCACGGTGACCCCGCGATAGAAGAGGCCGGTGTCGACGAAGGGGAGGCGGAGCGCGGTCGCGAGCCGGCGCCCCAGCGTGCTCTTGCCGCTGCCGGCGGGGCCGTCGACGGTGACGACCGGGGGACCTCCCGGACCGCCCGTGGTCACCCGCGCGGGCACCGATGCCATCCCGCTCATCCCCGGCCGCCCGCGTCCGCGGGCTCGGCGAGGCCGGTGGCGGCGCGCAGCTCGGCCTCCTCGGAGGGGCGCAGCCGGCGGCTGCCGCCCTCGGCGAGACGCCCCAGCCGCAGCGGTCCGAACCCGACCCGCTGGAGGTCGGTGACGTGGAGCCCGGCGGCGGCGCAGAGCCGGCGCACCTCGCGGCGCCGCCCCTCCCCCATCTCGACCTCGATCACGGTGTCGCCCTGGCGGTCACCGGTCACCGCGGCGGACAGCGCCCGCGCCGGGCCGTCCTCGAGGTGGACGCCGGCGACGATGGTGCGCAGCGCCGCCGCCGGGACGCGCCCGCGCAGCGCCACCAGGTAGCGCTTGCGGATGCCGTGGCGGGGATGGGTGAGCCGGAGCGCGAGCTCGCCGTCGGTGGTGAGCAGGAGCAGGCCCCGGCTGTCGGCGTCGAGCCGGCCGACCGGGAAGAGGCCGGCGGCGTCGTCGACGAGGTCGAGCACCGTCGGCCGGCCGCCGGGGTCGCTGCGCGTGCTCACCACGCCCACCGGCTTGTTGATCATCAGGGTGCGGGCCTCGACCTCGGGCGGAACCGGGCGGCCGTCGACGGCGACGCCGTCGTGGACGGGGTCGACGAGCATCCCCAGCTCGGCCCGGCGGCCGTTCACCGCCACCCTCCCCGCCTCGATGAGCAGGTCGGCGCCGCGGCGCGAGGCCACCCCCCGGCCGGCGAGGTAGCGGTTGAGGCGCTGGCGCGGCGCCGCAGCCGGCGCCCTCACGGGTGGTCACCCGCCGCCGGCGCGACCCCGGTGGCCGCGGGCGCGTCGGCGTCGTGGCCGCGGAGCTCGACCTCCTCCTCCCCCTCCCCGGCCGCGTCCCAGGTCTCAGCGGGGAGCTCGGGGATGACCGTGCCCTGGGGCAGCGGCGGGAGGTCGTCGACGCGCTCGAGGCCGACGACCTCGAGGAAGCGCAGGGTGGTGCCGAAGAGGCGGGGATGGCCGGGGCTGTCCTGGCGCCCGACCTCGGCGATCAGGCCGCGCCGCTCCAGGCTGTCGAGCACCGCCTCGCAGTTGACCCCGCGGATCGCCTCGGCGGCGGCGCGGGTCAGCGGCTGGCGGTAGGCGATGATCGCCAGGGTCTCGAGCGCCGGACGGCTGAGGCGGCTCGGCCGCTCGGGATTCAGGGCGCGCTGCACCGCCCAGGCCACCGCGGGGCGGGTGACCAGCTGCACCTCGTCCTGGTGGCGCTGGAGCATCAGGCCGCGGCCGCGCAGCCGCATGGCGAGGGTCTCGGCGGCGATGGCGAGGTCCTCGGGCGTGCGGCCGATGATCGACGCGGCCTCGGCGAGGGTGAGGCTGCGGTTGAGCGCGAAGCAGACCGCCTCGAGAGCGGTGTCGAGGTCCTCGGCGGGGACGTCGGCGACGTGCTCCGGGATGGCGCGGTCGAGGTCGGGATCAGCCATGCGCCTCCACCGCCACCGCGGTCACGGTGATCTCGCCGAAGCTGTCCTCCTGGTCGACCCGGGCCTCGCCGCGCTTGATCAGCTCGAGCAGGGCGAGGAACCCGGCCACCGCCTCGAGCCGCGAGCGCGCCGCGGCGAAGACCTCCTCGAAGCGGAGCGTGCCCCGCACGACGAGCAGGGCTCGGAGCTCCTCGGCCTTCTGGTCCACCGAGAAGCTGGTCGCCGGCACCTCGAGGGTGTCGGGCTCGGGGAGGCGCTCGAGCACGGCGCGGAACGCCCTGAGCAACCGCTCGGGGGCGATCGCCAGCCGTTCCGAGGGCACGACCTCGGGGCAGACGGTGCTGAGGAAGCTGCGCGCCCCCTGCTCGGAGGCGTCGGAGAGCAGCGCCTCGGCGGCGGCGCGGAAGAGCCGGTACTCGGCGAGCCGGGCCCCGGGGTCGTCGACGGGGCCGCCCTCGTCGCCGGTCGCCTCCTCGGCGTCGATGGCGCCGTCGGGGAGCAGCCGGGCCGCCTTCAGCGCGAGCAGCCGCGAGGCGAGGGTGAGGAAGTCGGCGAGGTCGCGTGGATCGGTCTCCGCCTCGGCCACCTGGGCCCGGAAGCCGGCGGTGATCTCGCTCACCGGGATGGTGGCGAGGTCGAGGTCGCCACGCTGGGCGGTGGCGACCAGCTGCTCGAGCGAGCCGCGGAAGCCGGGCACCTCGACGGGGAAGCGCACCTTCGGGGCCGCGGCCGCCTCCGTGGCGCCGGCCTCGGCCGGCTGCTCCTGCTCACTCATCGCGGCCAATGGTACGGGCGGCGCGGATCCCGGGCGTGGCCGCCGAGGCCGCGGCGATGAGCTCGCGGGCCCGGGCGAGGGCTGCGGCGGTGGGGGTGCCGGACATCAGCCGGGCCACCTCCGAGGCGCGCTCCTCCGCCTCCACCGCCCCGACCACGGCCTCGGTGCGACCGGCGCGATCGTGCTTGGCGACCACGAGGTGCCGGGTGGCCGGCGCGGCGATCTCCGGACGGTGGGTGATCACCAGCACCTGGCGGCGGGCGGCGACGCCGGCGAGCACCTCGCCCACCCGGGCGGCGGTGTCGCCGCCGAGGCCGGTGTCAACCTCGTCGAGCACCAGGGTCGGGCAGTCGTCGGCGTCGGCGACGACGGCGCGGAGCGCCAGGCCGAGGCGGGACAGCTCGCCCCCGGACACGCCCTCGTCGAGGGGCAGCGGCACCTCGTCGCGATTGGCGCCGAGCCGGAACTCGATGCCGTCGACCCCGTCCGGGCCGCAGGCGACGCACGTCCCGTCGAGGTCGAGCCCGGCCTCGTCGGGAGTGCGGCCGAGCACCACCCGGAAGCGGGCGTGGGGCAGGCGCAGCCGGCGCAGCTCGGCGGTGACGGCGCGCTCCAGGGTGGCCGCGGCGGCGCGCCGGGCCCGGCTGAGCGCGCCGGCGGCGGTCGCGGCCTGGGCGCGGCTCGCCTCCAGCGCTGCCGCCAGCCGCTCGGCGGAGCCGTCGCCGCCGGCGACCTCGACCAGCGCCTCGGCCTCGGCGAGGCGGGCGAGCGCGGCCTCGAGGCTCCCGCCGTGGCGTCGGCGCACCCGCTCGAGCACGTCGAGACGCTCCTCGACGGCGGCGAGGCGGCGGTCGTCGACCTCGCACTGGGCGGCGAGGCGGCGGGCGCGGCGGCCGAGGTCGGTGAGCCGCTCGACGAGCTCCTCGGCGTCGCCGACCACCGACCCGAGCTCGGCGTCCCCGGTGGCTGCGGCGACCGGCCGCCCGGTGGCCATCGCGGCCGCGACCAGGTCGGCCGCCGAGCCCTCGTCCCCGCCCGCGCAGGCCGCGCCCATCGCGTCGGCGGCGGCGCGGAGCCGGGCGGCGCCGCGCAGACGGGCGCACTCGGCGGCGAGCGACGTGTCCTCGCCGGGGGTGAGCCGCAGCGGGCCGAGCTCGGCGGCGACCTCGCGGGCGCGCTCGAGCTGCTCGCGATCGCGCGCCGCCAGCGCCCCGGCGCGGCGCTCCGCCTCCTCGGCGGCGCGCCACAGCGCGACGGCGGCGGCGGTGGCTCGGCGGGCAGCGGCGACGGTCTCGCCGCCCACGGCGTCGACCAGCCGCCGCTGCCATGCGGCGCGGAGCAGGCGGTGGCTCTCGCCCTGGGCGGTGATCTCCACGAGCTGCTCGCCGATCTCGCGCAGGGTGGCGACCGAGACCAGCGAGCCGTTGACCCGGCAGCTGCCCCGGCCGCTGGCGGGGATG
>DATARS010000110.1:0-7815 GCA_036269455.1 Candidatus Dormiibacterota bacterium | reverse complement strand
GTCGACCAGGCGTGGACCACCCCGGTGGTGCCGAGGATGGAGATGCCGCCGAGCACGCCGAGGCGGGGGTTCATCGTCCGCCGCGCCATCGCCTCGCCGCCGGGGACGCTGACGGTCACGACCAGACCCCGGCTCGCGGCGGCCGCCGCTGCCACCGCGATCGCCGCCGCCTCGCCGATCATCCGCCGGGGGACGGCGTTGATCGCCGGTCCGCCGACCTCGAGCCCGAGGCCGGGGAGGGTCACCGTGCCCACCCCCTCGCCGCCGCGGATCACGAGCCCGGACTCCTCGCTCCAGGCCGCGGTGACCGTCACCCGGGCGCCGTGGGTCACGTCGGGGTCGTCCCCGGCGTCCTTCACCACCACCGCCGAGGCCCAGCCGTCGCCGGCTCGGGGATCCTCCACGGCGAAGCGCTGCTCGAAGCCGGCGGGGAGGCGCACGCCCACCTCGGCGAGCGGCTCGCCCTCGAGCAGGTGGTGGCACGCGGCGCGGGTGGCGGCGGCGGCGCAGGCGCCGGTGGTGAAGCCGTTGCGCAGCCCGCGGCGGCGCCGGGGCGCGGGCGAGTAGCCCTCCTCGTCCGCCGCCGGGCCCTGGGCGCTCCCGGCCTCGCGCACTCCGGTCATGCGCTCAGTGTCCCGTTCCCGTCCCCCCGGCGGCCAGCGCGCAGAGCGCGTTGAGCGCCGCGGCGGCGCACGCCGACCCGCCGCGGGTGCCGCGGACGACGATCGCCGGCGCCGGCGGCCGGGTGAGGAGCAGCTCCTTGGCCTCGGCGGCGGCGACCAGGCCGCAGCAGGTCGCCACCACCGCCGCGGGGAGCGGCGCGCCGTCGGCGAGCACGTCGAGCAGGGCGAGCAGCGCCGTGGGGGCGTTGCCCACCACCACCACCGCCCCCTCCATGTCGCCGGCGAGGGCGAGCAGGCCGCGGGCGCTGCGGCTGCTCGCCTCGACCGCGGCCCGGGTCTGGGCGCCCAGCGCGGCGGGCAGCGGCCGGTCGGCGGCCTCGACGGCGACCGCGGGCTCGATGCCCAGCGCGGCGAGCCGGGCCCGGGCGCCGGTGGCGACCATGGCGACGTCGCAGATCACCAGGGCGCCGCGAGCGAGCGCCGCCACCGCGGCCTCGACCGCCTCGACGGGGACCACCAGGTCGGCGAGCAGGGCGGGGTCGCCGGCCGCGTAGGCGATGCGCAGCGCCACCTCGTCGGCGGGCGGCGGCGGCAGCGGCACGGTGGCGGCGGCGCGGAGCCTGGTCATGCTCAGCGCCTCGATCTCGACGGGGGGCACCCCCAGGGCCCTCAGCGCGCGGCCGCGTCCGGGGATGGTCATGGCATGGCTCCGATCGCCGCCGGCCCTGCCACGGCGGCGTGGCGTCGGTGCCGCTCCGCCGCCGCCACCAGCCGGGCCGCCGCCGCGGGGATGCCGCAGAGGTGGAGGTGGAGGTAGGAGGCGAGCAGGGTCGCGGTCGCGTGGCCCTCGGCGTCGCCGCCGGGGTCGACCGACCAGGCCGCGTCCGCCGGGCGCACCCCGGGGTCGGCGGCGGACCAGTGGAACTCGTGGGCGGTGACCCGCCCGCCCTCCGCGACCAGCGGCGAGGAGCGCCGCGCCGCCGCGGTGCGGTAGCCGAGCGAGCGCCGCGCCCCCATCCGGGTGCCGTACGGCAGCACCCCGCACATGGGATGGCGCTCGCCGTCCTCGGTGGTGATGGCCGTGCCCAGGTACATGGCGCCGCCGCACTCGGCGACGGCGGGCATCCCTGCACCCAGCGCCGCCGCCACCGAGGCGCGCATCGGCAGGTTGGCGGAGAGGGTCGCGGCGAACCGCTCGGGGAAGCCGCCCGGCAGCCAGAGGGCGTCGCAGGCGGGGAGCCCCGGGTCGACGAGCGGGCTGAAGGGGACGAGCTCGGCGCCGCGGGCGGCGAGCAGGTCGAGGGCGTCGGCGTAGAGGAAGCTGAAGGCGGCGTCGCGGGCGACCGCCAGCCGGGCGCGCGGCGGCGACGTGGCGAGCGCGAAGGGATCGTGGTCGGGGTCGGCGACCGGGCCCCGGCCCGACGCGGCGAGGCGGAGCAGGGCGTCGAGGTCGAGGCTGCGCTCGACGGTGGCGCCGAGCCGCTCGGCCCAGCGCGGCGGGTGGGGCCGCTCCTGCGGGGGCACCAGGCCGAGGTAGCGCTCGGGAAGGCTGAGCTCGTCGTCGCGGGGGATGCAGCCGAGCACCGGGATCCCGGTCGCCGCCTCGACCGCCTCGGTCGCGGTCCGGGCGTGGCGCTCCGAGCCGGTCCGGTTCAGCACCACCGCGTCGATCCGCAGCCGGGGGTCGAAGCGGGTGAAGCCCAGCGCCACCGCGCCCACCGATCGGGCCGCCCGGGCGGCGTCGACGACGAGCACCACCACCCCGTCGACGAGCCGGGCGACCTCGGCGGTGCTGCCCGAGTCGCCGCCGTCGAGGCGGCCGTCGAAGAGGCCGAGCACGCCCTCGACCACGCTCACGTCCGCCCCCGCCGCAGCCCGCGCCGCGAGCGCCGGGAGGCTGCGCGGGTCGCAGAGCACCGAGTCGAGGTTGCGGGAGGGGCGCCGGGCGACGGCGTTGTGGTGGAGCGGGTCGATGTAGTCGGGGCCCACCTTGAATGGCTGGACGCGCAGGCCGCGGGCGCGGAACGCCGCCATCAGGCCCAGCGCGAGGGTGCTCTTGCCGGTGCCGCTGGCGCAGCCGGCGACCACGATGGGGCGCGGCATCCGGCCGGCGGCGGGTCGCAGCGGGGTGGTGGCGGCCGCCGCGGCGACGCCGGCGCCGCGCTCGCCCCGGGCGCGGGCGCGCAGGTAGCCGAGCAGCGCGGGATGGAGCCCGAGGTGCTCGGCGACCTCGACCCGCATCCCCAGCCGGGTCGCGGCGGCGCCGGCCTCGCGGCGGATCCGCCGGGCGATCAGCCCCTGGTTGAGCAGGTAGGGCGCGACCACCGCGCTGCCCACCCCGGCGTCGCGCAGGCGCTCGAGCGCCGCCGCCACCGCCGGCGTGGCCAGCGACGCGAAGGCGTGCGCCACCGGGCGTCCGTCGGCGGCGGCGAGGCGGCCGGCGACGAGCCGCTCGAGCTGGCGGTTGGCATGGGCGACCGACGAGCCGCGACCGACCACCACCACCGCCTCGGCGGGCTCGCCGAGCCGGGCGTCGGCGGCCCGGACGCGCTCGCCGAGGGCGGCGAGCAGGGCGGGGGCTGGGCGGAGCAGGGGGACGCAGCGCCAGGCCACGTCGGGGTGGAGCAGCCGGGCGCCGCGGATCGCCACGGTGAGGTCGTCGCGGGCGTGGCCGGCGGGGAAGAGCAGCAGCGGCACCAGCCGCACCTCGCCGGCCCCGCTCCGCCGGGCGTCGTCCGCGGCCGCCGCGAGGGCGGTGAAGACCGGCTCCAGCCCCCCGCCGGGGTACTCGATCACCCCGCAGCGCACCGGCGTGCCCGTGCCCGCGGCCACCGCCCCGGCGAGGGCGCGCAGCTCCTCGCGGCCCTCTGGGTCGCGGGTGCCGTGGGCGATCAGCACCACCGGCGCGGCCGGGCTCACGGCCGCCGTCCCGCCGCCGGCGCCATCTGTGCCTCGAGCTCGGCGTCGACCTCGGTCGCCACCGCCCGCAGGGCGCGCAGCCGCTCCTCGTCGGCGCCGTCCCAGAGCCCGCGCGCCGCCGCCTCGAGCAGCCGCTCGGCCATCGCCTTCAGCGCCCACGGGTTGCTCCGGCGGACGAACTCCTGGGAGACGGCGTCGAGGACGTAGTCGTCGGCGACCTGCGCATACATCCAGCCGTCGACGATCCCCGCGGTGGCGTCGTAGCCGTAGAGGTAGTCGACGGTGGCGGCCATCTCGAAGGCGCCCTTGTAGCCGTGGCGGCGCATCGCCGCCAGCCACTTGGGATTGACCACGCGGGCGCGGAAGACGCGGCGCGCCTCCTCGGCGAGGTCGCGCACCCGGGCCCGCGCCGGGTCGGCGCTGTCGCCGAAGTAGGCGCGCGGCGCGGTCCCGGTCAGCGCCCGGACGCAGGCGATCATCCCGCCGTGGTACTGGAGGTAGTCGTCGCTGTCGAAGATGTCGTGCTCGCGGTTGTCCTGGTTCTTGATCGCCACCGCGATCCGCGAGAACGATGAGCGGAACTGCTCCTCGGCGGCGACCCCGTAGCGCTCGCGGGTGTAGGCGTGGGCGCCCCAGGCGGTGTAGACCGCGGCGATGTCGGCGTCGGTCTGCCAGTTGCCGGCGTCGAGCAGGGGCAGCACCCCCGCCCCGTAGGCGCCCGGCCGGCTGCCGAAGATGCGGTAGCGGGCGCGCTCGGCGGCGGTGGTGGGATCGAGGCCGGCGGCGACGAGCGCGGCGGATTCGTCGCGCACCCGCGCGGCGATCGGGTTGGCGGCGGCGTCCTCGTCGAGACCGCTGACCAGTTCGACGGCCTCGTCGAAGAGGTGGACCAGGTTGGGGAAGGCGTCGCGGAAGAAGCCGCTGACCCGGAGCACGACGTCGACCCGGGGCCGGCCCAGCTCCTCGATCGTGATCGTCTCCAGCCCGCGGACGCGGCGGTTCTCCCGGTTCCAGAGCGGCCGCACCCCGAGCAGGGCGAGCGCCTGGGAGATGTCGTCGCCGCCGGTGCGCATCGCCGAGGTGCCCCAGACGACGATCCCCACCGTCCGCGGCGGCGCCCCGGTCTCGGCGGCGTGGCGCTCGACCACGGCCCCGGCGAGCCGCCGCCCCACCCGCCAGGAGGTCTCGGTCGGCAGCGACTTGGGGTCGACCGAGTAGAAGTTGCGCCCGGTGGGGAGGACGTGGGTCATCCCCCGGGTGGGGGCGCCGCTCGGGCCCGCGGGGACGTGGCCGCCGTGCAGGCCGAGGAGCAGGTTGCCGATCTCGTCCGAGGTGTGCCGCAGCGCCGGCCAGAGCACGGTGGCGAGGTGCTCGAGGGCGGCGGCGGCGCCCTCCGACGGGACCGTCGCGGCGAGCAGCGCGGGGATCGCAACGGCGTCGAAGTCGGCGGCGGCGAGCTGGACGACGAGCTCGCGGGCGAGGCCGCGCACCGCCTCGACCAGGTCGCCCGCGACCCGGAGTGTTCCGGTCAGGTACGGCAGCAACGCGGCGGGGCAGGCACCCGCGGCGGCGCCGCGATCGGCGAGGAGCGCGTCGAGGTCGAGGCCGCAGGCGGCGGCGAGCTGGTCCTCGAGCCCGGGCACGCCGCCGTCGGTCGGCCGCGCGCAGGCGAGCATCATGTCGATCAGCGCCTCGCCGTCGGGCGGGACCCCGAGGACGTGGAGGCCGTTGCGGATCTGGGCGTCCTTGAGCTCGCAGAGGTAGCCGTCCATCCGCAGCAGGAAGGCGTCGAAGTCGTCGGGCCGCGAGGGCTGGGCGAGGTCGGCGTCGAGGTGGGCCTGGCGCACCTCCTCCCAGATGCGCTCCTGGATCAGCGGGAGCCGCTCGGGGTCGAGCGCCTGGGACTGGAAGTACTCGTCCATCAGCTGTTCGACGGCGACGATCGGGCCGTAGGCGTCGGCGGTGCTCACCGGCGGGATGAGGTGGTCGATCACCACCGCATGGGCGCGCCGCTTCGCCTGGGTGCCCTCGCCGGGGTCGTTGACCACGAACGGATAGAAGAGCGGCAGGTCGGCGATGCAGAGGTCGGGGAAGCAGGCGGCGGAGAGCCCCAGCGCCTTGCCGGGCAGCCACTCCATGGTGCCGTGCTTGCCGAGGTGCACCACCGCGTCGGCGCCGAAGCCGTCGTCCAGCCAGCGGTGGAAGCCGAGGTAGTGGTGCGAGGGCGGCAGGTCGGGGCTGTGGTAGATCGCGGTGGGATCCTCGCCGAAGCCGCGGGGCGGCTGGATGCAGACCAGCACGTTGCCCATTCGCAGTCCGGGGAAGGCGAGCCGGCCGTCCGCGGAGTAGAGCCTGCCCGGAGGCTCGCCCCAGCTGCGCCGCACCGCCGCGCCGGAGGACGCGGGCAGCGCCTCGAACCAGCGCGCGTACTCGGCGGCGCCGAGGTGGCCCGGGGCCGCCGCCAGCTGCTCGGCGGTGAGGTACTCGCGGTCGTAGCCGCCGGCGGCGAGCAGGTCGTGCATCAGCGCGTCGCCGCCGCCGGGGAGGGGGCCGTCGCCGAGGTCGTAGCCCTGGGCGCGCAGGGCGCCGAGCAGCCGGACCGCCGACGCCGGGGTGTCGAGCCCGACCGCATTGCCCACCCGGGAGTTCCTGGTCGGGTAGCTGCTCAGCACCACGGCGAGGCGCACCTCGGCGCGGGGCAGCCGGCGCAGCCGCGCCAGCCGCGCGCACAGCCCGGCGCAGCGGCCCACCCGCTCGGGGTCGGGGACGTAGCGGGTCACCCCGTCCACTCGCTCCTTGAACGACACCGGCACCGAGACGATGCGCCCGTCGAACTCGGGCAGGGCGACGTTCATCACCACGTCGACGGGGCTGAGCCCGGCGTCGCTGCGCTGCCACTGCTCGCGCGAGGCGGTGGCGGCGATCGCCTGCACCACCGGGACGCCGAGCCGCACCAGCGCCGCCGCCGACCACTCCGCGGCCACCTGCGGCCCGCTCACCGGCAGCTCGCCCATGGCGAAGGAGAGGGTGCTGACGAGCACGTCGACGAGCGGCCGGCCGGTCTCGTCGCGGAGGTGGGCGAAGGCGGCGGGGTCGCCGCCGTCGGTGCGCAGCGAGTAGCAGAAGACGGGCAGCGTCCGGCACCCCCGCGCCTCCAGCGCGGCGCAGAGGGCGTCGACGAGGGCGAGGTTGCCGGTCATCCAGTGGGCCCGGTAGAAGACCAGCCCCACCACTGGCCGGGCGTCGCCGGGGTCGAGGCGGGCGCGCCACCAGCCCTCCGCGGCTCCCGGGTCCTCGGGGGCGTCGGGATGGTAGCGGCCGTCCCAGGGCACCGGCCGGGGCGGGTCGCAGCCCACCGAGGTGCCGCAGGTCGCGTCGCTCAGCAGCCGCACCAGCTGGGCGACGTTGGCGTCGCCGCCGTGGACGAGGTAGGCGAAGCCGCGACCGGCGACCTCGGCGTCGAGGGTGGTGAGCGCGCTCAGCTCGGGGTCGGGGGTGAGGTCGCCGGGCCAGGCGACCAGGGCGACCCCGTGGGCGGCGCAGGCGGCGGCGATGGCGTCGACCGCCTCGGGCAGGGCCCGGCGGCCGCCGAGCAGCCGCACCGCCACACAGCGGGCGCGCGGCAGCAGCGGCTCGAGCCGGGCGCGCACCTCGGCGGCGGTCCAGCCGATGCAGCTCATCCCCGCCACCTCGGCGCATCCCGCGGGGCGCCGCCGCCGTGCCGCCGCCAGGGCGATGAGCTCGGTGTCGGCGGTGGTGACGAGGACGATCACCGCGGGTTCAGAACTCGATGCCGCGCTGCGCGGGGATCCCGGCGCCGCGGTAGTGGTGCTTGACCTCGCGCATCTCGGTGACACAGTCGGCGAGCTCGACGACCTCGGCGGGCGCGTTGCGGCCGGTGAGGACCACGTGCACGTCGACGGGCTTCTCGCGCATCAGCCGCAGCACCTCGTCGAGGGGCACGAGTCCGGCGGTGATCGAGCCGAGGATCTCGTCGAGCACCACCACCCGGTAGGAGCCGCCGCGCACCGCGTCGTCGGCGATCGCCCAGGCGTTCCGCCCCGCCTCGACGTGATCCTGGTCGCTGATCGCCGGGTCGCGCAGGCTGTCGATGGTGAAGCCGCGGCCCTCAGCGGCGATCTCCACCCCCGGCACCCACTCGCTGAAGGCGGTGCGCTCGCCGGTCTTCCAGCTGCCCTTGATGAACTGGACGATGCGCACCGGCATCCGGTTGCCGGCGGCGCGCAGCGCCAGCCCCATGGCGGCGGTCGAC
>DATARS010000109.1:0-15614 GCA_036269455.1 Candidatus Dormiibacterota bacterium | reverse complement strand
CATGTTCCGCACCCTCGCCGACAGCGGCATCAACATCAAGATGATCAGCACCAGCGAGATCCGGATCACCTGCCTGGTCGCCCGCGAGCAGGTCGGCGACGCGGTGCGCGCCCTCCACCGCGCCTACCAGCTCGACGAGCTGTGACATGCCTGGGCCATCGCCGGAGCGTGCCGGGCGGGGTTCCGACGGCCGGCTCCGCTACTCGCCCGAGGTCGGCGACCTGATCGCGCTGCGCTCGGCCCACGTCTGCGGCGGCGATCGCATGGTGGTCACCCAGGTGGGGCTCGACGTGCGCCTCGCCTGCGCCGGCTGCGGCGCCCGGGTGGTGCTGAGCCGCGAGCGGCTGCGCTCGCGGGTGCGCGAGCTGCTCGGCGGCGCCGGCGACGCGGAGAGCTGAGCCGTGGGCCTGAGCGTCGGCATCGTCGGGCTGCCCAACGCGGGCAAGTCGACGCTCTTCAACGCCCTGACCCAGGCGGGCGCGGCGGTGGGGAACTACCCCTTCACCACCATCGAGCCCAACACCGGGGTGGTGCCGGTGCCCGACCCCCGGCTCGACGCGCTGGCGGCGATCTTCTCACCGCCCAGGGTGATCCCCGCGACGGTCACCTTCACCGACATCGCCGGCCTGGTGCGCGGCGCCAGCCGGGGTGAGGGGCTGGGCAACCAGTTCCTCGGCCACATCCGCGAGACCGACGCCATCGCCCTGGTGGTGCGCTCCTTCGAGGACGCCGACGTCACCCACGTCGAGGGTTCGGTCGACCCCCTGCGCGACATCGACCTGCTCGAGCTCGAGCTCGCGCTCGCCGACCTCGAGACGGTGACCCGCCGCCTCGACCGCACCGAGCGCAACTCGCGGCTGGCGAAGGAGAAGGAGCTGGAGGTGATCGCCACCCTCCGCCGCGCCCGCGAGCACCTCGACGCCGGCCGCCCGCTGCGCACCGCCGGCTTCGACGCCGAGCAGCGCGAGCATCTCCGCGACCTCTTCCCGCTCACCCTCAAGCCGCTCCTGGTGGTGGTGAACGTCGACGAGTCCGCCGCCGGGAGCGAGGCCGGCGCCGCCGCCCTGGAGCAGCGCGCCCGGGAGAGCGGCGGCGAGGCGATGCGCCTCAGCGCCCGCATCGAGTCGGAGATCGTCGAGCTCGACGCCGCCGACCAGGCCGACTTCCTCGCCACCCTCGGGTTGGAGGAGCCCGGCCTCAACCGCCTCGCCCGCTCCGCCTACTCGCTGCTCAAGCTGCTCTCCTTCTTCACCGCCGGCGAGAAGGAGGTGCGCGCCTGGACGCTGCGCACCGGCGAGTCCGCCCTCGACGCCGCCGGCACCATCCACACCGACTTTGCTCGCGGCTTCATCCGCGCCGAGGTCGTGGATGCCCCGACGCTGATCGCCGCCGGCTCCTACGCCGCGGTGCGCGAGCAGGGACGGCTGCGGCTCGAGGGCCGCGACTACACCATGCAGGACGGGGACGTCGTCCACTTCCGCTTCAACGTGTAGCCGGGCGCGCCGGCGCCATCCTGGCGCCGGCGCTCCGCCCGCGTGGACTACGGGGTGGTCAGGGGGCCCGTCGTGATGGTCGTCGTCGAGGTGATGGTCTCGATGACGGTCGAGGTCGAGATCGTGGTCACGGTCACGGTCACGGTCACGGGCACGCTGACGGTGGTGGTGACGCCCTTGCCGACGGTGACCGTCTTGGTCTTGGTCCTGGTGACCGTGACCGTGCAGTCGTCGTCATTCTTGTTCTTGTCGTCGCCCTTGCTGCTGTCGTCGTCGGAGCACTCGCCGCCCTTGCCGCTCTTGTCGAGCGGGGAGGCGACGGCGGTGGTGGTGTGCGCCGAGGCGGTGGTGTCACCGCTCCCCACGGCGACGAAGCCGGCGAAGCCGAGGGCGACCACTCCGGTGGTCAGGCCCAGGGTCAGCAGCGGACGCCGCTCCCCGAGGCGCGATCCGAACATGTCGTTCTCTCCCTTCCTTGGCGGCGCGTGCAGCGCCTCCGGTGTCAACGTCGACGGGGCGAAATCCTTGCCGGGAAAGGGGAGGCCCGGGTCAGTCCCATCCCCCTGTGGCGTGAGCGCCGGGTCCCCCTCGCGCCGGCGGCCCTCGATCCGTAGACTGGGCGCGGTTCGCGAGATCAGGAGGATGGCGGAATGGACGTGCAGGAGCTGGAGGCGATCGCCCGGGCGCTGGTCGCCCCGCACAAGGGGATCCTCGCCGCCGACGAGAGCACCGGGACCATCGGAAAGCGATTCGCCGCCATCGGCATCGACAACGTCGAGCCCAATCGCCGCGCCTACCGCGACATGCTCCTCACGACCCCGGACCTCGCCGAGCACATCAGCGGCGTGATCCTGTACGACGAGACGATCCGCCAGCAGGCGCTCGACGGTACCCCCTTCCCGGAGCTGCTCGCCAAGGTGGGGATCATCCCCGGGATCAAGGTCGACACCGGCGCCAGGGACCTGCCGCTGCACCCCGGCGAGAAGATCACCGAGGGGCTCGACGGGCTCCCCGAGCGGGTCGCCGAGTACGTCCGCCTGGGGGCGAGGTTCGCCAAGTGGCGGGCGGTGATCACCATCGGCGAGGGCATCCCCAGCCGCGCCTGCCTGGTCGCCAACGCCCAGGCCCTCGCCCGCTACGCGGCGATCTGCCAGGAGGGCGGGCTCTGCCCCATCGTCGAGCCCGAGGTGCTGATGGACGGCGACCACTCGATCGAGCGCTGCGAGGAGGTCACCACCGAGACCCTCGACACCGTCTTCGAGCACCTCCGCACGGCGGGAGTGGCGTACGAGGGCATGGTGCTCAAGCCGAACATGGTCGTCCCCGGCAAGGCGGCACCCCGCCAGGCGAGCGTCGACGAGGTCGCCGAGGCCACCCTGCGGGTGCTGCGCCGCTGTGTCCCCGCCGCCGTCCCCGGCATCGCGTTCCTCTCCGGCGGGCAGAGCGCCGAGGAGGCCACCGCGCATCTCCAGGCGATGAACGCCCGCGGTGCCCTGCCCTGGGGCCTCAGCTTCTCCTACGGCCGCGCCCTCCAGGACCCGGCGCTCAAGGCCTGGGGCGGCGACCCCGCCAACGTCGACGCCGGCCGCGACCAGCTCGCCCGCCGCGCCCGCAACAACGGCGCCGCCCGCGACGCCGAGTACACCCCGGCGATGGAGGCGGCCTGAGGCGCAGATCGCGCTGCGAGTCCGCGCTGCGAGTCCTTGAACCTATCGCAGGTTTTGAGGCGTTTGTGCCGTTCTCAGGCTGGTAGCAGCCGCGGGATCGACGGCCGAGCCTCTCAATCGGGCCTGTACGCCCACTCTGTCAGGTATTCCCGCGCAGCCTGAAGGAGAACACATGTTTGCGCGGAAGTGGTTGATCCTGGGGGCGGCCATGCTGGCGATGATCGCCGGCGGGCTGAAGGTCCTCCTCCCGGCGCAGGCCGCGTCGCAGATCACGGTGAACGTGACCCTGTCGCGCAGCTTCGTGCCCGCCGACGGAGCGACAACCGTCAGCGTCAACGCCAGGGTGCTCGCCGGGACGACCACCCAGGCCTTCCGCCAGATCCGCTGGGGCATCCTGCCCGCGAGCGGAGCGAGCTTCTCCGGCACCCCGCCGACCGACACCGGCTTCTTCGACAGCGCGTCGGCGACGGTCGTCGCCGGCAGCGCGCCGGGCAGGCCGCAGATCGTGGTGACCGACGCCCAGACCGGGCAGGTCGGCATCGCCACCCTCAACCAGTACGGCCACAGCAGCCACCTGAGCATCGCCCTCAGCCAGCCCCAGGTGACCGCCGACAGCAGCAGCACGGTGAGGGCCACCGCGACCGCCACCGATTCGGCCGGCGTCGGCGTCCCCGTCGACAGCGTGGCCTTCTCCGCCACCCCCGGGGCCAATGGCGGCACGGTCCGCATCGGCGCGGTCACCAACAACGGTGACGGCACCTACTCGGCGACCATCACCGCCGGGACGAAGGCGGACATGATGACCCTCACCGCCACCGACGCCAGCAGCACGCCGGCGGCGACCACCGCGAGCACCACGCTCGCCGAGGTCCCCGGCCCGCCCGCCGCGGTGGCCATCGCCCTCGACAGGAGCACCCTGCCGTCCGACGGCGCCGCCACCGCCACCGCGACGGCGACGGTCACCGACGCCTTCGGCAACCGCCGCGGCAGCGACACGGTCGCATTCCACACCGACGGGCACGCCACCATCGGCGCGACCGTCAGCAACATGGACGGCACCTACACCAGCACCATCCGCAGCTCGACGGTCGCGGATGTCGAGCACATCACCGCCACCGACCCCAGCGTGACCTCGCCGCAGGCGACGCTCACGGTGACCCCCGGCGCGGCGGCGAACATCACCATGGCGCTGGGCAAGTCGACGATCGTCACCAACGCCAGCCCCGCCGACAGCACCACCGCGACGGTGACCATCACCGACGTCCACGGCAACCCCGTGCCCCACGAGACCGTGTCGATCTCCACCAACGGGCACGCCCACATGGGCGCGGTCGCCGACCACGGCGACGGCACCTACGTCGCCACCATCACCGCCGCCGCCCCCGGCCCGGAGACGATCACCGGCTCCGACGCGGCGCTGAAGAACGCCGACACCACGGTGCGCACCGTGACCGCGGCGCTCACCGAGCTGGGCCCGCCCGCCACGGTGACGCTGAGCCTCAATCCGACCCACATCCACCTCGGCACCAGCAACAGCTCGATGGCGACCGCCGGGGTGTTCGACGTCGCCGGCGACCCGGTCCCCGGCACCACCGTCACCTTCGGCAGCAGCAGTGGTGAGCTGAGCTTCAGCAACTCGGGCACCGGCACCACCGATGCGACCGGCACCGCCCACGTCCAGGTCAACGGCGTCGCCACCGCCGGTCCGCAGACCGTCTACGTCTCCGCCGCGAACAAGACCGCGAGCGCGGTGCTCACCGAGTACGACCATCCCACCACGATGACCCTCGCCCTCTCGCAGGGCAGCATCACCGCCGACGGCGCCACCACCACCCTGGCCACCGTCACCGTGGCCGACGGCGGCGGCAACGGCGTCCCCGGCCAGACCATCACCCTGGGGCGCACCGCCACCGGCGCGGTCATCGACCCGATGAGCGACAACGGCGACGGCACCTACACCTTCATGGTCCACTCCTCGAAGGTCGCCCAGGCCGAGACCCTCACCGCCGGCGACGCCTCCTACCACCTCACCGCCAGCGCCAGCCTCAGCGAGGTCGCGGGCGCGCCGGCCACGGTGACGGTCACCCCGAACCCGGCGAGCATGACCGCCGACGGGCACGCCACCAAGGTCTTCACCGCCGCCGTCACCGACGTCAACGGCAACCCCGAGAGCGGCCAGTCGGTCCACTTCGCGAGCGGTGGCCACGCCACCTTCGGCACCGTCACCGCGGGCGCCAACGGCACCTACACCGCCACCGCCACGGCGGGGACGGTCGCCGGCGCCGAGACCGTGACCGCCACCGACACCACCCCCGCGACCGCGATCTCCGGGACCGCGGCGCTCACCATGGTGCCGGGCGCTCCCACCCACCTCATCGTCACCCCGGGCGCCGCCGGCCTCGTCGCCGACGGCCACTCCACCACCGTGATCTCCGTGCACATCGAGGACGCCAACGCCAACGGCGTCTACGGCGAGCACCTCGCCGTCACCCAGGCGGTGGCCACGGGCTCGAGCGGCGCGGCCGACCTCGGGCTCGCCGTCGCCGACACCGGCGCTGGCAACTACACCGTCACCGTCACCGCCTCGACCACCGCCAACCGCGAGACCGTCGGCATCGCCGACGGTGCGCTGAGCGGCTCGGCGCTGGTCACCGAGACCGCCGGTCCCGCCACCCATGTGGCCGTCACCGGCGCCGGCTCGACCATCTCCACCGACCAGACCACCGGCGTCGCCTTCACCGCCACCGTGACCGACGTCAACGGCAACCCGGTGACCGCCGACACGATGCACTTCGCCGGCAGCGGCGGGCTGACCTTCGGCGCCGTGACCGCCAAGGGCGACGGCACCTACACCGCCACCGCGACCCCGGCGACCACCGCCGGCGTCAAGACCGTCACCGTCACCGACGGCTCGGTGACCGGCTCGGTGGTGTCGGGCCAGGCGACCCTGACCGAGACCCCGGGCGCGCCCACCAGCCTGGCCCTCGGCCAGACCTCGGGCCAGATCACCGCCAACGGCGCGTCGACCATGACCCTGGTGGCCACGGTCACCGACCGCAACCACAACGGCGTCCCCGGCCAGACCCTCGGCGTCACCGCCGCGGTGAACGGCGGCGGCACCCCGGGCATCACCAGCGCGGTCGCCGACAACGGCGACGGCACCTACACCGTGACCCTCACCAGCGGGAGGAAGGCCGACGTCGAGACCATCACCGTGACCGACGCGGCCATCGGCAGCGGCACCGCCACCCCGGCGACCACCGCGAGCGCCACCATCACCCAGGTCGCCGGTCCGGCGGCGAACGTCACCGTGACGCTCACCGCCAACAGCACCGTCACCGCCAACGGCAGCGATCAGCGCACCGTCACCGTCACCGTCACCGATGCCAACGGCAACCCGGTGTCGGGTGCGGCGGTGAGCCTGGCCACCGGCGGCGCCGCCACCCTGGGCAGCTCGAGTGTGACCACCGCCGCGGACGGCACCGCCACCACCCTGGTGACGGCCTCGACCAGGGCGGGCAAGGAGACCATCACCGGCACGGTCGCCAGCACCAACGTGCAGGGCGCGGCGACCCTCACCGAGAACCCGGGCCCGGCGGCGAGCATCGCCGTCTCGGTCCCCAGCCACAACCTCGCCGACGACGGCAGGGCCACCGTGGTGGTGAGCGCGCTCGTCAAGGACGTCAACGGCAACCCCATCCCCAACGAGCAGGTGCGGTTCAGCGTCGCCGGCAGCCTGATGACCGTCACCGCGGCCACCGCCGCGGCCGACTCCACAGGCACCGCGACGACCACCGGCCGGGCGCGGACCACCAGCGGCACCGAGACCATCACCGCCACCGACGTGGCCGACAACGCGATCAACGCCAGCGTGACCATCACCCTGGCCGACTCGGACAACGTGGCCACCTTCGTCAAGGCGGCCTACCAGACCCTGCTCGGCCGCAACGTCGACGCCGACGGCCTCGCCTACTGGTCCGGCCAGATCCGCGGCGGCATGTCGCGCTCCGCCTTCGCCGCCACCATCACCGGCAGCACCGAGTTCCGCAGCGCCGTGGTCAGCTCGATGTACCGCCCCTACCTGCACCGCGCCTCCGACAGCGGCGGCGTCGCCTACTGGGCCGGCCAGATCGGCAAGGGCGCGACCTTCGAGCAGGTCCGGCTCTCCTTCATCGGCTCCCAGGAATACTTCCAGATCCACGGCGGCACCGCCAAGGGTGCGGTCGACGCCCTCTACCTCGACGCCCTCGGGCGGCCGGTCGACAGCGGCGGCGAGCAGTACTGGGTGCAGCAGCTCAACGCCGGCAAGCTGAGCTTCAGCCAGCTGGCGGCGAGCATCCTCTACAGCGAGGAGGGTCGCGAGCACCTGGTGGCCGGCTACTACCAGAGCATCCTCGGCCGCGGCGCGGCCTCCGGTGACCTCGCCTACTGGGCGGGTCAGCTCCAGAACGGCACCCGCGACGAGGCGATCATCAACCTCTTCGTCGGCTCGACGGAGTACTACACGGCCCACTGACAACCCGCGTCCCCAGACGCGATCTCCTTTCCCTAGCGAGGGGGCGGCACCGGCCGGTGGTTGCGGACAATGTCCGCCATGCCCGAGGTGCCGCCCCTTCATCGTCCTCTTGGCGCTGACGCGCCCACTCGCGGGGGGACTCCCCCCTGCCTCCCCCCTCTCTGTGGCGGGGACGAGATCGCCATCCGGATCGACCGGCCCCGGCCGGGCGCCGAGAACATGCGGCTCGACGAGGAGCGGCTCGAGGCCGTCGCCGCCGGGGCGGCGGGCGAGATCCGCATCTACGGCTTCTCGCCCCCCTGCCTCAGCATCGGGCGCCTCCAGGCGGCGGGCGACGTCGACACCGCCGCCTGTGCCCGCGACGGCGTCGAGGTGGTGCGCCGGCCGACCGGCGGGGTGGCGGTGCTCCACGACGAGGAGGTGACCTACGCCCTGGTCTGCGCCGTCGACCACCCTGCCTTCGGGGGCGACGTGCTCGGCTCCTGCGCTCGCATCCATGCCGCCGTCGTCCTGGGGCTGGCGGGGCTGGGGGTCGAGGTCCACGCCCACGGCGCCGCCGCCGACGAGCGTGCCGCCGCCCGCGAGCGCGCCGCCGTCGCCGACTGCTTCGCCCGGCCCGCCACCCACGAGCTTCTCGCCGCCGACGGCCGCAAGCTGGTGGGCAGCGCCCAGGCGCGACGAGGCCGGGCGCTCCTCCAGCACGGCAGCGTGCTCCTCGATCCGCCCCGGGCCGCCGGCTACCTCCGCCGTCCCCCGGCGGGCGAGCGGCGTGGAGCCGGGGTCCGCCAGCTCGCCGGCCGTCCGGTCGACCGCGAGGAGCTCGCCGCGGCCCTGGTTGCGGGCTTCCGCCATGCCCTGGAGAGCGCCGGGTGCGCCGCGGTGACGGGCTGAGCACGAGGCCGCCGACCGGGGGCGGCCCTGCTACCCTGTCGCCTTCGCGATGACCAAGAGATCCCGTCCGACCCGGCAGCAGCCTGCCCGCCGCCGTCCCCAGCCCCGCCCCGGCACCCCCGGCGGCGCCACGCCGGGCACCCCCGGCGTCGGCATCGATGGTTCCGGCACCGGCGCCGGCCAGGAGACGGTTCTCAACGGCGGCTCCTCGGTCGACGAGGCCCAGGCCCCGGCCCGTCCCGCCGCCGGCCCGGCCGCCCGGCGCGTCGGCCGCCTCGACCCCGCCTCCGCCGCCGGCCGCAAGGCGGTGCGGCAGCAGAGGCAGCAGGCGACCTTCGCCCCGCTCGACCCCGAGGACCCGGCGATCCCCTTCGACCGCGTTCCCTACGTCCCCGGCGACCTCCGCCGGGTGGCGATCATGGCCGGGTTCATGGTGCTGCTGATCATCGTCGCAGCGCTGGTGGTGACCCACACCGTCGGCTGACCTGGACGGGTGGGCAGGTAGACTGCAGCCGCCACCGCCCACACCGGTGGTCACCCACCATGCGAGTCATCCTCTACACCGGAAAGGGCGGGGTCGGAAAGACCACCGTCGCCGCCGCCACCGCGGTGGCCTGCGCGCGTCTGGGGCTGCGCACCCTGGTGATCAGCACCGACGCCGCGCACAGCCTCGGCGACAGCCTCGACGTCGAGCTCGGCGACCGTCCCACCGAGATCGGTCCCAACCTGTGGGCCCAGGAGGTCAACGCCCTCCACGAGCTCGAGGAGAACTGGGAGAAGGTGCACCGCTACCTGTCGACCCTGTTCGCCTCGCAGGGCGTGGACGAGATCGTCGCCGAGGAGCTGGCCTCGCCTCCGGGGATGGAGGAGGTCGCCAGCCTGATGTGGATCAAGCACCATCAGCGCAGCGGCGACTACGACGTGCTCATCGTCGACTGCGCTCCGACCGGCGAGACCCTGCAGCTGCTCGCCTTCCCCGACGTGGCGCGCTGGTACCTCAACCGCATCTTCCCCATCGAACGGCGGGTGATGAAGGTGGCGCGCCCGATGGTGCAGCCCTTCATCAGCATCCCGCTGCCCGGTGACGAGATCTTCGGCAGCATCAAGGAGGTGCTCATCGACCTCGAGGCGATGAAGAAGGTGCTCGCCGACCCCAAGGTGTGCACCGTGCGCATCGTGCTCAACCTCGAGAAGATGGTGATCAAGGAGGCGCAGCGCGCCTTCACCTACCTCAGCCTCTATGACTACCTCACCGACCTGGTGGTGGTGAACCGGGTGCTGCCGCCCGAGGTCACCGACCGCTACTTCGACTCCTGGCGCGAGGCGCAGGCGCGCTACAGCGACATGGTGGACACCGCCTTCGCGCCGGTGCCGATCAAGCGCACCCGGCTCTTCGACCATGAGGTGGTCGGGCTGCACAGCCTCGGTGAGATGGCCGACTCCATCTTCGGAGACAGCGACCCCAGCGCCATCCTCTATCACGAGGTGCCCCAGCGGGTGCGCAAGACGGGGTCCGGGTACGAGCTGCTGCTCCACCTCCCGTTCGTCAGCCGCGACGAGCTCGCGGTCACCCATCGCGAGGGCGAGCTCTACGTCACCGTCGGTCCCTACAAGCGCGAGATCTCGCTGCCCCGGGTGCTCAAGGGCCGCACCGTGAGCACGGCGCGACTCGACGAGGGGATGCTCCGCGTCGTCTTCGGGAGTGCCAAGAGCTGACCGATCAGTGCCGCGTGTGCCCCGGCCGCCTGCTCGGCGACGCGGCGCACCTGATGGGCTCCACCGTCAACGAGCTGCTGCCTCCCGAGGCGCAGGTGCACCTGCTCAACGCGCAGCGTGAGCTGCTGCTCGCCCTGAAGATCACCGCCGAGCACCACCTCCGCCAGCGCGCCGCCGCCGAGGGCGCCGCGCGCAGCCGCCGGCCGGTGCGCGTCGAGGTCGAGTGATGGGAGGGGGCAACCTCGGGATCTATCTCACCCTGGTGCTCTACTCGCTGCCCGGGCTGATCCTCGGCTTCACCCTGCACGAGCTCGCCCACGCGCTGGTGGCGGTGCGCCTCGGCGATCCCACCCCACGGCTGCAGGGACGCATCACCCCGGACCCGCGCCAGCACATCGACCCGCTCGGCTTCGGGATGCTGCTCATCGTCGGCTTCGGCTGGGCGAAGCCGGTGCAGTTCAGCACCGCCTACATCCGCACCGGGCTGCAGCAGGCGGCGGTGGCGGCGGCGGGTCCGCTCACCAACCTGCTGCTCGCCATCGTCTTCGCGCTGGCGATCAAGGTCCAGCTCGGCACCGGCGTCGAGCCGCGCTTCGAGACCTTCGGGCACGGCTCCGCGTCGGACATCCTCTTCGCGGTGCTGGTGCAGAGCTTCTTCATCAACGTGGTGCTCTTCGTCTTCAACAGCATCCCGATCCCCGGTCTCGACGGCTACATGGTGGCCCGGGGGCTGTTCCACCGCGTGCTCCCCGACCTGTTCCGCTGGATGGATCGGAACACGCAGGTGGTCATCCTGATCGCCATCGCGCTGGTGTTCCTCGTCCCCCAGATCAGCGGCGGCAACCTCAACCCGCTGAGCTCGCTCATCGTCAGCGTCAACGACCACATCTATCACACCTTCGTCGACCCCAACTCCACGGTGGTCGGCGGGCTGCCGAACATCTTCCAGCTCTTCGGCTCGTCGCTGTGAGCGCCCCCTCACCTTCGGTCCGCGAGCTGCCGTCCGTCGACCGGCTCGCCGCCCATCCGCTGCTGGCGCGGTGGGCCGGGGCGCAGCCCGCGGTGGTGCGCGCGGCGCGCGCGGTGATCGACGAGGAACGTGCGGCGCGGCGCGGCGGCGGCTCGGTGCACGGCGGCGAGGACGCCCTCGCCGCGGCGGCGGCCGCGTGGCTGCGGCGGCGGCTCGAGCCGGGCCCGCGGCGGGTGCTCAACGCCACCGGCGTGGTGGTGCACACCAACCTGGGACGGGCGCCGCTCGGGACCGCGGCGCGCGACGCGGTGGCCGCCGCCTCGGGCTACACCGACCTCGAGTACGACCTCGGCGCGGGCGCGCGGGGATCGCGCCACGACCACGTCGCCCCGCTGCTCGCCACCCTCTGCGGCGCCGAGGACGCGCTGGTCACCACCAACAACGCCGCCGCGGTGCTGCTGGCGCTCAGCGCGCTCTGCCGCGGCCGCGAGGTGCTGGTCTCGCGCGGCGAGGCGGTGGAGATCGGCGGCGGCTTCCGGATCCCCGAGGTGATGCGCCTCAGCGGGGCGCGGATGGTCGACGTGGGCACCACCAACCGCACCCGCGCCGCCGACTACGCCGCCGCGGTGACCTCGCGCACCGCCGCCATCGTCCGGGTCCATCCCTCGAACTTCGCCGTGGTCGGCTTCACCGAGCGGGCCACCACCGCCGAGTGCGCCGCGGTCGCCCGCGAGCACGGCCTGCTGCTCCTCGAGGACGCCGGCAGCGGCGCGCTCCGCGACCCGGCGCGGCTCGATCCCGCACTCGCCGGCGAGCCGGTCCTCGAGGCGGTGCTCGCCGCTGGCGCCGACCTGGTCACCGCCAGCGGCGACAAGCTCTGCGGCGGCCCCCAGGCGGGGTTGGTGGCGGGACGGGCCGAGCCGGTGTCCCGGATGCGCCGGCACCCGCTGATGCGCGCCGTCCGCCCCGACAAGATGGTGCTCGCCGCCCTCGGCGCCACCCTCGCCGCCCACCTCGGTGGCACCGCCGAGGAGGAGGTGCCGGTGGCGCGCATGCTCGCCCGCACCCCGCGGTCGCTCGAGGAGCAGGCGGGCGTCTGGGCGAGCCGGCTGCGCGACGCGGGGGTCCCCGCGGAGGTCGCCCCCGCCGTCTCCGAGGTCGGCGGCGGCTCGCTGCCGGGGAGCACGCTGCCCACCACCTGCGTCACCCTCCCCGGCCCGACCGGCCGCCTGCTCGCCGCCCTGCGCGCCGCCGAGCCGCCGGTGATCGCCCGCGCCGCGGCGGCCAGGGTGTGGCTCGATCCCCGCACCGTGGCCGCCGGGGACATGGAGGACCTCCTCGGCGCCGTCGCCGGTGCCTGGGCGGCGGTCCACGGCGGATCCGGGGGGGCAGGCACGTGAGCCCCGAGGTGCGCGTCGCGGGGACGGTCCACCGTGTCGAGGGTGCCCAGCTGGCGATCATCGAGGACGGCCGGGTGCTCCTCCAGCTGCGCCCCTGGCCGCCGGGGTGGGAGCTCCCCGGCGGCCACTGCGAGGACGGCGAGGACCCGGCGGCGACCGCCACCCGAGAGACCGAGGAGGAGACCGGCCTGCGCGCCACCGTCGGCGGGCTGGTCGGGGTCTACTCCTGGCGCGGGCTGCGCCGCGGCGGCGACGCCGTCTACTGGGGGACGCCGAGCGGCGGCCGGGCGCGGCGCAGCATCGAGGCGCTGCGGATGCGCTACGTCGGTCCCGGCGAGCTGCCGCCGACGGTCTTCCCCTGGTTCCGCGAGCGCGTCTCCGACGCCCTCGCCGCCGCAGCGGGGGCTCCGCCGGTGCACCGGGTTCAGCCGGTGACGCCGCGCCACGTCCTCTTCTTCGGCCTGCGCTGGGCGGCGACGCTGCTCGACGCGCTCCGCCGCCTCCGGCCGCCGCGGGGCTGACCAACCCTCGCAGCTGCGAGGGGTGGGGGGACGCAGCCGCATCTGGCGGGGGGGACCGGTGCCCCGCAGCATGGCCGCGAATGCGCCCCGCCCTCCTCCTCCGGCCGCCGGCCCTCCGCCTCCACCTGCCCTCGCTGCGCCTCCGCCGCGACCTGGCGGCGCCCGCGCTCGTGGCCGGCGGCTACTGGGCGGCGGCGCGCCTGGGGCTGACCCTCCAGTTCCCCCACACCGACATCGCCCCGGTGTGGCCCGCCGCCGGCTTCGGGGTGGCGGCGCTGCTGCTCGGCGGGCCGCGCCTCTGGCCGGCGCTCGCCGTGGGGGCGCTGCTCGGCAACCTCGGCGACGGGCTCACCCTGCCGGTCTCGGCGAGCATCGCCGCGGGCAGCACCGCCGAGTACCTGCTCGCCGCCGTCCTGCTCCGCCGCGCCGGTCTCGGGCGCGAGCTCGCCCGGCTCAGCGACGTCATCCTCCTCGCCCTGCTCGGCGGGCTGGTGGCCCCGATGGCCGCCGCCCTGCTCGGCACCGCCAGCCTCTGGGCGGGCGGGGTCGCCATCCACGGTCCCTTCGTCCGCGTCTGGACGGCCTGGTGGCTCGCCGACGGCATCGGCATCCTGGTCTTCGGCTCGTGCTGCCTGGCGCTCGCCGGGGCCCGGCGGGCGGCGAGGCCCACCACCGCGACCAGGGCCGAGGCGGTGGCGCTGATGGCGGTGACGGCGGTGGTCACCAGCCTGGTCTTCCTCCACATCGCGGTCTCGCCCTCGGTGCTCTTCCCCCTGGCGATCTGGGCCGGGGTGCGCTTCGAGCAGGTCGGCGCCGCCGGGGTGAGCCTCGCGGTCTCCTCGATCGCCTCCTTCGCCACCGTCCACGGCTCCGGGCGCTTCTCGCTGGGGACGCTCACCGACCGCATCCTCCCCCTGCAGCTCTACACGGCCAGCTACACGCTCACCGCGCTCTCGCTCGCCGCGGCGATCACCGCGCGGCGCGTCTCCGACCAGCGGCTGCGCCGGCGCACCCTGGAGCTGGAGGCGTCGAACCAGGAGCTCGAGGCCTTCACCTACACGGTGTCGCACGACCTCCGCTCGCCGCTGCGCGCCATCCACGGGTTCGCCCGCGTCCTCGAGGAGGAGGAGGGCGACCGGCTCACCGACGGCGGCCTGCGCCACCTCGCCACGGTCACCCGCAGCGCCGAACACATGTCGCGGCTCATCGACTCGCTGCTGGCGCTCGCCACCCTGGGACGGCGGTCGCTCGGACGGCGCCGGGTCGACCCCGCGGCGGCGGCGCGCGAGGCGGTCGAGAACCTCCATCTCGACCTCGACGCCGGCGGGCCCGCGGTGGTGGTCGAGAAGATGCCCTCCTGCCTCGCCGACCCGGTGCTCCTCGAGCAGGTCTACTGGAACCTCATCGGCAACGCGGTGAAGTTCAGCCGTGGCAACGCAGGCGCCTGCGTCCGCGCCGGCTGGCGCCGCGGCGGTCCCGGGGGTCCCGCCGCCTATTACGTGCGTGACAACGGAACCGGGTTCGACATGCGCTACGCCCCCCGCCTCTTCGCGCTCTTCGAGCGCCTCCCCCAGCACGCGGCGGTCCCCGGCATCGGGGCCGGCCTCGCCATCGTCGCCCGCATCGTCGACCGCCACGGGGGTCGCGCCTGGGCGGAGGGGGCGCCGGGGGAGGGCGCCACCTTCTACTTCACCATCGGCGGCATCGAGGAGGGTCCATGAGCGCGCCCGCACACGAGCGGATGGACGTCCTGCTCGTCGAGGACAGCCCCCACGACGAGGAGCTCGTGCTCCGCACCTTCCGCCGCTACCGGATCTGCGACCGCATCTTCGTGGTGCGCGACGGCGCCGAGGCCCTGGAGTACCTCCGCGGCACCGGCCGCCATCGCGACCGGCCTTCTCCGTCGGGCCTGCGCATGATCCTCCTCGACCTCAAGCTCCCCCTCCTCGACGGCCACGACGTCCTCGCCGAGATCAAGACCGACCCCGACCTCCGCCGCATCCCGGTGGTGGTCTTCACCTCCGCCGCCCCCGAGCCGGATCGCATGCGGGGGTACGCCCTGGGGGCGAACAGCTACATCGTCAAGCCCGTCGAGTTCGACCTGTTCACCGCCGCAGTTCGGGACGTGGCGGGGTACTGGCTGGGGCTGAACCGCGCGCCGACGTGAGGGGCGGGTCTGCATGGGCGTCGGGGTGGGTGGTCTGCGTGGGATACGGGGTGGTCTGCGTGGGGATCGGGTGGTCTGCGTGGGATACGGGCTGGTCGGTGTCGGAGTCGGTTGTTAACCGGGGGGAGGGTACCCCTCCCCCCGCCCAGCACAAGACATCGCTGCGCGATGCCGTGTGCTACCCCCCTCCCCGGCCGGACTCCCGGCCGGCGGGCGCTTCGCGCCCGCAGCGTCTTCGGGCCACCGGGCCGGTCATGAGTTGAGCAACGCACG
>DATARS010000108.1:0-5725 GCA_036269455.1 Candidatus Dormiibacterota bacterium | reverse complement strand
GCTGCTCCTCAGCGACCGGCGACGCGCATCCGCTCCGCGGCGGGGATGACCTCGGAGGCGAGCACCTCGAAGGGCTCCTCCTGGTGGACGTTGGACATCCCGAAGATCGCGTGGTCGATGCCACGCTCGGCCAGGCCCTCGAGCACCCGGATGGCGCCGGCGGCGTCGAGCGACCCGTCGCGCCCGTCGCGGGTGACGTGGAGGCGGCCGAGGCTGGTCTTCTCGATCTCCTCGTAGGGACGGCCGACCGCCTCGCAGTGGCCCCGGAGCACCGCCAGCTTGTGGTCGAGCTGGGCGGGGTCGTTTGCGAAGAGGTTGCAGGCGTCGCCGTACTGGGCGACCAGCCGCAGGGTGCGGCGCTCACCGCCGCCGCCGATGAGGATGGGCGGGTGCGGCCGCTGCAGCGGCTGCGGCGAGTTGAGCGGCCGCTCCAGCCGGTAGTGGCGGCCGTCGTAGGGGCGCTCGTCGCCCGCCCACATCTGTCTGGCGATCTGCAGGGTCTCCTCGAGGCGGTCCATGCGCTCGCCGAGCGGCGGGTAGGGGATGCCCAGGCCGAGGTGCTCCTCCTCGTTCCAGGCGGCGCCGATGCCGAGGTAGCTGCGCCCGCCGGAGAGGACGTCGAGGGTGGTGGCGACCTTCACCAGGATGCCGGGATGGCGGTAGGTGACCCCGGTCACCATCGTCCCCAACCGGATGGTCCGGGTGCGGCCGGCGGCGAATCCCAGTGCGGTCCAGCCCTCGAGCATCGGCTCCTCGGGCGGGCCGATGACCCGGATCTGGAAGAAGTGGTCCATCACCCAGATGCTGGTGAACCCCGCCGCCTCGGCGCGCTCGGCGATGCGCCCGAAGGTCTCCCCGATGTGCTCGGGACCGCCGGGCCAGGTGAAGCTCGAGACCTGCAGTCCGACTTTCATGCGGGCAGCCTACGGCAGCGGGGAGCGCCGCCGCCGCGCGTTCGGCTAGCCTGGGAGACATGACTGGATCGCGACCGCGCACCCCCGTCCTCCTCGGCGCCGCCGCCCTCGCCGGCGCCGCCGCCCTCGGCGTCGCCGTCGCCGGGTTGGTCGACCGCCGCCGGCTCGAGGGCGACCCGGAGTACACCGAGCTCAGCCGCCCCCTGAACGGGCGCTCGCGGACCGTGGTGTCACGCGACGGCACCGAGCTCCACGTCGAGGTCTTCGGCGACGAGGCGCGGCCGACCCTGGTGCTGCTCCACGGCTGGACCTGCGCGCTGCGCATGTGGCACCCGCAGATCGTCGAGCTGTCGCGCGACTTCCGCATCGTCGCCTTCGACCTCCGCGGCCACGGCCGGAGCGGTCCCGCACGGCGCGGCGCCTTCTCCACCGACGCGCTCGCCGACGACCTCTCCGCGGTGCTCGCCACCTGCGTCTCCCCGGGGAGCCGGGCGGTGCTCGCCGGCCACTCCATGGGGGCGATGGCGGTGCTCGCCTGGGCGCAGCGCCACCCCGGCGAGGTCGGGCGCATCGCCGGAGCGGCGCTGATCAGCACCGGGATCGGCGACCTCGTTCTCGAGTCGACGCTGCTGCCCATCCCCCGCGCCATGGTGCGAACCCGCCGCCTGCTCGGCGCCGGCGTGCTCACCACGCCGCCGGTGTCGCCGCCGTGGATGGCGCCGGTGTCGCGGCGCAGCCTCCACCACATCACCCTCGGACCGGCGGCGACCCCGGCGCAGGTCGCCTTCTGCCACGACGTCGTCTTCTCCTGCCGCCGCGACACCTGGCGTGGCTGGGGCCAGGTCCTCGCCCGCCTCGACCTCGGTGAGGCGGTCGCGCACCTCACCGTCCCCACCCTGGTGATGGTCGGCGACCGCGACCGGCTCACCCCGCCACCGCACGCCCGCCGGCTCGAGCGCAGCCTCCCCCACCCCGCCGGCCTGGTGATGGTGCCCGGTGCCGGCCACATGCTCCCGGTCGAGGCCGCCGACGAGGTGAACCGGCGGGTCCGCGAGTTCGCCTGCGAGCTGCTCGCGGCGCCTGCCGGGCGATAGCAACCCCCCGCCGGCTCAGGCGGATGCCTGGACCTCCTCGAGGTCGGTGTCGAGGAAGCTCACCGCGATCGCCCCCGCGACGAGGAGCGCGGCCGAGGCGATGCCCAGCGCCAGGCGCATCCCGGCGACCAGCGAGCTCCCCGCGATCAGCGAGCCGAAGAGGGCGACCCCGACCACCCCACCCACCTGCCGGGCGGCGTTGAAGACCCCGGCGGCGATGCCGACGCGATGCGCCGGAACCGACCCGACCAGCGCGGTGTTGAGCGGCGGCACCGCCAGCCCCCAGCCGCCGCCGACGGCGATCAGCGGCAGCACCATCGCGGCGTAGGCGGTCGCCGGGCCCATCGTCACCAGGGCGGCGAGGCCGCCGGCCGCGACCAGCAGCCCGGTGACCACCAGCGCCCGCGGGCCGGTGCGGGTGATCAGGCGGCCGGCGAGCAGGTTGGCGCCGACCACGCTGACGGTCATGGGCAGGAAGGTCAGCCCGGTGAGCAGCGGCGAGTAGCCGCGGGCTCGCTCGAAGTAGAGCGCCATGACGAAGATCTGGCCGTAGAGGCCGAGGTTGAGGAGCACCCCCACCGCCGCGGTCGCCGAGAAGGCGCGCGCGCGGAAGAGCTCGAGGGGCAGCATCGGGCTGCGCCCGCGCCGCTCGAGGGCGACGAAGGCCGCGCCCGCGGACGCGGCGGTGAGGAAGGCGGCGAGCACCGGCGCCGAGCGCCAGCCGAGGTCGCCGCCCTCGATGAGCGCGAAGGTGAGCGAGCCGCTGGCGAGCATGGCGAGGACCTGGCCGCCGAGATCGAACCCCGCCGGCGCGGCCCGCCCGGCGGCGGCGGGGGCGCTGCGCACGGTGAGCACCAGGCCGAGCAGCCCCATGGCGCCGGTGAGCAGGAAGACGGAGCGCCAGCCCGCCGCGCCGATGAGAACGCCGCCGGCGAGCGGCCCGACCGCGATGCCGGCCCCGCCGCTGCCGCCCCAGATGGCGATGCTCCGGGCCCGCTCGCGCACCCCGGTGACGGAGAGGCTGAGAACCCGCAGCGACGCGGGGAGGACCATCGCCGCGCCGAGCCCCGCCACCCCCTGGAGCAGCGCCAGGGTCCAGGCCCGGGGAGCCGCCGCGCTGAGCAGCGACGCGGCGGCGAAGACGGCGAATCCGGCGGCGAGCACACCCCGGCCGCCGAGCCGGTCACCGAGCGCCCCGGCGGTGAGCAGGGTGGCGGCGAAGACGAGGTTGTAGGCGTCGACCACCCACTGGAGCGCCGAGACCCCGGCGCCGAGGTCGGCGCCGATGCGGGCCAGCGCCACGTTGACCACCGTGGTGGCGAGGATGACGACGAAGTACCCCAGGCTCGTCGCCAGCAGCGTCAGCCGTCGGTCGGAACGCGGCCCGGTGCCCCCCACACCGGGCAGCTCACTCGTAGGTGATCATTCCGCGGATGTTCTTGCCGTCGCGCATGTCCTGGTAGCCCTGGTTGATCTCGCTCAGCGAGTACGTGGTGGTCACCAGCTCCTCGAGCTTCACCTGCCCCTGGCGGTAGAGGTTGAGGATGCGGGGGATCTCCACCTGGGCGTTGGAGGAGCCGAAGAGCGCGCCCCTGACCTCCTTCTCGTACATGGTCAGCTCGAAGAGCGACATGTCCGCCTTGGTCTCCTCGGGGTGCGCGACCGAGGTGACCACCACCCGGCCCTTCTTCCCCACCATGCTCAGCGCCTGGCGGACGTAGGCGGCCTCGGCGACGTCGGTGGTGATCATGCAGCTCTCGGCGAGCTGGCCACGGGTGAGCTCGCTGACGATCGCCCACGCCTCGTCGTAGTTGGCGGCGGTGTGGGTGGCGCCGAGCTCCTCGGCCTTCTCGCGCTTGAAGGGGACGGGATCGAGGGCGACGATGTTCTGCGCGCCGGCGCAGCGCGCGCCCTGCACCGCGTTGGCACCGACGCCGCCGATGCCCATCACCACCACGGTGTCACCGGGGCGCACCCCGGCGCTGTTGGTGGCGGTGCCGAAGCCGGTGGTGACGCCGCAGCCGACCAGCGAGGCGACCCGCAGCGGGATGTCGTCGTCGATCTTCACCACCGACGCGGCGGGGACCACGGTGTAGGGGCAGAAGGTGCCGAGCAGGCACATCTGGCCGACGTCCTCGCCGCGGGCGTGGAAGCGGTAGGTGCCGTCGAGCTGCGGCCCGAGGATGATGTTGGCGCCGAGGTCGCAGAGGTTGGTGTGTCCGCCAGCGCACCACTTGCAGCGTCCGCAGGCGGGCAGGAACGAGAGCACCACGTGGTCGCCGACCGCCACGTGGCTGACGTTGGGACCGATCTCCTCGACGACACCCGCTCCCTCGTGACCGCCCACCACCGGGAAGGGGATGGGGATGTCACCGGTGACCAGGTGCTCGTCGGAGTGGCAGAGGCCCGAGCTGGCGAGCTTCACCAGGATCTCGCCCTCCGAGGGTCCGTCGAGCTCGACGTCCTCGACGCTCCACGGCTCGTTGAGCCCCCACAGCACCGCGGCCTGCACCTTCATCGATCGCGCCTCCTCACCACATCCTCTGGGTTGTCACCGCGTCGCCAGGTGGTCGCCGAGGATGTTCAGCGCACCCTCGCCGAGCTGCGCACGCAGCACCTTCTTGTCGAACTTGCCGACGCTGGTCTTGGGGACCTCGCTCACGAAGGCCCAGCGCTCCGGTACCCACCAGCGCGCCACCCGGCCGTCGAGGAACTCGCGCAGCTCCTCGACGGTGACGGTGTGGTCGGGGTCGACGACCACGCAGGCGAGCGGGCGCTCGTCCCAGCGCTCGTCCTTGACCGCGATCACCGCCGCCTCGACGACCGCGGGGTGGGCCATGATCTGGGCCTCGAGGTCCATCGACGAGATCCACTCGCCGCCCGACTTGATGACATCCTTGGCACGATCGGTGAGCTGGATGAAGCCGCGCTCGTCGATGGTGCCGACGTCGCCGGTGCGCAGCCAGCCGTCGTCGAAACGGTCCGGCGCGGTGTCGCGGTGGTAGGCGCCGGTGATCCAGTTGCCGCGCACCTCGATCTCGCCGACCGCCTCGCCGTCCCAGGGGAGCACGCTGCCATCGTCGGCGACGATGCGCACCTCGACCCCGGCGGCGAGCCGCCCGGACTTGACCCGGTAGTGCCACTCGTCCTCGGGGGCGCTGTTCTTGGGCGGGCGCGACACCGCTGCGAGCGGGCTGGTCTCGGTCATCCCCCAGGCCTGCATGATGGTGATCCCGTGCCGCTGCTGGTACTTCTGCTGCAGCGTCAGAGGCACCGCCGACCCCCCGCTCAGCACCAGCCGGATCGAGGAGAGGTCGGTGGGATGGGTCTCGAGGTGGCGGAGGATGTCGTTGAGGATGGTCGGCACCGCCCCGGAGATGGTGGGGCGCTCGGCCTCGATGAGCCGGCACATCGGCTCGGCCTGGAGGAAGCGGCCGGGGAGGATGAGGTCGGCCCCGGCCATCCACGAGGTGTAGGGCAACCCCCAGCAGTTGGCGTGGAACATGGGCACGATCGGCAGCACACGGTCGTGCTGGCTCATCGCGAAGGTGTTGCCCATCGCCGACGCCATCGAGTGCAGGTAGGTCGAGCGGTGGCTGTAGACGACGCCCTTGGGATTGCCGGTGGTCCCGCTCGTGTAGCACATCGCCGCGGCGCTGTTCTCGTCCATCTCCGGCCAGTCGAAGGTGTCGTGCTCGCCACCGACCAGCTCGCGGT
>DATARS010000107.1:0-4192 GCA_036269455.1 Candidatus Dormiibacterota bacterium | reverse complement strand
CATCAGCACCGCGGGCGGGACGGCGGCGCTGGCGGCGAGGGCGGTGGGGGCGGCCCTGCTGGTGCTGGGGTCGAGCCTGGTCGTGGGCGGCCGCGCGGCGGCGGTGGTGGCGGCCACCCTGGCCGTCGCCGGTGCGTCGCTGGTGGTCCCGTCGGCGCTGCGCACCCAGCCGCCGGTGCTGTGCGGCCTTGCCTGTCTTGGCTGTGTGCTCATCAGCGGCATCCTGGCGCGGCTCCGGGACCTCTGGCCACGCCCGCTTCTCGCCGTCGCCGGGGTCGCGGGGTGCGCGGCCGGGGTGACGCTGGCGCTGCTCGCCGCCCGCGGCTGACGCCCAGGGATCACGACGGTGTTACGATGAATACGGCTCACCCGTGCCAAACCGCGCGATGGGGGCCGGTCAGGGGGTCGCTCGACACCGACTGCAATCCAACACGGGGAGCTGATGGCTCGAATCGTTCTCGCCTCGTCAAGTCCCCGGCGCCGTGAACTGCTCACGAGGGCCGGGATCCGCTTCACTGTCGTCGACCCACCCGAGGACGGCCAGCTTCCCCCCGGCATCTGCGCGGACCTCGCCGCCCAGTTGATCGCCCGCCAGAAGGCGGTGGCGGTTGCCGCCTCCCAGCCGGCGGGCAGCTTTGTGCTCGGGGCGGACACCATCGTGGTCGGTCCCGGCGGCGCCCTCGGCAAGCCGGGATCGCCGGAGCGCGCCCAGGCGATGCTGCTCGAGCTGCGCGGCCGCCGCCACACGGTGCTCACCGGCGTCTGCGTGGTCGTCGCCCAGAGCGAACGCGAGGCGCTCGGTCTGGCTCGCTCGGCGGTGACCATGCGCGAGTACAGCGACGAAGCAATCCACACATACGTCAACTCCGGCGAGCCGCTCGACCGTGCCGGCGCGTACGCCATCCAGGGCGGGGGCGGCGACCTCGTCGAGACCGTCTCGGGCCGGATCGACACCGTGGTCGGTCTCGACGTGCCCCTGGCGCTGCGCCTGCTCGCCGAGGCCGGCTACCCCGACCCGCTGCCGGCGGCGACCGACGTGCCCCTGGCCCCGCCGCGCGCCGCGCGCCGCCCGCTCGCCCCGCTCCGCGCCGCCACGCGCGCCTGAGCCGGGTCCCCGCCACAACGTCCTCGATGCGGCGGCGCTTGGGCAGCGCGGCCGCATCGATCCTGGTCCTTGCGCCGGTCGCGCTCAGCCTGTCCGGGTGCGGCGCCGGCAGCGGCCAGCTCAAGGTGGTGCTGGGCGAATGCCGGAACCATGCCGTGGCCTGCGACTACGCCACCATGGCCAGCGGACACGCGAGCGACTACAAACCCAACGACGCCTCCACCTACTCCGCCTACAAACCGGGTGACCAGGCGACGTTCACGATCGCGGTGCTGAACGAGGGCCCGGGGAGCGTCAGCGGGGTCACCGTGCACATCGGCCTGCCCGCCGGCTTCAAGTACCGCTCGACGGATTCGATCGACGCGCCGGGATCGACGCGCACCCAACCCCTGGACGCCGCGGTGAACAGCAGCGCGCCCATCTTCGGGCTCTGGACCCTGGCTCCCCCCGGTGCCGCGGGTGCCGGCGTCAGCACCGAGGTCGACATCACCTTCATCGCCGACGTCCAGGGTAAGCCGGGCAACGCGCTGATCCAGGCATACGCCGCCGGCGACGAGACGGCGGGACAGACCAACGCGGCGCCCTACGTGGTGGCCGTCGACCCCGCCGCTCACCTCTCCGCGCTGATCAACGTCAACCCCGTCAGCGCCAGGCCCGGCACCGCCGTGACCTACGACGTGAGGATCTCCAACGACGGCACCGGCAACGCCCAGAACGTCGCCGTGCTGGTCACGCTGCCGCCGGTGCTGACCTTCACCAACAGCGTCACCCCATTCGCGGGGAACGGTGCGCGCACCAAGGGGGTGGACCCGATCGCCAACACCCTCGAGGTGTACTACGACGGCTTCCTGTTACCGCCGGGGTCCAATGCCGGGCCGGGCTACGTGGTGATTGTTTTCAAAGCGACAATCGTGCCCACTGCGCCGCCGGGGACGTACCCGGTCGACGCCAACGTCACCGACAGCGTCGGCGACACATTCTCGCTGCAGGCGGTGGCGCCGCTGACCGTCAGCTGACGCCGCCGCCGCGGATCTGCCCCGCTGGGGCTGTGGTATCCTGCACGCTCGCGCCAGCCGGTGACGTGCGTGTGCCCGGCGCGCTTCATCCACTCTCTGAAGAGCAGTCATGTACGCCATCCTCTCCCACGGCGGCCGCCAGTTCCGGGTGAGCGCCGGCGACCGCCTCCTCGTCGACCGCCTCGCCGCCGAGGTGGGCAGCGTGGTCGCGCTCGAGCCCCTCCTGCTCACCGGCGGCGAGGGCGAGACGACCACGCACGGCAAGGACCTCGAGGGGATGCGCGTCGCCGCCACCGTGGTCGCCCACCGCCGCGGCAAGAAGCTGCGCATCTTCAAGTACAAGGCAAAGAAGCGCTCGCGCACGATGGCGGGGTATCGCAGCGACCTGACCGAGCTCCGCGTCGACTCGATCCTCGCCAAGGGCGCCGCGCTGCCCAAGGCGTCAGCGGGCAACGGCGCCGCCGCACCGGCCGCCCGCCAACCGGCCGTCGAGAAGACGGACAAGGGCGAGACCAAGAGGCCGGCGGGACGCTCGCGCACGGCCACGGCCACGGCTGGCGCCGACGCCGAGGAGAGGACCGCCACGACGCCGAAGGCCAAGCCGGCACCCGCGAAGCCCAAGGCCACAGCCGCGAAGGCCACGCCGGCAGCGGCATCCAAGCCGGCGACCAAGGCGGCGACTAAGGCGGCGTCCAAGGCGGCATCCAAGCCGGCGTCCAAGCCCAGGGCCGCCAAGAAGAAGGAGAGCGGCGATGGCGCATAAGAAGGGCGGCGGCAGCTCCCGCAACGGCCGCGACAGCGCCGGTCGGCGACTCGGCATCAAGCGCCAGGACGGCGAGGTGGTGTTCGCCGGGACCATCCTGGTGCGCCAGCGCGGCACCAAGATCCTCGCCGGCGCCAACGTGGGCGTGGGCCGTGACCACACCCTCTACGCACGCGCCACCGGGCTGGTCGCCTTCGACAACACCGGCAAGGACCGCACCCGAGCCAACGTGCACGCGCTCCCGGTGATCGAGGTCGGCGAGCTGGTCGACGACGCCGAGCCACCGGCCCCCGCCGGGGAGCCGGCGCCCGCCGGCTAGCAGGAGACCCGTCACCACGTTCCTCGACGAGGTGCTCATCGACGTCGCCGGCGGCGACGGCGGCCGGGGCGCGGTCAGCTTCCGGCGCGAGAAGTACGTGCCCATGGGCGGCCCCGACGGCGGCGACGGTGGCCGCGGCGGCGACGTCATGCTCATCGCCGACTCGACCGACTCGACGCTGGCCGGCTTTCGCGAGCGGCGCCGCTTCCACGCCCCGCCCGGCGGCGCAGGCGGCAAGAACCTGCGCCACGGCGGCGCCGGCGAGGACGTGGTGCTGCACGTGCCCCCAGGCACGATCGTGCGCGACGCCGACACCGAGGAGCTGATCGCCGACCTCGACCACCACGGCGCCCGCATCGTGGTCGGCAGCGGGGGTCGCGGCGGCCGGGGCAACACCCACTTCGCGTCGTCGACCCGGCAGACCCCGCGCGTCGGCGAGCTCGGCGCCCGCGGCAGCCACCGCCGCGTCCACCTCGAGCTGCGCCTGATCGCCGACATCGGCCTGGTCGGGCTGCCCAACGCGGGCAAGTCGACCCTGCTGGCGGCGCTCACCGGGGCGCACCCCAAGATCGCCGCCTACCCGTTCACCACCCTGCACCCCAACCTCGGGGTCGCCCAGACGGGCGGCGGCGCAACGCTGGTCATCGCCGACGTGCCCGGCATCCTCGAGGGCGCCCACCGCGGCGTCGGGCTCGGCATCGACTTCCTTCGCCACCTGGAGCGCACCCGAGCGCTCGTCCACCTTGTCGACGCCACCGCCGGACCGGACGCGGTCGCTGTGGCTGTCGCCGCGGTGCGGTCCGAGCTCACCGCGTTCAGCGCCGCGCTCGCCGCCAAGCCGGAGCTGCTGGCGCTCAACAAGGCCGACCTGCTCGACCGCCAGCAGCGCGATGCGCTCGCCGCCGCGTACCCGGACGTGCCCCTCATCGCCGCCGCCGACCTCGAGGGCACCGCCGAGCTGCTCGAGGCCGCCGCCGGGCTGGTGGCCA
>DATARS010000106.1:0-6905 GCA_036269455.1 Candidatus Dormiibacterota bacterium | reverse complement strand
CCGACGCCGCGGCCAGCAGCAGCACCCCCGCGAGCGCGGTCGCACGTGGTCTCGCTCTCATCCCATCCTCCGTCCCGTGACGCGTGTGACGCGTGTGGTCGGAGTATGGACAAGAGCGAACGGTTGCGTCGGTCGGGAACTCTCAGGACGTTTGCCGTCTCCGCGAGCGTGTCGAACCTCACAGCCACCGGCAAACGTGGCCAGTCCGGCGATTGCCGCCACGATCACCACGATTGCCACTCCGGCGGGGCACCCGCGGGGGCGGAGGGTCACCAAGCCGGTACTCTGCCCGGCCATGAAGCCCGAGATCGTCCGCGTCCGCACCGGACCGGCGGCGACCGCCTGGCTCGACGAGCACGTCCGCGCTCTCCAGTCGGGCGACCCGCTGCGCCCGGTGACGGTGGTGGTGCCCGGCCACCACGCCGGTCTCCACCTCCGCCGGCGCCTCGCCGCCCGGGGCTACGCCGCGGTCCGCCTCACCGTGCTCGCCCGCGTCGCCGAGACCCTCGGCGCGCCCCGGCTGGCCGCCACAGGGCGCGGCCCGCTCACCTCGGTGACCCGGGCAGCGCTGGCGCGCGCCGCCATCGCCGCCGCGGGCGGCCCGCTGAGCTCGGGGGCCGAGCACGCCGGCCTGGTCGACCTGGTCACCGCGCTCGCCGCCGAGCTCCGCCGCCGCGCCGATCCCGCCACCGACGAGGAGCGCATCCGCGCCGGCACCCCGACCTCGCGCGCCGCTCTCGACGCCGTCGCCGAGTACGAGCGCCGCCGCGCCGCCGCCGGGCTCTACGACGAGGTCGACCTGCTCGGCGCCGCGGTCGAGACACTGCTCGCCGGCGACGCCCCGATCGCGCTCGAGGAGCTCGGCGCGGTGGTGGCGCACCAGCCCGCGGAGCTCGACCCGCCCGACCTGGCGCTGCTCCACGCGCTGGCCCGCCGCACCCCGGTGGTGGTCGCAGTGCCCGACCTCGAGGCGGCGGCCGCCGCCGTCCCGGCCGCGGTCACCGTGGAGATCGCCGGCGACCCGGTCGAGGAGGTGCGCGCCGCGGTGCGCGCGGTGCTCGCCGCCACCGAGCGCGACGACCCGGTCGCCCTCCATCGCAGCGCCATCGTCCACCGCGACGAGCAGACGTACGCGACCCTGCTCCGCGACACCCTCGACGAGGCCGGCCTCCCCTACGCGGCGCTCGACGGTCGCCGGCTCGAGGAGTCGGTGGCGGCGCGCGGGCTGCTCGGGCTGATCCGCCTGCGCGACCAGGACTTCACCCGCGCCGCGGTGCTCGGCTGGCTCTCCGGCCTCCCCCACCGCGGCGGCGTTCTCCGCGGCCAGGCGCGCTGGGACCAGCTCTCCCGCGATGCCGGGGTGGTGCGCGGCGCCGCCCAGTGGCGGGACCGGCTCACCACCCTCGCCGAGCAGCGCCAGCGCGCCCTCGAGCGTCTCGAGCGCGACCCCGAGGACGCCACCGTCGAGGCCCACCGGGCGGCGCTGCGGCGTGACATCGAGGACGCCCGGCGCATCGTCGAGCAGGTCGCCGCCATCGACGAGGCGACCCGGCCGCCACGACCGTCCACCTGGGAGGACCTGGTCTCCTGGGCGCTGCGGCTGCGCGACGAGTTCCTCACCCCCGACTCCGCCTGGACGGCCGAGGACCGCGAGGCGTCCCAGGCCACGGAGGAGGCGGTCCGCGGCCTCGCCGAGGCGCACCGGGTCGAGCCCGCGGTCTCGGTGGGCGTCTTCCTGCGCAGCCTCGAGGACGTGCTCCGCGACCGGCGCCGGCCCGAGGGCCGCCTCGGCCGCGGCGTGGTCATCGGCCCCCACCGCCTGCTCCGCGGGATGGACCTCGAGCGGGTGCACCTCCTCGGCGCGGTCGAGGCGAGCTTCCCGCCCCCCGCACCGGTGGACCCGCTGCTCGCCGGCGATCCGCTCGGGCGCACCGCGCTCCGTGCCCGGCGCGAGCGCGAGGACTGGCTGGTCGCGCTGGCGGCGGCGGACGGCGGCGAGGTGGTGGTGAGCGCGCCGGCGGCCGACCTCGACGGGCGCGCGGCGTACCCCTCCCCCTGGCTGCTCGAGACCATGGCCGAGGACGGCTCCCACCCGCGCGCCTCGGAGGTGCGGGCGGGGACGGCGGCGCATCCGCGGCTGCGCCGGGCCCCGGGCGCCGCCGCCACCGCCCCGCTCTCGCTCGCCGAACGCCGCGAGACCGAGGCCGAGGCGGAACGCCGCGCCGGGCGCGACCTGCTCCACTCCGCGCTGGCCCGCCGCTCCGACCTGCCCCTGGGACGCGCCCTCGAGGCGGGGCGCGCCCGCCGCTCGACCGAGCTCACCGAGTTCGACGGCCACCTCGCCGCCGCCGCCGGCCTCCCCCTGATCGCGCGCGGGCTGAGCGGCGCGGCCCAGTCGGCGACCGGCATCGAGACCTGGTCGACCTGCCCCTTTCACCACCTGCTCGGCCGGGTGCTCGCGGTGAGCGCCACCCAGGACGTCGACGATGACCGCTGGTGGCAGATCGACGCCGCCGAGCGCGGCACCCTGGTGCACGACATCCTCGAGAGCTTCTTCGGCGAGGTCGCCGCCACCGGGCGGCCCGCGCCGGGAGAGCCGTACCTCGACGAGGACGTGCGCCGCATCGAGGAGATCGCCGTCGCCGCCTTCGCCCGGGCGGAGGCGCGGGGGATCGCCGGGCATCCCCTGGTGTGGGTGAACGAGCGCAGCGCCATCCTCGCCGACCTCCGCACCCTGCTCCGCGACGACGCCGAGCAGCGCGCCGCCGGGGGATGGCGCCCCGCCCACCTCGAGCAGGCCTTCGGCTTCGCCGGCGACGACCTCTCCTGGCCGGCGGTGGAGATCCCCCTCGCCGGCGGTCGTGCCGCCAGCCTCCGCGGCCGCATCGACCGGGTCGACACCGGCCCCGGCGGCGCGGTGCGGGTGATCGACTACAAGACCGGCCGCGATCCCCGCCAGGTGATCGGCGCCGCCAATCTGCTCGACGCCGGCCGCCGCCTCCAGCTGCCGATCTACGGACGGGCGGTCCGCGACCGCGCCCGCGCCGGGGGGCTGCCGCCGCCGCCGACCACCTCGCTCTACTGGTACGCGAGCGTCCGCGGGCAGTTCCACCAGACCGCGCTCGGCGTCGACGAGAGCATCGAGGACGTGCTCACCGAGGTGCTCGGCCGGATCGACGCGGGGGTCCGCGCCGGCTGCTTCCCCCAGGTGCCGGGGGACTACAACGAGTGGTTCTCGAGCTGGGAGAACTGCGGCTTCTGCGACTACGACACCCTCTGCCCGGCGAGCCGCGACGTGGTCGCGCAGTCGAAGTCGGCGAGCCCCCGGCTGGCGCCGCTGCGCGCGCTGCGCCCCGAGCCCGACGCCGGCGGATGAGCCTGCCGCCCGTCGCCGACCAGCCCGAGCGCGACCGGCTCGTCCAGGAGCTCGACGCCACCCTCTTCGTCGAGGCCGGCGCCGGGACCGGCAAGACCACCGCGGTGGTGTCGCGGATCGCCGCCCTGGTCGAGGCGGGCCGGCTGACGATGGAGCGGCTGGTCGCGATCACCTTCACCGTCGCCGCGGCCGGCGAGCTGCGGGTGCGCATCCGCGAGGAGCTCGAGAGGGCGGCGCGCCAGGCCGCCCCCGGCGAGGCGCGCGACCGCCTCGCCGCCGCCGCCGTCGAGGTCGACCGGGCCCGCATCGAGACCATCCACGCCTTCTGCAGCGCGCTGCTGCGGATGCACCCGCTCGAGGCGGGGCTGCCCCCCGACCTGGAGACGCTCGCCGACCTCGCCGCCGCCATCGACGTCCGCGAGCGCTTCCGGCGCTGGTTCGACGAGCTCGAGCCGGGGACGCCCGGCGCCGAGTCGGTGCGCCGCGGCATGCTCCTGGGACTGCGCCCCGACAGGCTGCTCGCGCTCTTCACCACCCTGAACGAGAACTGGGACCTGGTCGCCGGGGCCGACTGGCCGGTGGCGCCGGTGGCCGTCCGGCCCGCGGCCCAGCGGATCGGCGAGGACGTGAACGGGTGCATCGCGCTGCTCCCCCACTGCATCACCCCCGACGAGCTCCACGCGCGCGTCGACGGCCTGCGCGTCGTCGCCACCCGGCTGCGTGAGGCGGCGACGGAGGACGACGCCCTCGCCGCCCTGGTGGGGCTCGAGCGCGCCCGGTCGACCAACGTGGGCAAACAGGCGAACTACGGGACCGCGGGCGGAGAGAACGTCTGCAGGACCATCAAGGCGCGGATGGGCGAGGCCCGCGAGCAGGCGGCCGAGCTGCTCCAGGCGGTGCGTGCCGCCGTGCTCGCCGGGATCGCGCGCGAGCTGCGCGACCTGGTGCTCGCCTACGCGCAGGAGCGCCGGCTGCGCGGGCTGGTCTCGTACCAGGACCTGCTGGTGCGCGCCCGCGACCTGGTGCGCGACCACCCCGAGGTCCGCGCCACGCTGCAGGCGCGATGGGACCTGGTGGCGGTCGACGAGTTCCAGGACACCGACCCGCTCCAGGCCGAGCTCGCGCTGCGGCTCTGCGCCGTGGTCGAGGGCGCAAGCGGGGATGCAGGGGGGAGTCCCCCCGCAGACGGGCGCGTCAGCGCCCGGACAGAGGCGCCCTGGCCGGAGCTCCGCCCCGCACCCGGCCGCCTCTGCGTGGTCGGCGATCCCAAGCAGTCCATCTACCGCTTCCGTCGCGCCGACATCGCCCTCTTCGCCGCCGTCGAGCGCGCCCTGCTCGCCGCCGACCCGGGGGCCCGGGTGCGGCTGGCGGTGAACTTCCGCTCCGGCCGCCGGATCATCGACGCCGTCAACGCGGTCTTCGGCGGCCCGGGCGGGTTGATGTCCGATCCCGCCGGCGAGCCCGGCGCCCAGGCCCGGTACGTCGAGCTGGTCGCCCACGCGCCCGAGGTCGAGGGCAGCGTGCGCCTCTACGGCGGCGCCCTCGACACCGACGCGGGGACGATGTGGCGCGCCGAGGCGGCGAGCACCGCGGCGGTGGTGCGGCGGATCCTCGAGGAGGGATGGGCGGTCGGCGAGGGCACCCCGCGGGGGACGCGGCGCTGCGAGCCCCAGGACGTCTGCATCCTCATGCCCAGCCGGACCAACCTGCGCAACCTCGAGCGCGCGCTCGAGGCCGCCCATCTCCGCTACCGGCTGGAGAGCGGCTCGCTGATCGTCGCCACCCAGGAGGTGCGCGACCTGCTGAACATCCTCCGCAGCGTCGACGACCCCACCGACGAGGTCGCGCTGGTCGCGGCGCTGCGCAGCCCCGCGCTCGGCTGCAGCGACGTCGAGCTGGCGCGCTGGCGTGCGCAGGGTGGCCGCTGGTCCTACGAGCGTCCCGGCGAGGGCACCGAGCCACGCGTCGCCGCCGGGCTCGACGCGCTGCGCGGCCTGCACGCCGGCCGTCACCGCATGTCGGTGCCGCGGCTCATCGACGAGGTGCTCGCCTCGCGGCTGCTCCGCGCCGCCGCCTGCGACGAGTGGCGGCCCGCCGAGATCCGACGCCGCCACCGCTTCGTCAGCGAGCAGGCCCGGGCGCTGGCGCGGAGCGGGCGGCCCTCGCTCCACGACGCCGTCGAGTACCTCGAGCGCCTCGCCCGCGACCCCACCTACGACCAGGTGGCAGCCGACGACGGCGACGACGAGGCCTGCGTGCGGGTGATGACGATCCACGCCGCCAAGGGGCTGGAGTTCCCGGTCACCCTGGTCACCGGGCTCGGACGCCGGCCGGCGGCGCGACGCTCGGTGATCGTCGCCGACCGGGTCTCGGGCGCGGTCGAGCTCCGCCTCGGCGAGGAGTTCGCCACCCCCGGATGGGAGCGCCTCGACGCCCGCGAGCGCGGCATGGAGGCCGCCGAGCGCGTCCGCCTGCTCTATGTCGCCCTGACCCGGGCGCGCGATCACCTCGTGGTCGGGCTCTTCCGCTCGCGCCGCGGCGAGGAGACCGACGCCGCCCGCCTCGACGGCCTGCTGCGCGGGCTGGAGGGCGTCGAGGAGGTGGCCGCCACCCCACCACCGCCGGCCTCCGACCAGCAGCTCGAGCTCGGCTACGCCGACGGCCTCGGCCCCGACGAGCACCGCGCCGCCGAGGAGGAGTGGCTGCACCGCCGCGAGCAGCGGCTCGCCGCGCTCACCGAGCTGCGCACCCGCACCGCGACCAGCGTGGCCCACGCCGACGACGAGGCGGGGATGCCGCCCGAGCTCGCCGGCGACCTGGCCAGCTCGCGCCGGGGCCGGGCGGCCACGTCGGTGGGGCGCGCGGTCCACGCCACCCTCCAGCTCGCCGACCTGCGCAGCGAGGCCGGGCTCGGCGTCCACGCCCGCGCCCAGGCCGCCGCCGAGGGGATCCCCCGGAGCGCCGGCGAGGTCGAGGCGCTCGCCCGTGCCGCCTGGCGGAGCGAGCCGGTCCGCCGCGCCGCGGAGCTGCGCCACTGGCGCGAGGTGCCGGTCGGCGCCCCGGTGGAGGGGGTGCTCCTGGAGGGCTTCGTCGACCTGCTCTACGAGCTGCCCGACGGCCGGATGGTCGTCGTCGACCACAAGACCGACGCGGTGCGCGGCGCCGGCGTCGACGCCCGGATGGAGCGCTACCGGCTCCAGGGCGGCGTCTATGCGCTCCTCGTCGGCGAGGCCACCGGACGCGAGGTGGCGAGGATCGAGTTCGTCTTCGCCGCCTCCGGCGAGACCCGCACCCTGACCGAGGTCGGCGTCCTCGTCGACGAGGTCCGCGCCGCGCTGCGCGGCTGACCTGGCCCTGCCTCTACCATCGTCGGCGTGGACAGAGCCCGCCTCCAGGCCATCCAGGCGCCGATCAAGGCCCGGCTCAGGGAGCAGCCCGAGGCCGCGCGGATCACCCTGCGCGCCGAGGGCGACCTCGACCCCGAGGAGATCGCCTGCTCGGTGGCCACCGGCCGCGCCCTGGTGGAGGC
>DATARS010000105.1:0-12922 GCA_036269455.1 Candidatus Dormiibacterota bacterium | reverse complement strand
GGGGACGACGGCGAGGCGCTCCGCCTCCACGAGGAGCTCTGGGAGGAGGTGATGGCCGCGGCCGCCGAGAGCGGCGCGAGCATCGCCCACCACCACGGCGCCGGCCTGGCGCGGGCCCCATACCTGGCCGGGGAGCTCGGCGCCGGCGGGGTCGAGGTGCTGCGCCGGCTCAAGGCGGCGCTCGACCCCGCCGGGATCGCCAACCCGGGGAAGTGGGGGCTGTGACCGCCCTCCCGGCAGCGCAGGTGCTCGCCGCCCAGCGCTGCGCCGCCTGTCCGAAGATGTGCCGCTCCGCGTGCCCCACCCTCGAGGTGACCGCCAACGAGCGCCATCAGCCCTGGGGTCACGCCCGCACCGCGGTGGCGGCGCTCCGGACCCCGGGCGGGTTCGCCACCCCGGCTGCGGTCGAGGCCGCCTTCGCCTGCGCCACCTGCGGCGCCTGCACCGTCCCCTGCAGGGTGCCGGGGGTGGCGACCCCGGAGCTGAGCTGGGCGGTGCGCGCCGCGGTCTTCGAGGCTGGGGCGACCCCGGCGATCGGGCTGCGGGCGGTCGCCGAGGCGGCGGCGGGACGGGTGCTCTCGGCGGAGGCGCCGCCCGCCTGGAGCGACCCCGCGGCGACGCTGGCGGCACTGCGCGAGCTCGCCACCCCCGGCGCCGATCTGCTCCTGCTCCCGGGTTGCGGCACCCTCGGCCGCCGGCCCGCCGCGGCGCTCGCCGCCGGCCGGGCGCTGCGCGCCGCCGGCGTCGCCTTCACCGTGCTCGACGGCCACCGCTGCTGTGGCGCCCCGGCGCTCAGCTTCGGCGACACCGCCGCGATGGTGGCGATGCTCGAGGGGCTCGGCGCCGCCGTCGCCGCCAGCGGGGCGCGACGCGTCGCGGTGCAGTCGCCCTCCTGCGCGCACCTGCTCGCCCGGCGAGCCGCGACGGTGGGACACGCGCCGCACGGGGTCGAGGTCGAGCCGCTCGCCGCCGTCCTCGCCGCCGCCCTGGAGGGATGCGTGCCGGCATCCGGCCCGGGGGCGGTGGTCGCCTACCACGACCCCTGCTTCCTCGCCCGCCACCTCGACTGCACCGCCGCCCCGCGTGCGGCGCTCCGCAGCGCCGGGCTCGAGGTCGCCGAGCTGCGCCGGCGGGGCGCCACCACCAGCTGCTCCGGCGGTGGGGGCGGCCTGCCGCTGACCCACCCGGCGATCGCAGCCGGCTACCGCGACCGGCTCGCCACCGAGGTCGCCGCCGCCGCCGCGGCCGGGGCCGAGGCGCTGGTCACCGGCTGCGCCAGCTGCGCCACCAGGCTGCAGGGCGCGACAGGGGTGCCGGTGCTCGAGCTCGCCGAGGCGGTGGCGGCCCGCCTCGACCCCGCGGAGGAACGGCGCTAGGACCCGGCGAACATCCTCTGGCGGGCGGCGTCGGTGAGCGCCTCCTCGACCCCGGGCACCTCGCGCATCCACGCCTGCTCGGTGTCGGGCTGCGAGAAGAACATGCTCTCGAAGGTCAGCGGATCGCTGCTCGCGAGGTACTCGGCGGTGCGCTGCTTGTACGCCGCCTTGCGGAGGTCGGGGTAGTTCATCAGGAAGGCGAGCGCCTCCTGCGACTCGGCGGTGCGGGCGTCCTCCAGCTGGTTGATGTACCTGCCGCGCTCCTCCTCGGAGACGCCCATGAGCTGGTTGTAGACGGCGTCGAGCCCCTGCGACAGCGACGCGTCGCCGGTGCCGCCGTATGCCTCCTGGTTCACGTCCAGCCCGCCGTCCACTCCGCGGCAGGCGATGTAGATCATCTCCGCGTCCTCGACACGCCCGAAGACGCCACCACAGATGTGATGGCCCTCGTTGCACATGGTGTCGTCGCCGTCGCACAGGTGGATCCCGTCGGGGAGCTGGTCGCCGATGTACAGGAACGTTCCGCCGGCCTGAGCGACGGTCTCGAAGCGGACCCGCTGGTTGTCGGTGAGCCTCCCCAGGCCGTAGTTCGGCACCGGGTCACCCCCCTGCACCGTCTCCGAGCCACTCGACGCGTCGCCCGACATCACCGCGGCCATACCGTTGGACATCACCAGGTTGAGATCGACGTCGGTGTAGAAGGTGATCGACTGCCCCGGAGGGACGATCGTCTGGGGCCGATCGGAGGCCAGTCCCCCGTGTCCCACGATGAATACGGGCACTCCAGTTCCTCCACTCTCGGCGGCTTCAGTCATGCACCCCGGCCGCTCGCCGTGGAGTCTGGTCCCGGCCGGCGATCGCGACGGGTCCCGAGGGACTGCCCTTCGGGCACCGCCGCCCTCCCCAAGGGGCAGCGGGGAGCCGGCCCCCGGTAGCATCGCGCCGTGACCCCGACCACGGTGGCCGTCGTCAACCCCGCCAGCGGCGCGGGCCGCACCGGCCGGAGGTGGCCCGAGCTGCGTCGCGCCCTCGCCGCCGCCGGGGTCGACGTCGAGGAGCGGCTCACCACCGCCCCGGGCGCCGCCACCGAGCTCACCCGCGCCGCGCTGCGGGACGGATGCGAGCGGGTGATCGCGGTCGGCGGCGACGGCACCCTCAACGAGGTGGTCAACGGCTTCCTCGACGGCGACGGCGCCCCGGTGGCGCCGGGCGCTGTGCTCGGCCTGCTCCCCAGCGGCACCGGCGGCGACTTCCGCCGCACCGCCGGCATCCCCGCCGAGACCGCGGGGGCGGTGGCGGTGCTCGCCGCCGGCCACAGCCGCCCGGTCGACGTGGGGCGGCTCACCCTCGACGGGGGTCCGGCGCGCCACTTCGTCAACATCGCCGACTGCGGCATCGGCGGCGAGGTGGTGGCCCGCGTCAATCGCAGCAGTAAACGCGCCGGCGGCACCGCGACCTTCCTCTGGCACTCGCTCGCCTCGCTGCTCGCCTACTCGCCCCGCGCCGCGCGGCTGGAGATCGACGGCGCGGTCGAGGAGGGGCGCTTCCAGAACGTCGTCGTGGCCAACGGCCGCTACTTCGGCGGCGGCATGTGCGTCGCCCCGGGGGCCGAGCTCGGCGACGGCCTCTTCGACGTGGTGCTCTTCGGCGATCTCCCCCGGGTGCGCTCGATCACCGGGATCCGCCGCATCTACGCCGGCACCCACATCGGCCGCCCGGGCATCCGCATGGTCCGCGCCCGCAGGGTGCGGGTGGTGCCGCTGGAGCAGCCGCCGCTCAGCTTCGAGATGGAGGGGGAGGAGGTGGGCCCGGCGCCGGCCACGCTGACCCTGCTCCCCGGGGTGCTGCGACTCTGCACTCCCGGCTGAGCCCGGCGCGGCGGTGCGCGGGCCCGCCTTCCTGTACACTCCCCCACGACCTGCGGGGAGCCCCCGTCGTGGCAGCGCGTCCAGCGATGCCCGCCGGAGCCGCCCCCCGCATGGCGACTGCCCCTCCGGGGCACCAGGAGAACCCAGTGCCCGACATCCGCGAGAAGTCCGAGATCATCGCCGAGCACCGCCAGCACGAGACCGACACCGGCTCGGCGGAGGTGCAGATCGCGATCCTCAGCGAGCGCATCCGCATGCTCACCGAGCACCTGCGCGAGCACACCCAGGACCACGCCTCCCGGCGCGGTCTGCTCAAGCTGGTCGGACGGCGCCGGCGGATGCTCGACTACCTGACCCGGACGGATGTGTCGCGCTACCGCGCCATCATCGCCCGCCTGGGACTGCGCCGCTGAGCTGCCGCCGCTCGCCGGCCGCCGCCCCCCTCGGGGAGGGCGTTTCGCCCCGCTGATGCGCGGGCATCACACATACGACCCCTTTCGATCACACCGTCCACGTCCCACCCGGTCGCGGGTGTCCCTTCACAGACATCTCGTGCGGCCGACGCGGTGAGACGTTGGCGATCGGAGATCGGCACCGGACCGCTGCCCCACAGGGCGCGACCGCACCGTCGCTCTCTCATCCCCAACACCTCACCCTCGGTGGCGCAGGTGCCCGTGGCGGAGATGCCCGGACCGGGATCATCACCCGACATCCGAGGTTCCCATGCCCTACCAGAAATTCGAACTGGACTACACCGGCCGCACGCTCACCGTCGAGACCGGCCACATCGCAGAGCAGGCCAGTGGCGCCGTGCTCATCCGCTCCGGCGACACCATGGTGCTGGTCACCGCGGTGGGCGCCCACCAGCCCCGAGAGGGGATCGACTTCTTCCCCCTCACCTGCGACTACGAGGAGAAGCTCTACGCCGCGGGACGCATCCCGGGCAGCTTCCCCCGCCGTGAGGGGCGTCCCACCGAGGCGGCGATCCTCGCCTGCCGCCTGATGGACCGGCCGCTGCGGCCGCTCTTCCCCAAGGACTTCCGCAACGACGTCCAGGTGGTCGCCACGGTGCTGAGCACCGACCAGGAGAACGACCCGGTCACCCTCGCGGTCACCGGCGCCTCGCTCGCGCTGGCGATCAGCGACGTCCCCCATGCCGGCCCGGTGGGCTGCGTCCGGGTCGGCCTGATCGACGGCCGGCTGGTGCTCAACCCCACCCTGCCCGAGCTCGCCGAGTCCGACCTCGACCTGATCGTCGCGGGTACCGAGGACGCCATCGGCATGGTCGAGGCGGGCGCGATGCAGGTGCCCGAGGAGGTCATGCTCCAGGCGCTGCGGCTCGCCCACGACGAGATCCGCCGGCTGGTCGCCTTCCAGAACGAGATCAAATCGCAGGTCGGCAAGGCGCCGATGACCTATCCCTCCAACGCCGTCGATCCCGAGGTGAAGGCGGCGGTGGCCGAGGCGGCGGCGAGCCGCATCGGCGAGGCCGCCCGCAACGTCGACAAGGCCGCCCGCGAGCGCGCCATCGACGAGCTCAAGGGCCAGGTGCTCGAGCAGGTCGCGCCGCGCTTCCCCGAGCGCGAGGGCGAGATCAAGAAGGCGTTCGAGGGAGAGCTGAAGCGCGCCGTGCGCACCGCCATCCTCGAGGAGGGCATCCGCCCCGACGGCCGCCGCACCGACGAGATCCGCCACATCTGGTCGCAGGTCGGTCTGCTGCCCCGCGCGCACGGCAGCGCGCTCTTCACCCGCGGCCAGACCCAGGCGCTGAGCATCGTCACCCTCGGTTCCGGCCAGGATCAGCAGAAGCTGGACGGCCTCGGGCTCGAGGAGTTCAAGCGCTTCATGCACCACTACAACTTCCCGCCGTACTCGGTCGGCGAGGCGCGCCCGCTGCGCTCGCCGGGACGGCGCGAGATCGGACACGGCGCGCTCGCCGAGCGTGCGGTGCACAACGTGATGCCCTCCGACGAGGACTTCCCCTACGTGGTGCGCATCGTCACCGAGATCCTCAGCAGCAACGGCTCGACGTCGATGGCGTCGGTCTGCGGCTCGACGATGGCGCTGATGGACGCCGGGGTGCCGCTGAAGGCGCCGGTGGCGGGCATCGCCATGGGCCTCATCACCGAGGACGACAGCGAGCGCGCGGCCATCCTCAGCGACATCCAGTGGATGGAGGACGCCCTCGGCGACATGGACTTCAAGGTCGCCGGCACCGAGTCGGGGATCACCGCCCTGCAGATGGACATGAAGATCAAGGGACTGCGCTGGGAGCTCATGGAGCAGGCCCTCGAGCAGGCCCGGGTCGGCCGGCTGCACATCCTCGGCAAGATGACCGAGACCCTCCCCGCGCCGCGCGAGGAGATGTCGATGTGGGCGCCGCGCATCGAGACCATCCAGATCAACCCCGACAAGATCCGCGACGTCATCGGCCCGGGTGGCAAGACCATCCGCCGGATCGTCGAGGAGACCGGTGTCCAGATCGACGTCGAGGACGACGGCCGGGTCAGCATCGCCTCCAACGACGGAGCCGCGATGCAGCAGGCGATCGCGATGATCCGCGACCTCACCGAGGACGTCGAGGTCGGCAAGATCTACAAGGGCAAGGTCGTCCGGATCATGAACTTCGGCGCCTTCGTCGAGATCCTGCCGAAGAAGGACGGGCTGGTCCACATCTCCCAGCTCGCCGACCACCGTGTCAACAAGGTCGAGGACGTGGTCAACATCGGCGACGAGATCATGGTCAAGGTGATCGAGATCGACGACAAGGGCCGCGTCAACCTCTCCCGCAAGCTGGCGATCAGCGAGCTCGCGGGCATGCAGGCGCAGGCGGCCGGCGCCGGGACGGCCGGTCCGGCGTGACCGACGACTCCACCGCGTCTCTGCGCGTCGCCGTGAGCGGCGCGCGGGGACGGGTGGGGCGCGAGATCGTGGCCGCACTCGAGGCCGATCCCGGCTTCGAGTGCGTCGCCGCGGTCGACGTCGGCGACGACCTGCACCGGGCGCTCGAGGGCGCCGGCGCCCAGGCGCTGATCGACTTCTCCGTCCCCACCGCCGCCGCCGCCAACGCGCTGACCGCCGTGGGGCAGCGGGTGCGGCCGGTGGTGGGCACCACCGGGATGGGCGAGGCCGCGCTGACCACGCTGCGCACGCGCTGCGAGGCGGCGGGGCTCGGCGGCTGCGTCGTCCCCAACTTCGCCCTCGGCGCGGCGCTGCTGATGTGGCTCGCCGACCTCTGTGCCGGCCATTTCGAGAGCTGCGAGATCATCGAGAGCCATCACCCCGGCAAGCTCGACGCGCCGAGCGGCACCGCCCTGCGCACCGCCGAGCGATTGCTCGCCGCCCGGGGCGGGCGCCCCTTCCGGCACACCGACCCGGCCACCGAGCCGCTCGCCGGGACCCGCGGCGGGGTGCTCGGCGGTGCCGGGGTGCACAGCCTGCGGCTGGACGGGCCGGTCGCGGATCAGACCGTGATCTTCGGGGCGATCGGTCAGACGCTCAGCCTCGAGCACCGCACCACGTCGCGCGCCGCCTTCGTGCCCGGGGTGCTCGCCGCCGTCCGCGCGGTGATCGCCACCGAGCGCTTCTACACCAGCCTCGAGGAGATCCTGGGGCTGCCTCCGGCGGCCTCGGTGCTCGGGGCCATGGCATCATCGGAGGCCAGATGAGCAGCGGCGGAGACGCGAACGGTCCCCGCGTCGGGGTGATCGGCGCCACCGGCGCCGCCGGCGGGACGGTGCTGCGCATCCTCGAGGAGCGGGCCTTCCCGCTCGCCGAGCTGCGCTGCCTCGCCAGCGCCCGCAGCGCGGGGACGTCGCTGCGCTTCGCCGGGAACGACGTCCCCGTGGCCGAGGTGAGCGATGCCGCGCTGGCGGGGCTCGACATGGTGTTCTTCGCCGCGGGCTCGGAGACGGCGAGGCGCTACGCCCCGGTCGTCGCCGAGCAGGGCGGGGTCGCCATCGACAAGTCGAGCGCGTACCGGATGGATCCCGAGGTGCCGCTGGTGGTGCCCGAGGTGAACGCCGCCGAGCTCGACGGTCACCACGGCATCGTCGCCAATCCCAACTGCGTGGCCATCCCGCTGACCGTGGCGCTGGCGCCCCTGCACCGTGCGCTCGGGCTGCGGAGGATCACGGTGGCGACGTACCAGGCGGCGAGCGGCGGTGGGCGGGCGCTCGCGGCCGAGCTCCACGACCAGGTGCGCGCCGACGCCGCCGGTGAGACGCCGCCGCGGTCGGTGTACCCGCACGTCCTCCACGGCAACGTGGTGCCGGGCGGCTGGGCGATGCACGGCGACGACACCGACGAGGAGCTGAAGGTCATCGCCGAGACCCGCCGGGTGCTGGGGCTGCCGGACCTGCCGGTGAGCGTCACGACCGTTCGGGTGCCGGTGGCGGTCGGACATTCCGCCGCTGTGTGGGCCGAGTTCGACGGGCCGGTGCGGCCGGACGCCGCCCGTGAGCTGCTCGCGGGGGCCTCGGGGGTGCGGGTGGTGGACGAGCCCGGTTCGCAGCGCTACCCCACGCCGCGGGACGCGGCGGGGCAGGATGCGGTGCTGGTGGGGCGGATCCGCGGCGACATCGGCCGCCCCGGCGGGGTGGCGTTCTTCCTGAGCGTCGACAACCTGCGCAAGGGTGCGGCGACCAACGCGGTGCAGGTGGGGGAGCTGCTCGCGCTTCGCTGAGGCTGGTTGGGCCTTCGGCTCAGCGCCGGGCAGACTCCGCGCGCAGCAGCCAGCCGCCCACCGCGGTGGCGACGGCGCCGGCGAGGGCGAGGAACCAGCCCACGGCGGGGGTGACGCTCACGTACAGGAAGGTGGCGACGCCGCCGTGGTACTCGAAGAAGAAGAGCACCACCCCGAGCGCCTCGACGGCGCCGGCGATGAGGTAGATCTCCGAGTCGCGCAGCGGCAGCGCGGGGATGCGCACCCGGTCGGGATAGCAGCGCACCGCCCAGAGGCCGACCACCGCGAGCAGCCCGAGCAGGGTGATCCAGCCGAAGCCGTGGACGCCGTCGATGCTCGAGGAGAAGTCGAACCCGTTGCAGCCGCCGGTGCAGCTGGCGCTCAGCCAGGGCAGGAAGAGCAGTGCGAAGAGCACCGCCGCCGAGCCGCCGATCAGGGCGCGCTCACCCCAGCTCGACCGCCCCATCCGCACGCGGAGCCCGCCGGCGAGCTCGCCGGCCCGGGTCCGGATGTCCGCCACCCGCTGCGCCATCATTCGTCGTCCCCTCCTTCAGGGCGCTCGCCCTCTCAGAGTTCAACGACCCGGCGGCGGGCTTCCCTGCGCGGCGGCGGCGCGCGGGGACGCGATCGTGGCTGGCGAGGAAGGTGTCCAGGTGCCTCCAGGTGGTGCGGCGCGCCCCGCGACCGGCGAGCACACCGAGATGACCCCCCGGCGCGACCTCGTAGACCACCTCGGGCGAATGGACGAGCAGCTCGGTGAGGCGGTGGACGGCGCGCTGCGGCGCGATGGTGTCGCCGGCCCCGGCGACGACGAGCACGGGCACGCGCACGTCGGCGAGCTCGAGACGCCGACCGCCGAGGTCGAGGTGCCCGTCGCGCAGGTCGTTGGCGCGGAAGAAGCGGTGGTAGAGCTGGCCGAAGGTCCGCCCCGGGTAGGCGAGCATCCCCGCGGTGAAGGCGTCCACGGCCTCGATCTGCTCGAGGAAGTCGCGGTCGTCGAGGTGGCGGGCGATCGCCAGCGGTCTGGTGAGGTACCTGTCGACGCTGCTGAGCTGGAAGGCGGTGCGCACCAGCGGCGCCGGGGCGCCGCCGAGCACCCGGTAGACGGCGGTCAGCACCCGGCCGTCGGTGAGGTTGACCAGCGGGCGCAGCGGCGCCAGCAGCGGCACCGCGGTGACGTCGAAGGGACTGGCGATCGCGGTGATCGACTGCACCGCCAGCCCTGGCCGGGGGGCGGCGGTGAGCAGCGAGAAGATCCCGCCGAGGCACCAGCCGGCGAGGTGGACGCGACGTCCCCCGGCGTCGGCGGAGACCGCCTCGATCGCCCGGGGCACGACCTCGTCGACCCAGTGCTCGATGCCGAGGTTGCGGTCGGCGAAGGTGATGGCGCCGTAGTCGACGAGGTAGGTCGGCCGCCGGGTGCCGGACAGATGCTCGACCATGCTGCAGCCGCGGCGCAGGTCGAAGGCGGTCGCGGGCGCGGCGAGCGGCGGCACCAGCAGCACCGGGAGCGCGCCGGGATCGACGTCCTCGTCCGCCTCCATCCGGTACACGGCCCGCTGCGGGCCCTCGTCGATCAGCGTCCGGGGCCACGGCCGCAGGTCGGCGAGGTGCCCGGAACGGACCCGCCGGTTGACGTTCGCGCCCGCGGCGCGAAGGCTGCCTGGAGATGGGATCAGCCTCATCCTGCCCTCGCCCCCGGGTGACCGGCACGTACAATCGCCCGCATGCAGGCGAGCCTGGGCCGGCTGCTCACCGCCATGGTGACGCCCTTCGACGCCGCCGGTGCCGTCGACCTCGAGGTGGCGGCGCGGCTCGCCCGCGCGCTCGTCGCCTCGGGCAGCGACGGGGTGGTGGTGAACGGCACCACCGGGGAGTCTCCCACGCTGACGCACGAGGAGCGCGTCGCCCTGCTGCGCGCGGTGCGGCGGGCGCTGCCCGACCACGCGGTGGTGATGGGCACGGGCTCGAACAGCACCGCGGCGACGGTGGAGGCGACACGCGAGGCAGCCGACGAGGGCGCCGACGCCGCCCTGGTGGTGACGCCGTACTACAACAAGCCGCCGCAGGAGGGGCTGATCGCCCACTACACCGCGGTCGCCGACGCCGGGCTCCCCATCGTCCTCTACAACATCCCGGGACGCACCGCGGTCGGCCTGACCGTGGAGACGACCCTGACGCTGGCGCTCCACCCGCGGATCTGCGGCACCAAGGAGGCCGCGGGAGACGCCGACCAGGTCGCCCGGATCGTTGCCGGGGCCCCCCCGGGATTCCGGGTCTGGAGCGGCGACGACGGTCTCACCCTGCCCTTCATGAGCGTGGGAGCCCACGGGGTGGTGAGCGTCGTCTCCCACGTCTGCGGCGCGGCGATGCGCCGGATGATCGACGCCCACGTGGCCGGCGACGCCGCCGGGGCGGCCGCGCTCCACGCCCGACTGCTGCCGATCTTCCGCGGCCTGTTCGTCGCGTCGAACCCGATCCCGGTCAAGGCGGCGCTCCAGCACATCGGCGTCGAGGTGGGCACGCTGCGGCTGCCGCTGGTGCCGCTCGACCCCGCACACCGGACCGCCCTGGGCGCGATGCTCGACGCCTGCGGCGACCTCGTCGGGCTGGCGATGGCCCGGGGATCGGCCCCGGCGGCCCGGACCGCGTGAGCGACGCCGAGGCGCTGGCGGCGCTCCACCGGCGCATCGAGGTCTGCACCGACTGCCGGCTGCACGGCACCCGCACCAGGGCGGTGCCCGGCGACGGCCCGGTGACGGCGCGGATCATGGCGGTCGGCGAGGCCCCGGGGGAGAGCGAGGACCGCACCGGCCACCCGTTCGTCGGCGCCGCCGGCCAGCTGCTCACCCGGCTGCTGCAGTCGATCGGCCTCGCCCGCGAGGACATCTTCATCTGCAACGTGCTGAAGTGCCGGCCGCCGGGCAACCGCGACCCCGAGCCCGACGAGGTGAGCGCGTGCGCCCATCACCTCGACGAGCAGGTGCGGCTGATCCGCCCCGACGCCATCCTGCTGCTCGGCCGCCACGCCGTCGGCCGGCTGCTCCCCGGGATGCCCGGGATCAGCCGCATCCACGGTCAGCGGGTGCGTCGCGGCGAACGGCTGTACGTCCCGCTCTTCCATCCCGCGGCGGCGCTCTACAACGCCTCGCTGCTGCGCACCCTCGAGGAGGACATGCAGCGGGTGCGCGGCTACCTCGAGGAGGCCGCCGCCGAGCGCGAGCGGGAGCAGCGTGAGCGCGCGGAGGAGGCGGCGCTCGCCACCGCCGTCCGTGCCGCCGACGAGCAGCTCACGCTGTTCTGATGGTCGACGGTCCGCACGTCCCACCGGAGGTGGGAGGGGGGCGGCTCTCCCTCGTGCCTCTCGGCGGACTCGGGGAGATCGGTCGCAACCTCCTCGCCATCGAGTGCAACAACGACATCGTGGTGATCGACGGCGGGCTGATGTTCCCCGAGCAGGAGATGCTCGGCATCGACCTGGTGATCCCCGACATCTCCTGGCTGATCGAGCGTGCCCAGCGGGTGCGCGGCATCGTGCTCACCCACGGCCACGAGGACCACATCGGCGGCCTGCCCTACATCCTGCCGCGGCTGCCGGTGCCGGTCTACGGCACCTCGCTGACGCTGGGGTTCCTGCGCTCCAAGCTCAAGGAGCACGGCCTGCTCGACAGCACCGAGACCCACCTGGTCCGCGCCGGCGACACCGTGCAGCTCGGCGACATGGCGGTGGAGTGGATCCACACCACCCACAGCATCCCCGACGCCTGCGCGCTCGCGGTGCGCACCGCGCTGGGCACCATCATCCACAGCGGCGACTTCAAGCTCGACCACACCCCGATCAACGGCGAGCCCCCCGACCTCGCCCGGCTCGCCCGGCTCGGCGACGAGGGCGTGCTGCTGCTGCTCAGCGACAGCACCAACGCCGAGTCCGAGGGCATCACCCCGAGCGAGCGGCAGGTGGGGGAGGGGCTGTCGCCGATCTTCGACAGCTCCCAGGGGCGCATCCTGCTCGCCACCTTCGCCTCGAACATCTCCCGGCTGCAGCAGGCCTTCGACTGCGCCGACGGCCACGGCCGCCGCTCGCTGGTGGTGGGGCGCTCGATGCTCAACAACGTCGCCACCGCCCAGGAGCTGGGCTTCCTCAAGGTCGCCGCGGGTCACCTGCTCTGGCCGCGCCAGCTCGACGGCATCCCCCCGGAGAAGGTGCTGGTGGTCTGCACCGGCGCCCAGGGCGAGCCGCTCTCCGCGCTCACCCGCATCGCCGCGGGCGAGCATCCGATCGTGCAGCTGCAGCGCGGAGATACGGTCGTGATCAGCGCCAACCCGATCCCCGGCAACGAGGAGCTGGTGCACCGCACCATCAACAACCTCTACCGCCAGGGCAGCCGGGTGTTCCACTCCTCGCGGCACAAGGTCCACGCCTCGGGGCACGCGAGCCGCGAGGAGCTCAAGCTGCTGATGACCCTGGTGCGGCCGCGCTGCTTCGTGCCCGTGCACGGCGAGTACCGCCACCTCGCCATCCACTCCGAGCTGGCCCGAGCGGTGGGCATCCCCGCCGAGCGGGTGCTGCCGATCGACAACGGCACCATCATCGAGGTCGACGCCGAGGGGATCCGCCGCACCACCCGGCGCGCCCCCGCCGGCTACGTCTACGTCGACGGCCTGGAGATCGAGGAGGCGGGCGACGTCGTGCTCCGCGACCGCCGCCACCTCGCCCAGGACGGGGTGCTGATCGTCGTGCTGACCGTCGAGCGCTCGACCGGAATGGTGGTCGGCGGCCCCGACCTCGTCTCCCGCGGCTTCGTCGACGAGTCCTCGACCGAGTCGCTCTTCGACGAGGCGCGCGTCCACGTTCTCGAGCTGGTCTCGCGGCTGCGCCCCGACTCGGAGTGGTCGGTGTGGCAGGCGGCGATCCACGAGGGCCTGGCGCGCTTCCTCTACCGCCGCACCCACCGGCGCCCGATGATCCTGCCGGTGATCACCGAGGTCTGACC
>DATARS010000104.1:0-11427 GCA_036269455.1 Candidatus Dormiibacterota bacterium | reverse complement strand
GGCGGGACGGGCGTCACCGGGCCGTTGCCTATACTCGCAGAGATGTCTCGGGCCAACCGCCGGCAGAACCCCGCCTCGCGCTCCGCACCGCCGTCCGGGCCCGCCGCGACCGCCGAGCGGCGTCCCATCGCAGGGGCCCCGGGGGCCAGCGACTCGGGCAACCACATCGACTGGCGCGCCTGCCTCGCCGGGCTGCTCGTCGGCGAGCTCGCCCTGCTGATCCTCACCAACGGCGGCCTCAACCTCGCCGGCGCCCTCTTCGGCCCCACCGAGAGGCTCGACGGCGGCATCGTCGGCGTCGGCAGCTTCCTCGCCGTCATCCTCGGCGGCTTCCTCGCCGCCCGCCTCGCCGGCCGCTGGGGCCTCTACCAGGGGACCGCGGTCGCGATCGGCTTCATCCTGGTCTCGGTCATCGTCCAGTTCGCCCAGGAGGCCTCGATCGTCCACTCCTCGCTCAACTCGGGCGCGCACCACATCGTGGACCTCGGCCCCATGCGCATCGACAACGTGATCAGCGGCGACCTCCTCGCCCTCTTCGGCGGCAGCTTCGGAGGCTGGTTGGCTCGCCGGCGCTGAGGGTCGCGCCCCGAGTCGCCGGTGACGCGGTCGGCTGCGGGACACCACGCCGGATGCTCAGACAGTCCTCGCCCGCCTTCGGGCTGCGCCCTGCGGCGTGCTGCGGAACTCGCTCCGGCATGGTGTCCCGCATCCGCCCGCTCCGTGCGTCGACACGCGCGACCCAGGGGGCCTCGCTGGGCTGAGAACGGACGGGGCTGGCGTGTGATCGCTGACGGCAAGCGGTCCGTCACAGCCCCGTGGCCGGTGCTTCATGGGATGGTCAGAGGGGCGTTCCGAGAATCGGGGGCATGTCCAGCACCCCGACACGTGCGCGTCCTGCGGTCATTGCGGGCCGGCTCGGGGCCGTGCTCTCGGACCGGCACCTGCGGATCCCGCTCGTGTACTTCGTGGTCGCGCAGCTGCTCGACATCCTCACCACGACGGTGGGGCTGGTGGCGGGGCTGGACGAGGCCAACCCGCTCACCGCCGGGGTGATCCATCACCTCGGGCTCGCCGGGCTGCTGCTCCAGAAGGTGCCGGTGGTGCTCGCGCTGGTGTGCGGGCTGATGGTGCTGCCGCGCCGCGTCGCCGTGGTGACGGCCTGGTCCTTCACCTGCCTGATGGCGGTGGTGGTGGCCTCGAACGTCGGCCTGGTGCTCGCCGTCCGTCCGCTCTGAGGGCCGCCCCGGCACTTGGCTGACGACAACTCTGGCCGTATCATGCGCGGCCTGGGGATCGTCCCCACCCTCAGGAAGGAACAATGCTCCCGCGTCCCACTCCACGCCTCCGCCGCGTCCTCACCGCCGTTCTCTGTCTGCCCCCGCTGGCGCTCTCGCTGAGCTCGGGGGCCGCTGCCACCGTCCCCTCGGCTGCCAATCCCTGTCCGCAGAACCCAGCGGGGCGCGCCACCGCGCGGCCCGCGCCGGTGGCGGCCTCCCCCGGATCCGACCCCTGCGCCGACCTCCGTGCGGCCCAGCAGCGCGCCGCCCAGGTCGACGACATGCTCTCGGCCCGGCGCGCCGACCTCGACTCGGCGCGGGCCCAGCTCGCCGCCCTCGACGGCAGCGTCGCCAGGCTCCGCGAGGAGGTGGCGCGCGACACCGCCCGCCACGACGAGGTGATGCAGCGCTGGCAGCAGGACCGCGACCTGCTCGCGCGCCAGGTGCGCGACCGCTACGTCGCCGGCGAGAGCGGCTTCGTCTCCTACCTCGTCGCCGCCGACAGCTTCAACAGCCTGCTCGACCGCGCGGTCTCGGTCGGCCGGGTGGTGAGCGCCGAGCGTGGGCTGGTCGCGCGCACCGCCGCCGAGCGCGCCGAGGCCGAGGCGCTGCTCGCCGATGCCACCGCGCGCCGCGACCAGGCCCAGGTGCAGATGCACCAGATGGAGGCGCTGAAGGTCGTGATCCAGTCGGACGTGGCCCGGCTGGGCCGCGCCGCCGTCGATGCCCACGCCGCGGCCACCCTCCAGGCCGCGATCGCCGCGCTCGCGCTCGCCCGCGCCCACGGCACCATCTACCCGGCGGTGGACGGGCCGGTCTTCACCTCGGACAGCGATCTCACCAAGCCCTCGGGGCTGACCGCGGAGCGCATCGAGCGCTTCCTCCACGGCACCGCCCTCGCCGGGCTGGGGAAGACCTACATGGAGGTGGAGGGGCGCGCCCACGTCTCCGCGAACTACCTCGTCGCCGACAGCATCCTGGAGTCGGCCTGGGGCACCTCGCAGATCGCCCGGGACAAGCACAACATCCTCGGCTTCGGGGCGGACGACAGCCACCCCTACGAGGACGCGGTGACCTTCCCGTCCTTCGCCGCCTGCGTCGACACCGTGGCCCGCTACGTGGCCGAGCACTACCTGGACCCGCGCGGCGGCTACTACCACGGCCCGACGCTGCGGGGCATGAACGTGCTCTGGGCCACCGATCCCGAGTGGGCGAACAAGGTCGCCGACATCGCCCGGGAGATCCCCTGACCTCGGGGCGCTCAGACGCGCCCCTCTGCGGGGGGCCTCCCCCTGCACCCCCTGGGCTCCCGGGAGGGCGGCCCGTCCGGCCGCCGCTCCCCCCGACAGGGGTCTAGCTTCGGGCGGTGGCCTCCACGGCGCCGCTCTCCGTCCGGCTGCCCGAGGCGCTGTCACCGGTGCCGGGCTCGTAGGCGCGGCCGACGAGGTCGATCCGGCCCAGCGAGCGGGCGAAGTCGAGGCAGGCGGCGCGGGTGAAGCGCAGGTGCCGTCCCGGAGTGTGCCAGGCGACGATCTGACCCTGGCCGACGGCGCGTCGAAGGGTCGACCTGGAGACGCCGCACAGCACGGCCGCCTCTCCGGTGGTGAGGATGTCCTCGGGCTTCTCGATCATCGGCCTCCCGTTCCCAATCATCGGTGGACGCGGTCCTCAGAGCCGCCGGCGACACGCCCATTGGGGGCGTCGAGGTGGGGCAGGGGTCGGAAGCAAGAACCGCCCGCCCGGCCCTCGTGAGGTGCGTGTATACAACCTCAAAGGGGTGCCCGTGTGGTTTTTCGGGCAAGTGATTCCGTTGACCGGACGTCGCGGCTTGCCCGCATATACTCAGCCCGGGCTCGGCGGGACTTGGGCGGCCCGTCCGGCAGCGCAGGAGGCTCGTGGTGGTGGGATCCGTCCGGCAGGTGGTTCGGCGCCTGGTGGAGAGCGTCGGCACGGTCATCGTGGGCAAGGACGCCGAGGTCGAGCAGTGCGTGATCGCCCTCCTCTGCCGCGGCCACGTGCTCATCGAGGATGTGCCCGGGGTGGGCAAGACGATGCTCGCCAAGGCCCTCGCCCGCTCCCTCGGCTGCCTCTTCGAGCGCGTCCAGTTCACCCCCGACCTGCTCCCCGGGGACATCACCGGGGTCAACGTCTTCAACCCCAAGACAACCACCTTCGAGTTCCGCCGGGGGCCGGTCTTCGCCCAGGTCCTGCTCGCCGACGAGATCAACCGAGCCACACCCAAGACCCAGTCCAGCCTGCTCGAGGCGATGGAGGAGCGCCAGGTCACCGTCGACGGGGTCTCCCACCGCCTCCCCGAGCCCTTCATCGTCCTCGCCACCCAGAACCCCATCGAGCTCGGCGGGACCTACCCGCTGCCCGAGGCGCAGGTCGACCGCTTCCTCGTCAAGGTGAGCGTCGGCTACCTCTCCCTCGAGGAGGAGGTGGGGATGCTCGACCGCTTCCAGACCGCCTCGCCGCTCGAGGCGCTCACCCCGGTGGCGACCACCGAGGAGATCCTCGCCTGCCAGGGGGCCGTCACCAACGTCCACTGCGACGCGCGCCTCAAGGAGTACACGGTGCGGATGGTGCAGCGCACCCGCTCGCACCCCGACGTCTCCCTCGGCGCCTCGCCGCGTGGCAGCCTCGGTCTGCTCCGCGCCGCCCAGGCCCGCGCCGCCGCCGCCGGCCGCGACTACGTGCTCCCCGACGACATCAAGGAGCTCGCCCCCTCCGTGCTCTCCCATCGGATCATCGTCAAGCCCAACGCCGAGCTCCGCGGGCTCAGTCCGGCGGCCGTGCTCGCCGAGGTGCTCGACAGCGAGTCGGTCCCGCTGGCGGACCGACGGTTCGCCTGACATGAGCGGCCGGGCTCCACTCCTCGCCTGCATCGCCGTCCTCGCCTTCTTCGCGGGGATCACCGGGGTGCGGCTGGCCTACACCCTCGCCTACGTGCTCGTCTTCATGCTCGTCGTCGCCTTCCTCTGGTCGAGGATGGTGTCGCGGCGGGTGGCGGTGACCCGGGAGTCACCGTCGGGGGTGTACATGGTCGGTGAGCCCTTCAGCGAGCGCTTCACCGTCCGCAACCGGGGGATCCTGCCGATCGCCTATTGCGAGGTGCGCGACGCCACCTCGCTGCCCGGCTACCTCTCCAGCCGCGCGCTCTCGCTCCACGGCGGTGGCACCGTGACCTGGAGCACCCGCGGGGCCTTCGTCCGCCGCGGCGTCTACTCGTTCGGTCCCGTCCAGGTGCGCCTCGGCGACCCCTTCGGCCTCTTCCCGCGCACCGTGCGGGTCGCGCCCGGCTCCTCGGTCACCGTCTACCCGGCGATCCACGCCGTGGGCGAGATCGGCCCGCTGAGCGCCGGGGGAGGGGGCGGCGACGTCCGCCGCGGCCGGTCGGTGGACATGCCCCCGGAGGTGGCCTCGGTGCGCGAGTACGACGCCGCCGACGGCATGGGACGCATCCACTGGCCCTCGACGGCGCGCGCCGGCCGGCTGATGAGCCGCGTCTACGACACCCGGCAGAGCAGCGACCTGCTGGTGGTCCTCGACCTCCAGCGGGGGCACTCCGCGGGGGTGGCGCCGGAGGCGTCGCTCGAGTACGCGATCTCCCTCGCAGCCTCGATCTGCCACGCGGGGCTGCGCCGCGGCCAGGCGGTGGGGCTGGTGACCAACGACGCGCAGCACAGCGCCATCGGCGCCGGACGTGGCGAGGCCCAGCGGCTGCGGCTGCTCGACTTCCTCGCCACCGCCACCGACGACGGCGGCACCGGCCTCGCCGAGACCGTGCGCCGCCACGGCGAGGGCTGGCGCGGCCGGGGCGGCATCGCGGTGATCACCTCCAACCGCGACCAGGACTGGGTCGAGGCCCTCCTCGAGGTCGGCTCCCGCGGGGTACGCCACCTCGCCATCGTGGTCGACCCGACCTCGTTCGGCGGCCCCGGCCCGCCCCTGCGGGTGCTCGCCGCCTGGCGCGTGGGCCTGGACTGGTGGCTGGTGCGTCGCGGCGACGACCTCGCCGTCGGCCGCCGCTCCCGCGCCGCCGCCCAGTAGCCGTGCTCGCCCAGGGGGTGGCCCCCCGTCCGCTGCCGGTCCCCTCCCGGGGACGCAGCGGAGGCCCGCTGCTGGTCCTCGGCCTGGTGGCGGCGACGACCTGGGCGGTGATGGTCGCCGACTGGGTCGACGGCACCGGCGTGACCCTGGTGGCCGCGGTGGTCGCCGCCGCCGAGGCGGTGCTCATCGCCCGCTCGCTGGTGGGCAGGGCCGTGGCCGCCCTCTCGGCGCCGCTGCTCGGGCTGATCGTGATCGTCCTGCTCACCCTGGGGTCGATGCCCGCCGACGGCGGCGAGGGGACGCGCCACGCCGCGCTCCGCTACGCCGGGGCGCTCGCCGGCGGCCTCTTCCAGTCGGATGACTGGACCTTCCTCGTGGGCCTCTGCGGAGCCATGTGGGCGGTCGGGTTCTGGACCGGCTGGATGGCGATCCGCGAGCACCGCGGCGTGCTCGCCGTGCTCCCCGCCTACGCCGTTCTCGCCGTCAACGCCCTGAACGCGCCGTCGCTCGAGCACGTGGTCGTCCCCGAGACGCTCGCGGTGGCGCTCTCGCTGCTGCTGCTGAGCCGCACCCACCTCGCCCACCTCGAGACCGGCTGGCGGCGGCGGCGGATCATCGCCCTGCCCGGGACCGGGAGGGGATATGTGCGCTCCGGCGCACTCGCCTCCCTCCTCGTGCTGCTCCTCGCCCTGGTGGTGCCGCCGCTGACGACGGTCGACATCTCCGGGCGGATCTTCCACATCGGCAGCGGCCAGGGCGGCCGCGCCGGCCAGGGCGGGCTGCGCGGCGGCGGCACCGACGAACGCCAGGCGCCGATCCAGTTCTCTGCCGACACCCGCCCCGGCGGCGCCCTGGTCGCCGACCCGCACCCGGTGCTGAGCTACACCTCGGAGAACTCGGAGTCCCTCTACCTGCGGGTGGTCAACGACACCGTGTTCGACCAGGGGAACTGGTTCTACTGCAAGCCGCCGCCCGCGCACCAGCAGCTCGGCGCCGGCGGGAGCGTGCCGCTGAGCAGCGATCCCGGCACCGGCGCCGAGGGGACGAAGGAGAAACGCGTCCGCGTGCGCATCGTGCTCGACGCCGCCGCCGTCGCCGGCGCGTCCGACGCCCTGTTCCCCGGCGAGCCGCAGTCGGTCGTGAGCGGCGGCGCCGCCGTGCCCGGCACCGCGAACAGCTGCACCCACCCCACCGGCGCTCCCACCTCCGGCCTGCTCACCGTCGACCGGGTGCCGCTGCGGCCGGGGACCTCGAGCATCGATACCACCGCGCTCCAGCCCACCGCCACCGAGCCGGAGCTGCGCGCCGCCGGCACCGACTACCCCGCCTGGACCGCGCAGTACACCCAGCTGCCCACCGCGTCGCCCGCGGACAGGTCGCAGAAGAACGCGATCGTCGTCCGCGCCCGCCAGTGGATCGCCGGCAGCACCAACAACTACGACGCCGCGACCGCGATCGAGACCAACCTGCGGTCGAACCAGTTCATCTACACGCTGAGCCCGCCGCAGCCCAAGGACGGCCAGTGGCCGATCAGCTACTTCCTGCTCCAGACCCATCAGGGGTACTGCCAGTACTTCGCCTCCTCGATGGCGACGATGCTCCGCGGGGTCGGCATCCCGGCCCGGGTCGTCGGCGGCTACGGCGGCGGCACCGAGGACGACAGCGCCGCCAACAGCCGGACGGTGATCCACCGCGTGAACACCACCGACGCCCACAACTGGGTCGAGGCGTACTTCCCGCACTACGGCTGGATCCCCTTCGAGCCGACCCCGCCGAGCGCCGCCGGCGGCCAGTTCGACACCTTCACCCGCGGCGACCCCGCGACTCCGGCGCACAGCACCGGCCCGCTCAACAACCCGAACACCCCGACCGCCGCGCCGCGCCCCCAGATCCGCCAGGACCCGCCCCAGGCGACGGCCACCCCCACGGCCGGCGGCGCCCCCCGCGGCCTGGTCGCGGCGGCGCTGCTCGTGGTCCTGCTCGCCATCGCGCTGATCGCCGGCTGGCGCTGGCTCTCCGGCGCGACCACGATCGGAGCCCTGCGCCAGCGCATGAACCTGCTCGGCGTCGCCTTCGGCGTCCGCCGCCGCGCCTCCGACACCGACGCCGGCTTCGCCCGACGCCTCGCCTCCGCCCTCCCCCCCGACACCACCACACTGCTCCACCGAGACGGCTCCGCGCCTCCCGGCCCCCGCCCCGTCCGCACCGCCGCCGCCGAGGCCCTTGCGCTGATCGCCGAGCTGTCCGGCAAGGAGCGGTACTCGACCCACGGCCTGCTCCCCGCCGAGCAGGTGCGCCGCCGCCGCGCCTGGCAGCGCCTCTGCCGCAGCTCGCTGCTGCTCTTCTGGCGGCGCCTGCTCGCGGTCACCGCCCGCGCCTGAGCGCGCTCCAGGAGGTAGGTCACATGGCTGGCGAGGACCGGGACGAGAGCGGTCCCAGAACCCCGACCTCCGATCCCGAGGAGATCGAACGGCGGCTCCAGATGCCCCTCCAGCTCGCCATCGCCACCCAGCGCACCGTGCGCCGGGTCCTCCCCGACCCGGTCGACGACGCCGTCCTCCGCCGCTGCCTGGAGCTGGCGATCGAGGCACCCACCGGCTCCAACAGCCAGAACTGGGCCTTCCTCGTCATCCGCGACCGCGACATCAAGGCCGCCTTCGGCAACCAGTACCGCCGCGCGTGGAAGCTCTACGGCGGCCTCGGCCAGCGCCTCCGCGGCGGCGACCCCGCCACCGCCCGGATCCTGAAGTCGGTCCAGTGGCAGGTCGACCACTTCGAGGAGATCCCGGTGATCGTGGTCTGCTGCCTCCGCGGCGGCCCCCATCTCCCCCTGGTGCCGATGCCCGCGCTGGCCACCAGCAGCCACTACGGCTCGATCTACCCGGCCGTGCAGAACCTGCTCCTCGCCGCCCGCGCCGCCGGCCTCGCGGCCTCGCTGATCACCCTGCCCCTCTGGTCGACCCTGCACGCCCGCCGCATCCTCCACATGCCGCTCACCGTCGACCCGGTCTGCATGGTCCCGCTCGGGTGGCCCATCGGCCGCTACGGCCGCAAGAAGCGCCGCGAGGTCGACGCCCTGGTGCATCTCGATCGCTGGGGCAACAGGCCCTGGGAGGGCGGCACCGGCTGACCTAGGACCGAGGAGCGATGTCCAGCGTCAGCAGATCGTGCGCCAGCACCGCCCCGGACACCGGCCGCCGCTCCGAAAGGTGACTCAACACGAACCTCACCCCCGGAAACTCCTCCACCAGCCCGGCGACCTCCCCGGCCCACACATGCGACGCCAGCGGCCCCTCGAACGACGTGCACTCACACACCATCACATCCGACACGCTGACGCACCGCCGCAGCCCCGCGCACACCTCGGTGTCCCCCGAGAACCCACACGTCACCCCGTACGGCCCTGTCACCGCATACGCCAGCGACGGCCCGGTCGAGTGCACCACCGCGAACGCCCTCACCCGATACCCCCCGGGCAGACCGGCGTCCGACCCGTCCTGCAGCACCACCGCCGACGGCCGCAGCCGCTCCGCGATGATGCCCTGCAACCCCGCGCCATACCCCGTCCTCAACAGCCGCGACACGTACTCCCACGTCCCCACCGGTCCCCCCACCACCAGCGGCGCGGGCTCGTCGACCTCCAACGCCCGAGCCCCCAGGAACACCGGCAGCATGTAGGTGTGGTCCGCATGGAAGTGCGTCAACAACACGACCGACACATCCCCCACCGCCAACCCGGCCCGCGGCATCTGCACCTGCACCGCGCACCCGCAGTCGACGAGCACCCGCCCGTCCACGCAGTACGCCGAGTTGTGCCCGCACCCGCTGAACGCCGAGCCACTTCCCAGAACAGTCAATCGCACGCCGGGGGAGCCTACCAGCCCGGCAGCACACGCGAGAATGCAGACTGCCATGCCCAGCATCCAGACCGCCCACACCTCCGACCTCCCCCCGGACACCCTCGCCGCCGCCCGCCACCTCCTCGATGCGGTCTTCGACGACATGACCGACGAGGACTGGGAGCACTCCCTCGGCGGCATCCACGCCCTCGCCTGGGACGGCCCCACCCTCGTCGGCCACTCCGCGGTCGTCCAGCGGCGCATGGTGCATCGGGCCCGCGCGCTGCGCACCGGCTACGTCGAGGGCGTCGGCGTCCACCCCCACCACCGTCGCAGGGGCCACGGCGCGGCGATGATGCGCGCCCTGGAGCACGTCGTCCGGAACGCCTACGACATCGGCGTCCTGGCGGCCACCGACGAGGGCATGCCCTTCTACACCGCCCTCGGCTGGACCCACTGGCGGGGGACGATCTCCGCCCTCAGCCCGGCCGGGATCATCCCCACCCCCGAGGAGGCCGACTGCATCTACGTCCTCCCGGTGACCACCGACCTCGACCACGCCGCCGGGCTGACCTGCGACTGGCGCGACGGCGACCTCTGGTGACCGCCACCGTGCGCCTCACCGAGTACGCCAGCGGCGGGGGCTGCGCCACCAAGATCGCCCAGGCCGACCTCGCCGGCATCCTCGCCAACCTGCCGCTGCCCCTCGACGAGCCCCGCCTCCTCGTCGGTGCGAGCACCGCCGACGACGCAGCCGTCTACCGGCTCCGCGACGATCTCGCACTCGTGGTGACCACCGACTTCTTCGCGCCCGTCGTCGACGACCCCGACGACTACGGCGCCATCGCCGCGGCCAACGCGCTCAGCGACGTCTACGCCATGGGCGGCACCCCGCTGCTCGCGCTCAACATCGTCGCCTGGCCCCAGGAGGACGTCCTCCCCGCGAGCGTCCTCGAGCTGGTCCTCCGCGCCGGCGCCGCCAAGGTCCGGGAGGCCGGCGCGCTCCTCGCCGGCGGCCACTCCGTCCGCGACCAGGAGCCCAAGTACGGGCTCGCCGTGGTCGGCACCGTCCACCCCGACCGCATCCTCACCAACGCCGGGGGCGAGCCCGGCATGGACCTCGTCCTGACCAAGGCGCTCGGCACCGGCATCGTCAGCAACGCCACCAAGCTGGGCGCCGCACCGCCACCGGTCACCGCGGCGGCGGTCGGGTCCATGCGCGCCCTCAACCGCGACGCCGCCGCCGCCGCGCTCGCCACCGGGGTCGCCGCCGCCACCGACGTCACCGGCTTCGGCGTCCTCGGCCACGCCCGCAACCTCGGGAGGGCGAGCGGCTGCGGGGTCGAGATCGAGGCCACCCGGCTTCCCCTGCTGCCGGGCGTCGAGGAGCTCGTCGCCGCCGGCCTGGTCCCCGGCGGCAGCCGCCGCAACCGCGCCTACGCCGACACCTGGACCACCTGGCACCCCGGCGTCACCGACCTCCAGGCCACCGTGGTGACCGACGCCCAGACCTCCGGCGGCCTCCTCCTCGCCGTTCGGCCGGACCGCACCGCCGAGCTCCAGCGCCACCTCGCCGCCACCGGGACGCTCGCCGCTCGGATCGGCGGCCTCGTCGCCGCCCCGGCCGGCTCGGTCCAGGTTCGCCCGTGACAGGTCGGTCGCGCCAGGTGTAGCGAGCGGGTCGAGCGGGTACAACTGAGCCTGCCTCACTACGAGAGCAACTCAGCACCTTGCAGGACCCCACGTGACCCAAGCCCCCACCGTTCCCCAGGACACCGGCGCCCGCCTCGCCGAGCTCCTCACCTGCGCCGCCCGGCGCTTCCATCACAGCGTCGGCGCCCGCCTCGCCCCCCTCGGCCTCACCTGGGCCCAGTCGCGGGTGATGCGGCTGATCGCCGAGCCCGGCTCGAGCCTGCGCATGGCCGACATCGCCGCGAGGCTCGACATCGTGCCGCGCTCGGCGACGTCGATGGTCGACGCCCTCGAGGAGGGCGGCCTGGTGAGCCGGCGCCCCGACCCCCAGGACCGCCGGTCCGTCCTCGTCAGCCTCACCGACGAGGGACGGCAGCTGCTCCAGGGGCTCCACGACGCCCGCCGCACCACCGCGGAGGCGATGCTCGGCACCCTCGGCGAGGGCGACCGGGCCGAGCTGGTCCGGCTCCTCGAGGCGGTGGTCGCGAACAGCGGCGGCTGCGACGCGGGGAGGGCACGCCGATGATGCAGTGGGGTCCGAGCATGCGCTCGTTCCGCCGTGACGA
>DATARS010000103.1:0-33843 GCA_036269455.1 Candidatus Dormiibacterota bacterium | reverse complement strand
CCGACGCCAACGACGAGGCGCAGCTGGCCGAGCTGCGGACCCTCGGCGAGCTCACCACCGCCGCCTGGGAGCGCGACTGCCAGGTGATGATCGAGGGCCCGGTCACGTGCCCATGCACAAGATCCGGGAGAACATGGACCTTCAGGCTCGCTGGTGCCACGACGCACCTTTTTACACTCTGGGTCCCCTCACCACCGACGTGGCCCCCGGCTACGACCACATCACCTCGGCGATCGGGGCGGCGATGATCGGCTGGTACGGCACCGCGATGCTCTGTTACGTCACCCCCAAGGAGCACCTCGGGCTCCCCGACCGGCAGGACGTCAAGGACGGGGTGATCGCCTACAAGATCGCCGCCCACGCCGCCGACCTCGCCAAGGGGCACCCCGGCGCCCAGGCGCGCGACGACGAGCTCTCCCGAGCCCGCTTCGACTTCCGCTGGGAGGACCAGTTCAACCTCTCCCTCGACCCCGACACCGCCTCCTCCTTCCACGACGAGACGCTGCCCGCCGCCCCCGCCAAGAAGGCCCACTTCTGCTCGATGTGCGGCCCCAAGTTCTGCTCGATGAAGATCACCCACGAGGTCCGGGAGTACGCCCGGGTCCACGGGCTGGAGACCGCCGAGGCCCTCGAGGCGGGGATGCGCGACAAGGCCGACGAGTTCCAGCGCAGCGGCTCGGAGGTGTACCGCCCGGCCTAGCAGGACCTGGAACGCCACGATCGCAACAAAGCGCAAGAAACCCACACCCCGGAGCGTTCCTGGAAGTTGGCCGCACCGGGTCTGCTCATGCCCGGGCGGCCTGACCTCCCGGGCGGGGCCGGCGCCGGGGTGGCGTGCAGGCCCCGCCTTCAGGAGCCCCCCTGCAAGCAAACCGGCCTACCGTTCAGGCAGGATGTCCGGTCCATGGCGATCGTGGATCTTGACGTCCTTCTCACCAGGGTTCGCGAGGTGTCCCAGGCCAACGGGGGGCCGTTCCACGCCCCCGCGACGCGCCTGGAGATCGAGCAGGCCGAGGCACGCCTCGCCTTCGCGCTGCCGGTGGCGCTGCGCCGCCTCCACCTCGAGGTGGCCAACGGCGGGGTGGGCCCGATGCCGCTGCTCGGCGTCGGCAGCGGCCGGCGCAGCTCCGACGGCGAGGATCTGGTCGGCGTCTACGAGGGCATGCTGCGGCCGCGGCCGCCCTACCGGGAGCTGCCCGGCGGCCGGGCCCTGGTCGCGGTCGAGGCCTGGCCTGCGGGAGTGCTCCCCCTCGCCGAGCCGGTCGACGGCATCCTCTTCTGTCTCGACGCCGAGGGCGGCGGGGTGCTGAGCGGCGACGGCAACGCCCACGAGCTCGGCCTGCGCCCCGCCGACTGGCTCCGCCACGAGGCCCCGTCGCTGGAGGCGTGGCTGATGCGCTGGCTCGACGGCGAGACCCTCCCGCACCGCCCTCAGGGCGCCTGGGGGGGCCGCTAGACCCTCCACCGCAGGATCGGGTCCATGTCGGCCGTTCTCCCTCCGTGATCTACTCCGAACGCAGCGGCATCGGGCCTCTCGCGGTGGTCGTCTTCGGTGACGGCACCCTGCCCGAGGTGCTGCTGACCTGCATGCAGTTCCGCCTCGTCGTCGACAAGCTGATGACCCCCACGGCGCCGCCGCTGCACCAGATGCAGCAGCTCCGCGGGCACATCGAGCGGACCCGCTGCCCCGCCTGCCGCGGCTACTTCATGGGCCGCATGCTCGAGCGCCGGATCAGCCTCGGCCGCGACAGCCTCGACGCCTAGACCGAGCCCTCCTCGACCGAGTAGCTAGTCCGCCCACTCACGGTGCGGGCAGTGCGGGTCGTCGTGGTGGCAGCCGCAGGCGACCGCGGTCTCGAGGAGCTGCAGGCAGCCGTCCTCGTAGCGCAGCCCGGCGGCGGCGCCGCAGTCGGTCACGACGCGCGCGCGGTTGACGAAGACGGGGTGGCCCTCCACCTCGGTCCAGGCGGGCATGTTCGGCACCCCGGCGCGGACCATCCGCTCGGCCTCGACGGCGGAGTGGGCGGCGGCGAGGTGGCGGTGGCCGACCGAGGGCCGGTACGAGCCGTCCGCAAGGTCGAACTCGACGCCCGGGTCGTCGGCGAGCATCCCGGCGACCGCCTCGCCGAGGGCGGCGGCGCCGAGCTCGGAGAGGCGGCGGGTCAGCGTGCCCGCGGTCTCGTCGGGGTCGAGGTGCAGCCGTCGCTGGGCGAGGATGGGCCCGGCGTCGAACTTCGGCACCGCCCGGTGCAGGGTGATGCCCGTCTCCTCGGCGCCGTCGGCGATGGTCCAGTAGATCGGCTCGGGGCCGCGGTACTGGGGCAGCGCGCTCGGGTGCACGTTGAGCCAGCCGTGGGCGGGGATGGCGAGGGTGCGCGCCCCGAGGATCTGGTCGAAGCTCGCGATGACGCCGAGCGCCGGCTGGAGCCGGGCCAGGTCCTGGCGGGGGTGCTCCTCGTTGATCCGCCAGGGGCGCAGCAGCGGGATGCGGAGGTGACCGGAGATCTGGCTGAGCGCGTTGGTGCCAAGGATGGCGGGATGTGCGCCGGGGCTGGTGACGATCCCCACCAGCTCCACATCGAGACGGAGCAGGCCGAGGAGGAAGGCGAGGCTGTAGTCGGAGGGGAATCCGGCGAAGACCACCCGCGGCCCGCCACCGCTCCGCGGCTCGCCGTACGGCTCGTCCAGGGTGCGGTCGGGGATGAAGCTGAAGAGGTCGCGCGACCAGAGCGAGCGCTCGGCGTCGGTCAGCCAGTCCGAGGTGGTGGCCATGCTCCTCCTCCCGGCGGCGGTGCACCGGATGGGCCGCATGCTAGCGGAGCCGCCCAGTCGGGCAGCCTCGGCACCAGTCCCTCGCGGTGGAGCTCGGCGAGCGCCGCCTCGACCGCGCCGGGCCGCTCCGCCGCCGCCGCGTGGGCGACCAGGCCGCGCAGCTCCGCCTCGGAGGCCGGCGGCTCGGGCGCCAGCAGGGCGCGCAGCACCGCGCCCCGGAGCTGGCGATGGCTGCCCGCCCAGGACGCCTGCCGGCGCGGCGGCGCGTCGGGAGGGGCCCCGGCGAGGCGCGCCTGCGAGGCGCAGCCCGCCGCCACCGGGCAGGCCGCGCAGCGGGGCCGGCGGGCCAGGCAGACGGTGGCGCCGAGGTCGAAGAGCGCGAGGGTATGGTCGCGGACGCTCATCCCCGGCGGCCGGCTCCGCACCAGCTCCTCGTCGAGCCGCGCCGGCGACGCCTGGTGGGGCTCGACGCCGAGGCCGGCGCGCGCGGCCACCCGCCCCAGGTTGACGTCGCGCGGCGGGGCGGTCGCAGCGGCGCCGTTGCCGCTGAGGGCGAGCAGTGCCCGGGCGGTGTAGGGGCCGATCCCCGGCAGCCGGCGCAGGCCCGCCTCGTCGGCGGGCCACCCCTCGGCGGCGAGGATCGTTGCGGTGAGGTGGAGCGACCGCGCACGCCGCGGGTAGCCGAGCCCGTCCCAGGCGCGGAGCAGGTCGTCGAGCGGCGCGGCGGCGAGCGCGGCGGGATGCGGCCAGCGCTCGAGCAGCGGTCCCCAGCGCTGGAGCACCCGGCCCACCGAGGTCTGCTGGAGCATCACCTCGCTGAGCAGCACCGCCCAGGGGTCGCGGGTGCGCCGCCAGGGCAGGTGGTGGCGGCCGTCGTCGAGATACCAGCGGGGGAGGGGGGCGCTCCACACCGGGGCGATGCTAGGGGTCGGGGCGGTTTTCTGGCAGACTCGCGGCCGGTCGCGGCACCCCGCGGCGGCCGGACCGCAGGATGGAGGACGCCGAGATGCCGCGGCACACGATCACGCTGATCCCCGGTGACGGGGTGGGGCCGGAGGTCAGCGAGGCGGCGCGCCGTGCCATCGACGCCACCGGGGTCGACATCGAGTGGGAGGTGCACGACGCCGGCCTCGGCGTGATCGAGCGCTACGGCCAGCCGATGCCCGACCACGTCGTCGAGTCGATCCGCCGCAACAGGGTGGCGATCAAGGGCCCGCTCACCACCCCGGTCGGCAAGGGGATCCGCAGCGTCAACGTCGCGCTGCGCAAGGAGCTCGACCTGTACGCGCTGGTGCGGCCCTGCAAGTCGTATCCGGGGGTGCGCTCGCGCTACTCGGACATCGACCTGATCATCGTCCGCGAGAACACCGAGGACCTGTACGCGGGGATCGAGTTCGCCGAGGGGAGCGACGAGGCGCTGCGCCTCATCGAGTCGATCTGCGAGCTGTCGGGGCGCGACATCCGGCGCGATAGCGGGATCAGCATCAAGCCGATCAGCATCTTCGGCACCCGGCGGGTCTTCGAGTTCGCCTTCCGCTGGGCCCGCGACAACGGGCGGTCGAAGGTGACCGCGGTGCACAAGGCGAACATCATGAAGCACACCGACGGACTGTGGCTGCGCGTCGCCGAGTCGGTCGCGCAGGAGAATCCGGACATCCAGTTCGAGGACCGCATCGTCGACAACATGGCGATGCAGCTGGTGCAGAAGCCCGAGCTCTACGACGTCATGGTGATGCCCAACCTCTACGGCGACATCCTCTCCGACCTCGGCGCCGGGCTCGTCGGCGGGCTGGGGCTGGCCCCGGGCGGCAACATGGGCGACGGCATCGCGCTCTTCGAGGCGACTCACGGCAGCGCTCCGAAGTACGCCGGGCTGAACCGGACCAACCCGATGGCGATGATGCTCAGCGGCATGATGATGCTCCGCCACATCGGCGAGGCCGAGGCCGCGGACCGGCTCGAGGGCGCCATCGCGGCGGTCATCGAGGAGGGCCGCCACGTGACCTACGACATGAAGCCCGACCGCGACGATCCCACCGCGGAGGGGACCTCCCAGGTCGCGGACGCCATCGTGGAGCGTCTGACCGCGTAGCCTGCTGTGCTCGCGGCTGTCACGCGTTCGTCAACGCCCTGCCGCAGGCGCCTTCACCGGCGACCGGGAGAATCGCTCATGTGGATCAAACGGGTGGTTCGTCTCAACCTGTGCAGCGCCCCCATGCACGCGCGTCGGCGCTGCGGCGCGCCTGGCGGGAGGGCGTCGCGGCTCTCGGGCCGGAGGCCGTCGGCCTGCCCGGGCTCGGTGAGCTCCTCGACGGCCGGCTCGCCGAGCTCGAGCAGGCCGGGACCCTGGACGAGCCCTCGCTGCTGCCGATCGCCGAGGAGGCCGCGCAGCTGGCCCTCGAGACCGGCTCCACCGATCTCGCCCGCTCGCTGAGCCGGCGGCTGCGCCGCTCCATCTACGAGTTCCTCCTCGCCCTCGACGCCGCCCCCGCAACCTCGGTCCCCTCGGCCCCGGTGGCTCCGCTCGAGCCCACCCGCCCCTCGCGCTGGGGGCAGGTGCTGATCGGCGTCGAGGAGGTCGAGGCGGCCCAGCGCTCCGGCCCGGGCGCCCCGGTGCTCGACCTCGGACCCGCCGGCGTGGTCGGCGCCGACGACGCCGTCACCGCCGAGGTGGCGCGCTCCGTCGCCCGGTCCGAGGCCGTCGACGGCGCCTGGGGCGAGGCCGAGGCCGGCCGTCTCCTCGACATCGCCGACGCCGCCGGCGAGGAGGTCGCCGGGCTGCGCTCGCTGCTCGAGGAGGCGATGGCCCAGGGGCTCGACGTGCCCCTGCCGGCGCTCGGCAGCACGCCCTCGCCGGCCCTCGCCGCCGCGGTCGAGGAGGCGCGGATCGCCGCCGACCAGGAGGCTCTCCGCTCCGCGGCGGCCGATGAGGCGAGGATCGCCGCCGAGCTCGAGGCCCGCCGGCTCGCCGCCGAGGACGCCGCCCGCCGTCGCGTCGAGGCGGAGGCGCACGCCGAGCGGCTGCTCGCCGAGCTCGAAGTCGCCGAGGCCGCCGCCGCCCACGCGGTGCTGCTCCGCCTGCGGGTGATGGAGATGCTCCCCGAGCCCGCGCTCGCCAACCCGGAGGCGCTCCGGGTGCCGCCGATCTTCCGTCGCGACCTGCCGATCGCGTCCCTCCCGGATCCGGAGCCGGTGGCGCCGCCGCAGCCGGCGTTCCCCTCAGCGCCGCCCGCCGCCCACCCGCCGGCCGCGGCGGCCCCCGGGGCGCCGCGCCTCTTCCCGATCGCGCCGCGCGAGGGATTCCACCTCACCGACCCCTCCATGGTCGACGCCACCATCGCCTCGGCGGGATCGCCCTCCTCCCCGGCGGCGCCGCCCGCGCCGGCGCACTGGAGCCTGCCCCCGTCGCCGCCGTCCCCTCCGTCGCTCCCGGGCATGCCCACGGCGGCCGCCTCCGCTCCCGCCCCCGCGCCCGCCTTCCCCTTCGAGCAGCCACCGCCCGGCGGAGGCTCCGGCGGCTGGAGCGTGCGCCAGTCGCCACGGCAGCAGATGCTCACCGAGCGGATGGCGCAGAAGCGGCGCGAGGAGGCGGTCCGCGCCGCCCAGGAGGCCGCCGGGATCGCCGCCGCGCTCGCCGAGCCGGAGCGGCGCGGCCGCCGCAGGGGCAGGGAGAAGGGTCCCGAGCGCATCGCCGACGTCGCCGCCGCCCGCGACCACGTCGAGGAGCACCTCAAGCGCAAGCGCGGCGCCGAGGCCGCGGCACTCCTCCAGCGCGTCGCCGCCGAGCTCCCCGGCCGCGAGACCGCCGACCTCGCCCTCGACAGCGGCGATCGGTGCCTCGCCCTGGGCCAGAACCGCTCTGCGACCAACTGCTACCTCGCCGGCTGGCGTGCCGACCCGCTCTACGAGGCGTCGCTCTGGCGGCTCGCCGACGTCTGCCTCGCCGACCGCGAGGTCGCCCTCGCCACCGGGTACCTGGAGCGCGTCGCCGAGCTCATGCGCACCCGCGGCGACGACGCCGGCGCCCTCGCCGTCTACCGGAAGATCGTCACCGTCGCCCCCGACCGCGAGGACATCCGCCGCCTCGTCCGCCTCGCCCAGGCCACCGGCCGCCTCGAGGTCTAGTTCGCGGCGGCGAGGATCTGGTCGCCCTGGTCCTCGGGCCCGACGAAGGCGAGGCGCACCTGGTCGATGCCGGCGGCGATCCGTCCGGCGACGGCCTGCACCTGGTCGGCGGTCACCGCGGCGATGGCGCGGGCGCGGTCGTCCGGGGTCTGCAGCGCCAGCCCGGCGCGCCAGCGGGTGGCGTACCAGTGGGCGCTGCTCCCCGCGGTCTCGGTGCTGCGCAGCAGCCGGCCGATCATCGAGGCGCGGGCCGCCTCGAGCTCGTCCTCGGGGACGGGTTCGGCGACCAGCTTGCGCAGCTCCGCGAAGCTGAGCTCGACCGCCCGGGGCGCGTCCTGGGGCCGGGTGGCGGTGGAGATCGTGAAGAGCCCGGCGTCGTCGAAGTACTCGTGCCCCGCGGAGATCCGGTAGCAGAGCCCGTGCCGCTCGCGGACGGTGTGGAAGAGGCGCGAGGACATCCCGCTGCCGAGGATGTGGGTCATCACCGCCAGGCTGGGGCGGTCGGGGTCGTGGGCGTGCAGGCCGGGGAGCGCCAGGGCGAGGTCGATCTGGGGCTCCTCCTGGCCGGAGAGCGGCCGGATGTTGGCGACGTAGTGCTCGCCCTGGCCCCAGAGCGCGGGGAGGCGCGGTCGCGGCGAGGCCCTGGGCACATCGGCGAGCAGCTGGGTGGCGGCCTCGAGGTCGAGGCTGGTGCCGCCGCTCACCACCAGCGCCATCGACTCCGGCGCGTAGAAGGACTGGTGATAGTCGACGATCGCCTGGCGCGAGACCTCGGCGACCACCGACGGGTAGCCCGCCGCCGACCAGGACATCGGCTGGTCGCCGCCGAAGGCGACGCTGAGCAGCCGGTCGCCGATCCAGCCGGTGGGGCGGAGCAGCCGCGCCGCCAGCTCCTGGAGCACGACGTTGCGCTCGCGCTCGACCTCCTCGGGCTCGAAGAGCGGCCGGCTCAGCATGTCGGTGAGGATGTCGGCGAGCGGCTGCAGGGTGCTCGCCGGCCCCTCGGCGTAGTAGGCGACCTCCTCGGTGTCGGTGTAGGCGTTGGTGATCGCCCCGAGCCGGTCGACCTCGCGGCTGATGTCCATCGTGGTCGGCCGGCGCTGGGTCCCCTTGAAGAAGAGGTGCTCGAGGAAGTGGGCCAGCCCGGCGGTGGTGGTGGACTCGTCCCGGGAGCCGGCGCGGACGATGAGGACCACGCCGACGTTGCGGCTGGAGGCGATCGGTGCGTCGAGCAGGGTGACCCCGTTGGGCAGGACGCTCAGAGTGGGGGAGGAGGCGACGTCGGCAGTCATGGGGGACAAGTGTGACGGCTCCGGCGTGTGAGGGTTGCGGCCGGGACGGGCTTGCGCATCGAACAGGTGTTCGCCTAGGCTGAGTGGCCCATGGCCGACGCCAGCACCCTCGCCGCCCTCTCCGACGATCCCGTCGCCGCGGCCCTGGACGAGCTGCGGCGGCACCCGTCGGTCGCGGGGCGGATCGTCCACGAGGCGCGGCTCGAGGCCCGCCCGGCGCGTCACGCCCCCTGGCCGGCGGCGCTGCATCCCCGGCTGGTCGAGGCGCTCCGTGCCCGGGGCATGGAGCACGCCTACTCCCATCAGGCCGAGGCGGTCGAGCGGGCGCTGGCGGGACGGGACGTCGTGGTGGTCACCCCCACCGCGTCGGGCAAGTCGCTCTGCTACACGCTGCCGGTCCTCGACGCCTGGCTGCGCGACCCCGAGGCGCGGGCGCTCTGGCTGTTCCCCACCAAGGCGCTCGCCCAGGACCAGCTCTCCGCCCTCGGCGAGATCGCCGCCCACCTGCCCCCCGGGCTGCGCGCCGCCACCTTCGACGGCGACACCCCGCCGGGGGTGCGCCGGGCGGTGCGCCAGGCGGGCCACATCGTGGTCACCAACCAGGAGATGCTCCATACCGGGGTGCTGCCCCACCACACCGGCTGGGTCCGCCTCTTCCAGCAGCTCCGCTACGTCGTCATCGACGAGCTCCACAGCTACCGGGGCGTCTTCGGATCGCACCTCGCCAACGTGCTCCGCCGGCTGCGGCGGCTCTGCCACTTCTACGGGAGCGACCCGGTGGTGATCGCCTGCTCGGCCACCATCGCCAATCCGCGCCAGCTCTCCGAGCGGCTGCTCGAGCGTCCGGTCGACTGCATCGACGAGAGCGGCGCCCCCCGCGCCGAGCGCCGGCTCTGGTTCTGGAATCCGCCGCTGGTCGACGGGGCCATGGGGGTGCGGCGCTCCGCCACCCTCGAGGCGCGCCGGCTGACCACCGAGCTGCTCCGGCGCAACCTCCAGACGCTCGTCTTCACCCGCAGCCGCGGCTCGGTCGAGGTGCTGCTCACCTATCTCCAGCGCCTCCATCCGCCGCCCGCGCCCGGCCGGCCCGGCCCGGTACGCGGCTATCGCAGCGGCTACCTCCCGCTCGAGCGGCGCGCCATCGAGGCGGGGCTGCGCGACGGCAGCGTCCGAGCCGTGGTCAGCACCAACGCGCTCGAGCTCGGCATCGACGTGGGCCGGCTCGACGCCGCGGTGCTCGTCGGCTACCCGGGCAGCGTCGCCAGCACCTGGCAGCAGCTCGGCCGGGCGGGCCGCCGCGACACCGCCTCCCTGGGGGTGCTCATCGCCACCGACAGCCCCCTCGACCAGTTCCTCGTCCGCCACCCCGAGTACCTGCTCGAGTCGCCGCCGGAGTCCGGGCTGATCGACCCCGACAACCTTCTGGTCCTCGGCGGCCACGTCCAGGCCGCCGCCTTCGAGCTCGCCTTCGACGAGGGCGAGCGCTTCGGTCGCGCCGATGTCGGCGCCCTGCTCGACTGCCTCGCCGAGGACGGGCTGGTGCACCGCTCGGCCGGCCGCTACCTGTGGAGCGCCGACGCCTTCCCCGCCGAGGCGATCAGCCTGCGCAGCGCCTGCGCCGGCAACGTGGTGATCATCGACACCAGCACCACCCCCGACGGCCCCGGCCAGGGACCGCACGGACAGTGGGCGGGGAGCTCCGGAGGACGGCCGGGGTCGCACGGCCGGGTCGTCGGTGAGGTCGACCAGTTCGCCGCCCCGGTGCTGGTGCACGACGACGCGGTCTACATCCACCAGGGCGCCCAGTACCACGTCGAGCGGCTCGACTGGGAGGAGAAGCGGGCCTACGTCCACCCGGTGACCGTCGACCACCACACCGTCGCCGAGACCCGGATGTCGATCGGCGTCCTCGAGATCGACGGCGGTCCCGAGGGCGCCGGCTGCCGGCGCTGCCACGGCGAGGTGCGCATCACCCGCCTTGCCGCGATCTACAAGAAGGTCCGCTTCCTCACCCACGAGACCATCGGTGCCGGGCCCATCGTCCTGCCGGAGCAGGACCTCCACACCTCCGCCGCCTGGTGGGCCTTCGACCCCGCGGCCCTGGCCGGGCTCGACCGTGCCGTCGTCGAGACCGGCCTGCTGGGGCTCGCCGCCGCCCTCCACCACGCCGCCTGCCTGCTCTGCATGTGCGATCCGCGCGACCTCGGCCGCCACGCAGAGCTGCGTGGCGCGGCCCTGCCGCCCTCGGCGCCCGCCGCCCCGGTCCCCCCGCTCGCCCCCGCCGCGGTCGGCGAGCCGGTGGAGATGGTCGCCGGCTGGCGGCCGGCCGCGGAGCGCCGCGAGGGGCTGGCCGGCGGCTGGCCGACCGTCTACCTCTACGACGGCGTCCCCGGCGGGGTCGGCTTCGCCGAGCACCTCTTCGGCGCCCACCGGGACCTGCTCCGCGCCGCCGGCGAGCTCGTCGACGGCTGCGGCTGCCAGGCAGGCTGCCCCTCCTGCGTGGGACCGCCCTCCGCCTCGGTCGACGCCCGGAGCAGCACCCGGACGCTGATCGCGATCGCGGCCAGGGGGAAGGCTGTCATCGACGAAGGAGATGATGGCCTGGGGGAGGCCCCCTCACCATTGGGCGCGTCAGCGTCCAGAGCCTGAAGAATGAGCGCGCCGACCGCCGAGCGTGCCGCCGCGGTGGCGCAGCTGCGCGAGCGGATCGCCCGGCTCGGTGGTGCCGCAGGGTCCACCGCGCCCCGCCCGCGCCCGCGCCACGACCCCGACGCGGTCGCGACCCGTCGCGCCGAGAGCGCCCGGCGGGGCGGGTTCGAGCCTCACCCGGAGGGCGATGGGGTCGCCTGGGTGCGCCGGGTCAGCATCGACCTCGGGCCCTTCCTCGAGCGCGCCGGCGCCCCCGGCCCGGCGACCGCGGGCCAGCTGATCCGCCTCGCGCTCGGCGACCCGGGGCCGCACACGCCGCGCTGGGACGCGTCGGCCGCGGCGGTCCTCGACCTCGAGACCCTCGGGCTGCGCGGCAGCGGCGTGCTCGCCTTCCTCGCCGGCGTCGGCATCCCCCGGGGGGACCGCCTCGAGGTCGATCAGGTGCTGCTCGTCGACCCCGCCGACGAGCGCGCCGCGCTGCTCGCCCTGCTCGGCAGGCTGGCCGGACATCGGGTGCTCGTCACCTACAACGGCCGCAGCTTCGATGTCCCCGCGCTGCGCTCGCGGCTGGTGGTCAACCGCCTCGACGGCGCTGTGCTCGAGAGCGGCCTGCACTGCGACGTGCTGGCGCCGGTGCGGCGCCTCTTCCGCGACCGGCTCGGCGCCTGCACCCTGGGGCGCGCCGAGCGCGACCTGCTCGGTTTCGTCCGCCACGGCGAGGTGCCCGGCTCCGAGGCCCCGGCTCGCTACCAGGCCTGGCTGCGCGGCGCCGGGTACGAGGTCCTCGAGGGGGTGGTGATCCACAACCAGCTCGACCTCTGCGGGACCATGGTGCTCGCCGCCCGGCTGGCCGCCCACCTCGAGGGCGACATGGTGTCGCCGGTGCATCCCGCCGACCGCTACCGGCTCGCCGTCCACCTCGCCCGCACCGGGATCGCCGACAGCGTCGACGAGCACCTCCGCGCCACCGTCGACGGGCGGCGGGGCCCCTGGGACCGCCACGCCGCCCACGCGCTCGCCGCCCGCCTGCGCCGGCGCGGCGGCGTCGCCGAGGCCGAGGCGGTCGAGATCCTCGCCGGGCTCTGGCGCAGCCGGCCGGGCGACCTCCGCGCCGCCCGTGCGCTCGCGGTCAGCCTCGAGCGGCTGCGCCGCCATCCCGAGGCGCTCGCCGTCGCCGAGCGGGCGCTCGAGCTCTGCTCACGCCTCGAGGGCTGGCGGCTGGCGGCGGCGCGGGGCGCCCCCACGGGGGGATGGGTAGCCGACTGGGAGCGGCGACGCCGCCGGCTGCGCGGCCGGATCGCCGCCGGTCAGAGCCCTCCGCCGGGCCCCGCACCCGGCGCGGGGGTGGTCGATCCGGCGCCGCTGTTGGCGAACTGATCGAAGGGGATCTGCCAGTCGCCCTCGCCGTCGCCGGCGTCGGCGACCCGGGGGCCGTTGAGCACCTGGACGACGTCGCCGATCTGGCTGAACTCGTAGAACTCCTGGGCGCGCTGGGGGCTCAGGTTGACGCAGCCGTGGGAGACGTTCTGGCTGCCCTGCGCCCACATCGACCAGGGCGCGCTGTGGATGAAGAAGCCGTCGGTCGAGATGGCGGTGTCCCAGTACACGTGCTCGTAGTAGCCGTCGGGCGCGTAGCGCGGGATGCCGATGCTCTCCGAGTCCATCAGCACGTCGTACTGCCGGTAGCGCACCACCAGGACACCCGTCAGCGTGGGGTTCTTGGTGCGTCCCGCGCTGATCGGATAGGTGTGGACGACCTGGTCGTTGGCGGTCACCGACATCTGGTGCGCGGTGAGGTCGATCGTCGAGATGTGCTTGTCGCCGATGGTGAAGCTGTAATTGAAGTCGCCGAGGCCCCAGACGTCGTTGCCGGCGTCGAGCCCGCGCAGGTTGGCGCCGACCGTGACCCTGGTGCCCGGCTGCCAGAACTCCCTCGGCCGCCAGTGGACCTCGGTCGGCGCGAACCAGTGCCAGGCGCCGATCGTCGACGGTGTCGACTGCACGGTCAGTCGCTGCACCAGCGCCTGCTGACGCTCCGGGGGGATGGGGCTGTTGAAGTGGAGGATCACCGGCATGCCCACGCCGACGGTGCTGCCGTCGGCGGGCTGGGTCGAGGCGGTCAGCCTGCCCCCGGTGGCCTCGGTCTTGAAGTTGGCCCGAGAGGCGGCGGTCAGCCCGTTGGCGGCGTGGGCGGTTGCCTCGACCACGTAGGCGGTGGCGGGATCGAAGAAGGCGCTGGAGGTCCAGCTGCTGTGGTCGGCGGCCATCTGCCCGGTGAGCGGGGTGGGATCGGCGAGCGAGTGGAGCACCACCGCATCGAGGCGGCCGTCGAGGCTGCTCACCTTCACCGGGGCGTCGAGCCGGACGGTGGCGTCGCCGTCGCCGGGCGAGATCGCGATCACCGGCGGTGCGAGCAGCGGCCGGCCGCCGCCGGACCGTGCCTCGCCGGTCGCGGTCGAGCCCGAGCAGGCGCCGAGCGCGAGCGCGCTGAGAACGGCGACGAGCACGGCGGGAAGGAGGCGGGGACGCGTGGAGATCATGGAGAAACCGTAACACCCCGGACGGCTGCGAACGGTCACCGCGCCCGCCGCGCGGCACGCAGTCGAAGCCAGAACGCCAGGGGTCCCACTCAGGTTTCGCAGAGTCTCAGATGTACCTCAATCCATCCGCTCGAGGATCATCGCCATCCCCATTCCGCCGCCCACGCACATCGTCTCCAGACCGATGGTCCTGTCGAGTGTGCGCAGGCCGTTGAGCAGGGTGCAGGTGATCCGCGCACCGGTCATCCCGAAGGGATGTCCCAGCGCGATGGAGCCGCCGAAGGGATTGAGCCGGTCGTCGAAGGGATCGATGCCGATTCCGCGCGCCGACGGGATGACCTGCGCGGCGAACGCCTCGTTGATCTCCACGACATCGATGTCGTCGATGCTCATCCCGGCGCGCTGCAGCGCCTGGCGCGAGGCCTGGATCGGCCCCAGTCCCATGATCTCCGGGTTGAGCGCGCTGAGCCCGGTGGCGATGATCCGCGCCAGCGGCCGGATCCCCAGCTCACGGGCGCGCTCGTCGGACATCACCACCACCGCGGCGGCGCCGTCGTTGAGCGGGCATGAGTTGCCCGCGGTGACCTTGCCGTCCTCGCGGAACACCGGCTTGAGCGTGCCCAGGACCTCGGCGGTGGTGTTGGGGCGCGGGCCGTCGTCGCGGCTCACCACGGTGCCGTCGGGACGCTCGACGGGAATGATCTCGCGGTCGAAGAAGCCGTCCGTCTGCGACTGCACCGCGCGGTTCTGACTGCGCGCCGCGAACCGGTCCATCTCCTCGCGGGAGATCTCCTCCTGGGCGGCGACGTTCTCGGCGGTCTGGCCCATGGCGATGTACACGTCGGGGTATCCCTCGGCGTTGCCCGGCTCCATCCGCGGGTTGCGGCACTGGGGCATGTCCGAGCTGCCGTTGAGGAAGCGGCTGACGCACTCGACGCCGGCGCTGACGAAGGCGTCGCCCTCGCCCGCGCGGATGGCGTGAAACGCCATGCGGGTGGTCTGCAGCGACGACGAGCAGTAGCGGGTGATGGTGGTGCCGGGGACGTCGAGCCGGGCGAGCAGGCTCACCACCCGGCCCATGTTGAATCCCGCCTCGCCGCCGGGCAGGCCGCAGCCCAGGATCAGGTCGTTGATCTGGGTGCGGTCGAGCTCGGGGATCCGGTCGAGCACCCTGGTGACGATCGTGGCGGTGAGGTCGTCGGGTCGCAGGTCGACGAGCGAGCCCTTCATGGCCCGCCCGATGGGCGAGCGGCCGGCGGCGACGATGACTGCTTCGGGCATGGGATGACGACCTCGGTGGGCTGGCGATGCTGGGCCTTGACGCCGGTGTCAAGAATAGGCCGCACCGTCCGGGCGCCGCCTTCCCCGCGCCCCGTATCCTCCGGGCGGCGTCGCGCCGAGGGTGAGGGGACAGAGGAGGACGGACCCGTGCAGTACTTCGTCACCGGAGCCACCGGCTTCATCGGACGCCAGCTGCTCCCCCTCCTGCTGCGTCGCGAGGGCGGGATCGCCCTGCTCGTGCGCCCCGGATCGATGAGGCGATTCGAGGCGCTGCGCGAGCGGCTCGACCCGGGCGGCACCCGGCTGCGCGCCGTCGCCGGCGACATCTCGCAGCCGGGTCTCGGCGTCTCCGACGCCGACCGCGAGAGCCTGCGCGGCGCCCAGGTCTTCCACCTCGCCGCGATCTACGACCTCACCGCCGGCGACGAGGAGTCCGACCGGGCCAACGTCGAGGGCACCCGCAACACCGTCGCCCTCGCCAACGCCGCCGGCGCCGCCTGCCTCCACCACGTGAGCTCGATCGCCGTCGCCGGCCGCCATCGCGGGCGCTTCACCGAGGAGATGTTCGACGAGGGGCAGGAGCTCGACCACCCCTACTTCCGCACCAAGTACGAGGCCGAGGCGATCGTCCGCAACGACAGCGCCGTCCCCTACCGGATCTACCGGCCGGGGATGGTGATCGGCTCGTCGGAGACCGGCGAGGCCGACCGCGTCGACGGCCCCTACTACGCCTTCAAGCTGATCCAGCGGATGCGCGACTCCTTCCCGCAGTGGATGCCCTTCGCCGGGCCCGAGGGCGGAGAGCTGAACCTGGTGCCGGTCGACTTCGTCGCCCGCGCCATGGACCACCTCGCCCACCTCGCCGGGCGCGACGGCGAGGTGTTCCATCTCGTCGACCCGGCGCCGCTGAGCCTCGGCGACACCCTGAACACCTTCTGCCGCGCCGCCCATGCCCCCGAGTTCGCGGTGCGCTTCGACAGCCGCATGGCCAAGCTGGTGCCCAGGAACGCCCTGCAGGTGATCGGCGACCTGCCCGCGGTGCAGCGGGTGCGGCGCCAGCTGCTCGAGCGCATGGGCGTGCCCGAGGCGGCGCTCCACTACATGGACTATCCCGCGACCTTCGACTCCGCCAACGCCACCGCCGCGCTGAGCGGCACCGGCATCGCGTGCCCACCGCTGCACACCTACGCCTGGCGGGTCTGGGACTACTGGGAGCGGCACCTCGATCCTGAGCTGCCCACCCCCGCCAACCTCCGCCGAGTCCTCGACGGGAGGGTGGTGCTGATCACCGGCGCCTCCAGCGGCATCGGCCGGGCGGTGGCCCTGCGCGTCGCCGCCGCCGGAGCCACCACCGTGCTGGTCTCCCGCGGGGTCGAGAAGCTCGAGGAGGTGCGCGCCGAGGTCGAGGCCGGCGGCGGCCGGGCGGTGGTCCGGTCCACCGACCTCAGCGACGTCGAGGCCTGCCGCGCGATGGTGCGCGAGGTCGAGGCCGAGCTGGGCCGCATCGACGTGCTCGTGAACAACGCCGGCCGCTCCATCCGCCGCGCGGTGCACCACTCGCTCGACCGCTTCCACGACTTCGAGCGGACGATGCAGCTGAACTACTTCGGCGCCATCGCCTGCATCCTCGAGGTGATCCCGGGGATGCGCGGGCGCGGGCGGGGCCAGATCATCAACATCTCGAGCATCGGCGCCCAGACCTACCCGCCGCGCTTCGCCGCCTACGTGGCCAGCAAGGCGGCCCTCGACGCCTTCTCGCGCTGCCTCGCCCCCGAGATCGCCGCCGACGGGGTGGCGATCACCGAGATCCACATGCCGCTGGTGCGCACCCCGATGATCGCCCCCACCTCGATCTACAAGAGCTTCCCGACGATCAGCCCCGACGAGGCGGCGGACATGGTGGTGCAGTCGATGATCTCCCGCCCGCCCGAGGTCTCGACCCGGCTGGGCAAGGCGGGGCAGGTCGCCAACGCCGTCAGCCCCGGCCTCTCCCAGCTGCTGATGAGCGCGGCGTACGCGGTGCTCCCGGACAGCGCTCCGAAGCGCGACGGCGAGGGGAGGTCCGAGCCGGCGACGGTGAGCCCCGAGGCCTGGGCGCTGGGCCGGCTGATGCGGGGGATCCACCTGTAGCCACCGACGACGCCGACCTCGCCCTCGCGCTCGAGCTCGCCGACCGTGCCGACCGGCTGAGCCTGGCGGCCTTCCGCAGCGGTCTCGCCGTCGACCGCAAGCAGGACGGCAGCCCGGTCACCGAGGCCGACCGCGGGGTCGAGCGCGAGCTCCGTGAGCGGATCGAGGCGGCACATCCCGGCGATGCGGTGGTGGGGGAGGAGTTCGGCGACGCCGGCTCGGGCTCGCGCCGCTGGTACCTCGACCCCATCGACGGCACCAGGAACTTCGTCCGCGGCATCCCGGTCTTCGCCACCCTGATCGCCCTCGAGGTGGAGGGGCTGATGCGCGTCGGGGTGGTGTCGGCACCGGCGCTCGGCCGCCGCTGGTGGGCGGTGCGGGGTGGAGGCGCGCACGCCTCCGGCCGCCGCGTCGCCGTCTCCCGGGTCGGCTCGCTCGAGCAGGCCCAGCTCGCCTACGACAGCGTCCCCGGCTTCGCCGTCCGCGGCCTCGAGGAGCGCTTCCTCGACCTCGCCCGGCGCTGTGGGCGCAGCCGCGGCTTCGGCGACTTCTGGTCGCACGTTCTCGTCGCCGAGGGCTGCGTCGAGGTCGCCGTCGAGCCCGAGGTCTCGCCCTGGGACCTGGCCCCGCTGCTGCTGATCGTCGAGGAGGCGGGCGGCCGGTTCACCGACCTCGAGGGCCGCGCGCGCGTCGACGGCGGCAGCGCCGTGGCCACCAACGGGCTGCTCCACGAGCAGGTGCTCGAGGCGCTCCGCCAGCCCCGCTGACTGTCCTACCCTGCAACGGACGTTCGGTCCCGCACACCACCACCACCACCACCATCACAGGACGAGGTCCACACCCATGCACAGGAAGCTCGATGTCCTCGCCGAGAAGGGATTCGTCGTGCTGCGCGACTACGACGGGCCGCCGGTGCCCGAGAGCGAGTACCTCGGTCTCGAGTTCATGAACTGGAAGAGCGGGGGCGACACCAACTTCGCGCCGATCGCGTCGGCGCTCGGCGAGATGGAGTGCGGTGGCTTCTGGGATCACGGCAAGCCCGACAAGGATGGCGTGTGGACGCGCAATCGCGCCATCTGCCCAACGCTGGTCGACTACGTCGAGAGCGTCGGTGCGCGCTTCGGCCGGGTGCGCGTCATCAAGCTCAATCCCTACGAGAACGAGGAGGCGGCGCTGCGCCAGCTGCACCTCGATGACAACAACCGCCTGAACCCCGACGGCGAGGGATGGGTGGTGCGCTCGTGGCTCGAGCTGAGCGACAACCCGACCACCCATTTCGTGCTCCGCGAGGACCGCGACGATCCCCGCACCGAGTCGCGCATCCGCCTGCATCGCGGCATGCAGATCCTCATCGACACCGAGCGGCTGCATCACGTCGTCTGGCATCCCGGGCCGGAGCCGCGCTACGCGCTGATCACGTCATGGGAGAGCGGTGACGCGCTGCGGCGGTGGGTCGAGAGCAGGATTCCCGAGGGCGTCGCCTGACACCGGCGTCGTGTGCGAATTCCGTTGCGCTGTAACGGATCGTCGCAGGGTGTTGACGGACGCGGTCCGGTGCGGCATCCTAGGCGACACGAAGTTTGGCTAGTGTCGGAGGGTACGCCTAAGTGACGCGAACCATCTGGCAGCGCCTGAGGCGCGGCCGGGCCGAGAACTAGGGCCCCAACCACCAGTCTGCGGCCGTCACGGGCGCAGACGCGAGTGAAGGGCAACCCTTCGCGGATGGTCTGGGGCGATGACCGCATACGGTACTCAGACCGATATACCGGCTCATCAGAGTCGGATCGAAAGGTTACTTTCGAACAAAGAGGCCGGCGCTATAGCGCCGGCCTTTTTTGTTTGTGTTGTGTGGTGTTGATCAGCGCAGCGACTCGGTCGCTGCGCGGGTCACCAGTCTGCGTGCGGCGCTCGACGCGGAGAGCGCGCGCAGCGTGAATGCGGGTGCGGCGTACACCAGCCGTGCGGCCTGGCGCATGCGCCAGAGGTGGGTGCGCATGTTCGCGTCGACCAGCGTGGTGTAGTGGGCGAGGTCGGTGTGGCCGCCGTCGATGAGCTCGCCGGTGGCACGGGCGCCGAGCCGGCCGCTGGCGAGTGCCTCGGCGATGCCCTCGCCGAAGAACGGGTCGGCGAGGCCGGCGGCGTCGCCGAGCAGGGCGACGCGGCCGCGGTGGAGGGTGCGGCGGCCGCCCCAGAAGGGGATGCGGCGGCCGGTCGCGCGGTCGGGGGTCAGACCCTCGAAGCGCAGGCCGAGCTCGTCGAGGAAGCGGGCGAGGCGCGGGCGCAGCTCGGGGCCGAGGCCGGTGCGGCCGCTGACGATGCCGGCGTTCCACCAGCCCTCGTGGCCGGTCTTCGGGAAGGCCCAGGCGTAGCCGCCGGGCACGGCATAGTCGAAGACGAAGCCGCCGGTCGGGTCGGGGGCGGCGGCGGCCGGGCCCTCGAGCTCGAGCGCGACCGCCATCGTCCCCGCGGGCGGGGCGAACCCCAGCGCGGAGCGCAGCGGCGCCTCGGCACCGGTGGCGAGGAGCACCGCGGCGGCGCAGTAGCGGTCGCGGCCGGTGCGCACCTCGACGGCGTCCGGGCCGGGCTCCACCGTCACCGCCGGCTCGCGGTGGTGGAGTTCGGCGCCGGCCCGCTCTGCGGCCTCGCCGATGCGGCGGTCGAGGTCGCGGCGGCGAACCATCAGCACCCCCATGGCGCCGAGTGGCACCCGCACCGCGCGACGGGCGCCGCAGCGCAGGTCCGCGGTCTCGACCCGGGCGACCACCAGGTCGTCGATCGGCACCTCGAGGTCGCGCCAGGAGCGCACCGTCAGCCCGCCGCCGCAGGGCTTGTCGCGGCCCGCCGCGGCCTTCTCGAGGACGAGCACGCGCCGCCCCTGCCGGGCGAGGTGCAGGGCGGCGAGCCCGCCAGCCGGACCGGCGCCGATGACCACCGCGTCGTGGGTGAGGACCGCCATCCGGTGCACTCTACCGGGGGCCGCCGCGAGACGCCCTCCGGGCACCGAACACCGGTTCCCCGCGACCCCATCGCTTGTGCTACCTTTCGGGCGGCGCCCCAAGATGTTGGGGCGCTGGGCCACGACCCCGGTCAAACGGACCTCCCTGGCGGGCACTGCATGCACTCCTTCGTCCGACTCCTGCGCTCGGCTTTTGTCTCCCTCTCGTCCGGGGGTCGTGGCTCATTCGGGAGCCGCCGGCGGGCGGCGGGGCGGGGACCGATGCCACCGGCCCCCGCCCCACCCGCCACCTCCATCCCCTCGACGATCACGTCCGAACACGCCGTGCCTGCGCCGTCCCTGACCCCACCCGCGCCCATTCCGGCGCAGGCCGACGAGCCCGAGCTCCCGCCGCTGCACCTCCCCGTCACCTGTGCGTCTCTCCGGCTCGAGTTGCCGGAGCCGGTGGCGGTGGCGGCGGGAGCGCCCTCGGGCCGCCATCTGAGCGTCGCCGGGTTCGTCGCCGCGGAGCTGCGCTCGATCCCCACGCAGTGGATCGAGGAGGCGACCGGCCGGCGCGGCGGGGGCGCGGCGGCGGCGGTCGCGGCGGCGCCGGCGCTCCCGGTGCACACCCCGCGGCCGGTGGCGTCCGCCCGGGTGCACCTGGTGGCACTCCCCGAGCTCGAGGCCGAGCCCGACACCGCCGAGCGCCTCCACGACTGGCCGCTGGCACCGGCGGCGATCATCCGTCCCTGCCCCCTGCCCGACACCGAGCTGCTCTTCGGACCGCTGCGCTCGAGCTACGTCGACGGTCCGAGCCTGCTCCGCGAGCTCGGCGGCCGCGCCCACAGCGGCGCGCTCATCACCGCCGGGGGTGGCCGCGCCCAGGCGGCGATCCTCCACCGCGGCAGCGTCCTCGCCCTGCTCTCCGCGGGGCGCAGCGGTACCCGGCGGCTCGAGGGCCTCCGCCTCCCCCTCGCCGGCCAGCGGGAGGAGCACGACCTGACCGTGCCCCGCTACGCGCCCGAGGTGGCGGTGGCGCTGTCGCGGCTGGTCAACCTCACCGCCCGCTTCCGGCGCATGCACGCCTCCTTCGTGCGGCTCCCCCAGCTGCTCGAGCACCTCGCCGAGGGCCGGATGACCGGCGGCGTCCGGGTCACCACCGGCGCCGACGCCGGCGTGCTGCTGTTCAGCGAGGGCGAGATGCTCGGCGGCTACACCGCCCGCCACCCCGCCCTCGACGGACCCGAGCTGGTCGCGCGGCTCTGCGCCGCGGAGGACGCCGAGATCGACGTCCACGCCGCTCCGCTCGCGGACTCCGACCTGCCGGCGCTCGAGGTGGCCCGCCTGCTGGGCTGAGCCCCCATCCGCCATCATCCCGGGGTCGGTCCGGATCACCGGAGGATGCCGTGCTCACCCTCGGATACAAGGCGTCGGCGGAGCAGTTCGGTCCGCGCGAGCTGCTCGACTTCGGCATCCTCGCCGAGCAGACGGGCTTCGACTCGGTGGTCATCAGCGACCACTTCCAGCCCTGGCGGCACACCGGCGGCCACGCCCCCTTCTCCTTCGCCTGGCTGGGCGCCCTCGGCGAGCGGACCAGCCGGGTCCGGTTGGGGACGAGCGTGGTCACCCCCACGCTGCGCTATCACCCGGCGATCGTCGCCCACGCCACCGCAACCCTCGGCTGCCTCAACCCCGGCCGGGTGTTCCTCGGGGTCGGCACCGGCGAGGCGATGAACGAGGTCCCGGTGGGGGTCCACTGGCCCGACCAGAAGGAGCGCTTCGCCCGCCTGCGTGAGGCCTGCGAGCTCATGAAGCGGCTCTGGACCGAGGACCGGGTGACCTACGAGGGCACCTACTACCAGACCCACCAGGCGACCATCTACGACCGCCCCGATCCGCCTCCCGGCCTCTACGTCGCGGCCTCCGGCCCGGCCGCGGCCCGCCTCGCCGGGCGGCTCGCCGACGGCTTCATCTGCACCAGTGGCAAGGCCCCGGAGCTCTACCGCGACACCCTGATCCCGGCGGTGCGCGAGGGGCTGGAGAAGGCGGGACGCGACCCCTCGGAGATCGAGCTCACCATCGAGATGAAGGTCGCCTTCGACACCGACCGGGCGCGGGCACTCGAGGACACCCGGTACTGGGGCGCGCTGGCGCTCACCCCCGACGAGAAGGTCGGCGTCGAGGACCCGGTGGAGATGGAGCGGCTCGCCGACGCCCTGCCGGTCGAGCGCACCGCCTCGCGCTTCATCTGCTCCAGTGACCCCGACGAGCAGGTCGAGGGGATCCGCCCCTACCTGGAGCTGGGCTTCACCCACCTCATCTTCCACCACCCCGGCCCCGACCAGGCGCGCTTCCTGAAGCTCTATTCCGAGCAGGTGCTGCCCCGGCTGCGTGCCCTCGACGGATCGGGCTGAAGGGCGGGCGGGACACGCTGGCATACTCCCTGCCGCAGAACGTCGGGGACTGGCGAGGAGGACTGTGGTGAAGGTGGTGAAGGCGCGGCCGGGGCGTGACGCGGCTCCGAACATGACCGACTACGAGGCCGAGCGCGCCCACTTCCGCGCCGACGTCCCGCAGCGCTTCAACTTCGTGCTCGACGTGCTCGAGCGCCAGGCGGCCGCCGGCCCCGACCGTCCCGCCCTGCTCTCCCTCGACGCCGCCGGCGGGGTCACCTCCCGCCAGAGCTACGCCGACCTCTGCCGCGAGAGCCGGCGCATGGCCCACGCCTACACCGCGCTCGGCGTCCGCAGCGGCGACCCGGTCTTCGTGATGCTGCCGCGCATCTCCCAGTGGTACACGGCGGTGCTCGGCGCCATCCGCATCGGCGCCATCGCCATGCCCGCGCCGACGATGCTCACCAGCCGCGACGTCCGCTACCGCATCGAGCGCTCCGGCGCGGTCTGCGCGGTGGTCGACGCCGACGGGGCGGCGAAGGTCGACGCCGTCCGCGGCGAGCTGCCCACGCTGCGCACCGACATCGTCGTCGGCGAGGCGCCCTCGGCGACCTGGCGGACGCTCGACGGCCTGCTCGCCGACGCCTCCGACGGCGAGACCGCCGCCGACCCCACGGCCGCGACCGATCCCATGCTCGTCTACTTCACCAGCGGCACCGTGGCCTATCCGAAGATGGTGCTGCACCCGCAGTCGTACGCGATCGGCCACGCCGCCATCACCGCCCGCTACTGGCAGGATCTGCGCGCCGAGGACGTCCACTGGACGATCTCCGACACCGGCTGGGCCAAGGCCGCGTGGGGCAAGCTCTTCGGCCAGTTCGCCGCCGGGGTCGAGGTGGTGAACATGAACATGGGCAAGCCCGACGCCGACCTCATCCTCGACATCATCGCCCGCAACGGCATCACCACCTTCTGTGCCCCGCCGACGCTCTACCGCATGCTGGTGCTCACCGATCTGCATCGCCACGACCTCTCCGGGCTGCGCCACTGCCTCAGCGCCGGCGAGCCGCTCAACCCCGAGGTGATGCGGGTCTGGGATGAGGGCACCGGCGGCCTCACCGTGTACGACGGCTACGGCCAGACGGAAACCGTCAACCTCGTCGCCAACTACCGGTGCCTGCCGGTGCGGCCGGGCTCGATGGGCAAGCCCACCCCGGGGATGGAGGTGAGCATCGTCGACGACGGCGGCAACCCCGTCCCCGACGACGAGGAGGGGAACATCGCGGTGCGGGTGCGGCCGCAGCGGCCGATCGGCATGTTCGACGAGTACTGGCACGACCCCGACGCCACCGCCGCCTGCCACGTCGGCGACTGGTATCTCACCGGTGACCACGCCCGCCGTGACGCCGACGGCTACCTCTGGTTCGAGGGCCGCGCCGACGACGTGATCACCAGCTCCGCCTACCGGATCGGCCCCTTCGAGGTGGAGAGCGCGCTGATCGAGCATCCCGCGGTCGCCGAGGCGGCGGTGGTGGGCAGGGACGACCCCGAGCGGACCCAGATCGTCACCGCCTTCTGCATCCTCGTCGCCGGCACCGAGGGCACGCCCGAGCTGGCCCGGGAGCTGCAGGAGCACGTGCGCACGGTCACCGCGCCGTACAAGTACCCCCGCGAGATCCACTTCGTCACCGAGCTGCCCAAGACGGTGAGCGGCAAGATCCGCCGCACCGAGCTGCGCGACCGGCTGCGCGCGGAGATGGCATAGCCGCGGGAACCCCGCCGCTGCCCGGCCGGGTCGCGGTCACCGGGGGGGCGGGGTTCATCGGCTCGCACACCGTCGAGGCGCTCGCCGCCGCCGGCTGCCGGGTTCTGGTCATCGACGACCAGAGCCACCCCTGCGGGGTGGGGCCGCCGGACGCTGTCGAGGTGGTCGAGGCCGACTGCGGCGGCGAGACGGCGGCGGCGGCGCTGCACGCGTTCGCCCCCGAGGCGGTGCTCCACCTCGCCGCCAAGGGCGGGGTGGCGCGGGCGCTGCGCGACCCCGGCGCCCACGTGCGCGCCGGTCTCGCCTCCACCGTGGCCCTCTACGAGTCCGCCTGCGCGGCGGGGGCGACCCGCCTGGTCAGCGCCTCGTCGGGGGGTGCGGTCTACGGCGATCCCGCCCGGCTCCCCGCCCACGAGGGCCTGGCGCCGCGGCCCCGCTCCGCCTACGGCGCGGGCAAGCTCGCCGAGGAGGGCTACCTCTCGGCGGCGCGGCGGCGCCATGGGGTCGAGGGTCTCTCGCTCCGCTACGGCAATGTCTACGGCCCGCGCCAGGACGGGACCGGCGAGGCCGGGGTGGTGGCGATCACCTGCCACCGCCTGCGCGAGGGCGCCCGCCCGGTCGTCTACGGCAGCGGCGAGCAGACCCGCGACTTCGTCTTCGTCCTCGACGTCGTCGCCGCCAACCTCGCCGCGCTGGCGTCGCGGCGGTCGGGGTTCGTCAACGTCGGCACCGGCGAGCAGACCAGCGTCCGCCGCGTGGTCGAGATCCTGGTCGACCGCGGCGGCGGGGACGGCTTCGAGACCGCGGCGGCAAGGCCCGGGGAGGTGGCGCGGGTCAGCCTCGACGGTGGCCGGGCGAGCCGCTGGCTGGGCTGGCGGGCGCGGACCACCATCGAGGACGGGCTCAGCGCCACCGCCACCTGGTTCCGCGTGAGCGGCTGAGCGGTGCGGTCAGCGTCCCGAGTGCGCGAGCGCGTAGCCGATGACGAGCTCCAGCACCGCCCAGATCGGCAGCATCCGCCAGGCGATGACGATCCACGGCACCGGGCTGCGGATGAACCGGGTCTGCTGCAGCCAGAAGAGCAGCGCCAGGGACGCCGCCTCGGCGACGCCGATCAGGCCGAGCAGACGGTACCCGTGCGGGGCCGAGGCGTAGCCGCCGCGCACCACCGACCACGCCACCAGGTCGAGGCAGACGGCCACGACGAGGCACACGCTCTCGCGGTAGCGTCGCAGGGGTCGATGCGTCCTGCTCGCGCCGGGGGACGGGGCGCCGGGTCTCACGGTGCCAACAGTGTGGCTCACCGAGCCGCCGCGCGCGAGGGGCTGACGGGCTTCACAGCGTTCCCGGTGGACAGCCCTTCGGAGCGCGGACGATGATGTCACGACACTCCCGGCCATCAGGGGACATCGCCGTCGTGCGTTCCGGTCTTGGGGCTCTGCTCTGTCTCTGCGCCACGCTCGCGCTGAGCCTGGTGGCGCCCACCGTCCGCGCCGCCGCGCCCCCCGCGCCGCCGGCGATCCCGGGCCTGCAGCAGCTCCACGTGTCCGGCGCCGTCGACCGGGGGCCGATCGCTCCCCGGACCGTCGACCTCACCGTGGTGCTGCCACTGCGCGATCGTCTCGGCGCCGAGGCGCTCGCCGCCGCGCTGCACCGCCCCGGCGATCCCGCCTTCCGCCGCTACCTGCGGCCCGGCGAGTTCGCCACCCTCCACGGCGCCGACCCCGGGTCGGTCGCGGCGGTCGCGGCCTGGGCGCGGGCCGCCGGGCTGGAGGTCACCTCGGTCTCGTCGAGCCGCACGCTGGTGCGGCTGCGCGGCCCCAGCGACCGGGTGGAGCGCGCCGTCGGGGTGCGGCTCCATGCCCTCCATGCCCCCGGCCTCGACTACACCGCCCCCGACCGGGACGGCCACCTCCCCCCGGCGCTCGCCGGGCGGGTCAGCGCGGTGCTCGGGCTCGGCGACCTGGGACGCCTCGGCCTCCCCACCCATCCCCAACCCCAGCCCGAGCCGCCGCTGCCCCACCTCCCGCTGCCCTCCCTCCACCTCTCCCACTGGGGGCCCGCCGGCCTGTGGACCTTCTACAACGCACCGCCCCAGGTGCGCGGCGCCGGCCAGACCATCGCGGTCTTCGCCGCCGGCGACGTCAGCCACGCCCAGAGCGACCTGGCCCTCTTCGAGGCGCGTCAGGGGCTGCCGCCGGTGCGCTGGACCACCATCCCGGTGGGGCCGCCGTCGACCGAGACGGCCGGCTCGCCGGAGTGGGACCTCGACACCCAGTGGTCGACGGGGATGGCGCCCGACGTCAGCGACCTGCTCGTCTACGTCACCACCTCGCTGAGCGGCGGCGACATCGCCTCGGAGTTCGAGCGGTGGGTGAGGGACGGCCGCGCGCCCCAGGCGAGTGCGTCCTTCGGTGCGTGTGAGAGCATCGCCTACCTCACCGGGATCGTCGACGCGCTCGACCCGCTGCTGCTCCAGGCGGTGACCCAGGGACAGAGCCTCTTCGCCGCCAGCGGTGACAGCGGCTCCTTCTGCCCGGCGGTCATCGGCGTCAACGGCGTCCCGGCGGGGCTGCCGGGGCCGCTCTACCCGGCCTCCAGCACCAACGCGATCAGCGTCGGCGGCACCACCATCACCGGCCAGACGGGGATGCTCCGCGAGGTCGCCTGGAAGGCCGGCGGCGGCGGCATCTCCCACATCGAGCGGCCGGGCGGCTACCAGTCGGGGGCGGGCGGGAGCTACCTCGGCCTCGGCCGCGGCACCCCCGACGTCAGCCTCGACGCCGACCCGCTGAGCGGTTACACGGTGGTGGTCGACGGCAAGGACCTCATCATCGGGGGCACCAGCGCCAGCGCACCCGCCTGGCTGGGGATCTGGGCCCGCGCCCAGCAGGCCCACGGCGGGCACCTCGGGTTCGCCGACGAGGCGATCTACCGCGTGCCGGCGACCGCCTTCCACGACGTCGTCGCCGGCTCCCAGGTGCTCCACGACGCCACTCCGGGCTGGGACTACTGCACCGGCCGCGGCACCCCGGACATCAGCGCTCTCGTCACCGCCGCCTAGTGGGGTCGGGCCGGCGTCGCAGGAGCCTGGCGGGGCTGCTCGCCCTCGTCCCCGCCGTGGCCGCGGTGGTCGGGGCGGCCGCAGCCCACGCCACCGGGGCGACCGCGCAGATGCGCATCAGCCTCGCCGGCAGCGTGCCCGACTGGGCGGTCCCCGCCGCCCGCGAGGCGGCGCCGCCCGCCTCCGAGCTCGTCGACCTCGCCGTCTACATGTCCTGGAAGGACCGCGACGAGGTGAGCCGGCTCGCCGAGGCGGTGTCGGACCCGCGCAGCCCGCGCTACGGGCACTACCTCCACGCCGCCGAGTTCCGCGACCGCTTCGCGCCGGACGCGGACGACGTCGACGCCGTGGCCGGCTGGCTGCGCGGCCAGGGCCTGCGGGTCCTCGACATCCCCGCCAACCGCCACTTCGTCGCCGCCGAGGGCACGGTCGCCGGGGTGGAGGCGGCCTTCGGCACCACCCTCGCCGACTACCGGGTCGGCGACCGGCTGATGCGCGCGCCCGCCGCGGCGCCGTCGATGCCCGCGCTGCGCGGGGTGGTGGCGGTCGGCGGCCTCGACGAGGCCGGGGTGGCGGCGCCCGACCACGTCGTCGAGGCGACCCCGCCCGCCGGGTTCGTCAACGCGCCGCCGTGCAGCGCCTGGTGGGGCGAGAGGCCCGCCACCGGGGTGCCCCCCGCCTACGGTGCGGTGCAGCAGTACGTCCCCTGCGGCTACACGGCGGCGCAGCTGCGCTCCGTGTACGGGCTCGACCACGCGGTCCGCCACGGCCTCGACGGCCGCGGCCAGACCATCGCGGTGACCGACGCCTACGCCAGCCCGACCGTTCGTGCCGACGTCGACCGATACTCGGTCAACCACGGGATCGAGCCGTTCGCCCGCGACCAGCTCCGCGAGGTGCCCATCCCCACCCTGGCCAGCCCCCAGGCCGGCGCCCACTGCGACGCCGGCGGCTGGTACGCGGAGGAGAGCCTCGACATCGAGGCGGTGCACCTGCTCGCCCCGCGCGCGAGGGTGGTGTACGCGGGCGCGCGCGACTGCAGCAACATCGCCCTCGACGAGGCGGTGACCCGGGTGCTGGACGGCGAGCTCGCCCAGGTCGTCACCAACTCCTGGGGCAGTCCCGGCGAGAGCGGCGCGACGGGGCAGCTGCAGGCCTTCGCCGACACCTTCCTCCAGGCCGCCGTCGAGGGGATCGGGGTGATCTTCGCCTCCGGCGACAACGGCGACCAGGTGGCGCGGCGGGGGATGCGCACCGTCGACTTCCACGCGTCCGCGCCGTGGGTGACCAGCGTCGGTGGCACCAGCCTCGGGATCGGCGCGCGCGGCGAGCGGCTCTTCGAGACCGGCTGGGGGGTCGACCGGAGCACGCTGGTCAACGGGGCCTGGACGCCGCCGCTCCCGGGCGGGTTCCTGTACGGCAGCGGTGGCGGGACCAGCCGCGTCTTCGAGCAGCCGCGCTACCAGCGCCACGTGGTGCCCGACGCCCTCGCCACGTGGTTCGGCGGGCCGCGGGCGCGGACCGTGCCCGACCTCGCCATGGTCGGCGACCCCAACACCGGGATCATCGTCGGGGTGACCCAGACCTTCCCCGACGGCGTCCACTACGGCGAGTACCGCATCGGCGGCACCAGCCTGGCGGCGCCGCTGGTCGCCGCGGTCGAGGCGCTGGCCGACCAGCACGCCGGGATGCACCACGGCTTCCTCAACCCGGCGCTCTACCGGCTCGCCGGCACCGGGGCGCTGCGCGACGTCGTCGCCGCCCCGCAGCCGGTCGCGGCGGTGCGGATCGACTACGTCGACCGGCTCGACGCCTCCGCGGGGCTGCTCACCTCGCTGCGCACCCTGGGGCAGACCCACAGTCTCCATCTCCTGCCCGGCTACGACGACATGACCGGGCTGGGGACGCCCCGGGGGATGGACTTCATCGAGGACCTGGGCCGGGACCGCTGAGCCGCGCCGGGGCTACCTCCTGCCGCCGCGTCCGTGGCGCAGCCGGGTGATCGCCTTGACCGCCCGAACCGCCATCTCGGGGCGCTGGAAGCTCAGCAGGTCGACGGGCAGCGGGAAGCGCACCATCGTCGTCGCCTTGGCCCGGGAGAACTCGCGGAGGCCGTCGTCGCCGTGGATGCGGCCGAAACCGGAGTCTCCGACGCCGCCGAAGGGCAGGCTGGGGACCGCCGCGTAGGCGATGACGGCGTTGACGCTGGTCATGCCAGCACGCAGCCTGCGGGCGAGCTCGAGCCCCCGGCGCTTGGCGAAGACCACCGAGCCGAGGCCGTAGCGGGTGTCGTTGGCGAGCCGCACCGCCTCGTCGGCGTCGCGGACCCGGACGATCGGGAGGGTGGGCCCGAAGGTCTCCTCGCGGAGGATCAGCGCGTCGCGGGGGACGTCGACGAGCACCACGGGGTCGACGAAGGGGGCGTGGACCGCGCCCGGCCCACCGACCACGGCGCGGGCGCCGCGGTCGAAGGCGTCGCCGAGGTGGCGGGAGATGATGTCGAGCTGGCCGGGCATGGTGATCGGCCCGATGTCGGTCCCGGTCCGCACCTTCCCGGCGAGCTCGACGACCCTGCTCACGAAGCTGTCGTGCACCGCCGTGACCACGTAGACACGCTCGACCGAGATGCAGGCCTGGCCGGCGTTCTGGAGCGCACCCCAGACCGCGGCATTGGCCGCCTGGTCGAGGTCGGCGTCCTCGTCGACGATCATGGCGTCGTTGCCGCCCAGCTCCAGGAGCACCGGGGTGAGGGTCTCCGCGCAGGCCGCCATCACCCGCCGCCCGGTCCGGGCCGAGCCGGTGAAGGCGAGCTTGTCGACCCCCGAGGCGCAGAGGGCCGCGCCGGTCTCGCCGGCGCCGGTGATCACCTGCAGCACCGGGTACTCGGGGATCGCCTCGGTGGCGGCGTCGGCGAGCCAGCGGCCGATCGCCGGGGTGTACTCGCTCGGCTTGAAGACCACCGCGTTGCCCGCCGCCAGCGCGTAGGAGATCGAGCCCATCGGGGTGTAGACGGGGTAGTTCCACGGCCCGATGACGCCGATCACCCCCAGGGGCAGGTACTCGACGCTCGCCGCCTGGTTGGCGGCGAGCAGCCCGGCGCGCACCCGCCGCCTTCCCAGCACCCGCGGGGCGTTCCTCGCCGCCCACTCGAGGTGGTCGATCGCCAGCATGATCTCGAGGAAGGCGTCGGTCCGGGGCTTGCCGTTCTCGCGATGGACCAGGGCGCCGAGCTCCTCGGCGCGGCGGGCGATGATCGCCTTCAGCGCACGCAGCCGCCGGGCCCGCTCACCGAACTCCAGGGCCCCCCACCAGGCCGCGGCGGCACGGGCGCGCTCGACGACCGCGGCCACCTCGGCGGGGCCGTCGACGGGGAAGCGACCGACGAGCTGGCCGGTCGCGGGATCCAGGGACTCGAAGGTCGAGTTCGAGGCGCTGGCGGTGGGGGTTGGGGGTGCGGTGAGCATCCCCTCAGTATCCCAGGAGGGGAAAAGAAAGAGCCGGGGCTGGCGGGCGCCCCGGCTCATCCAGTAAACGAGTGGCGGTCCCCGAAACCTGCGGTGCCCGCGAGGGCTCCCCGTCGGTGTCCGGCGAACGTCTGTGTGCAGTCGTTTGCAGGGGGTCTGCAGTTGAGGCCGCGGCTGGGGGATTCTCGTGTGGCTCCCGTGGGCTGTTTGCGTCGTTCGCGCCGTAAACGAGCCGGGTCATACCCCCTGTGAGTTCACGGCGACGTCAGTTATGGCCGAAATTCGACAAATGTCTCGACCCCACGTGGGTTTTGCGCTACCCTGACGCCTCGCACCCGACCAGCCCGGGCGGGACAGGTTGTCAAGGGTAGGAGGCTTTCTACGATGAGCACGCCAGGAAGGAACCACCGCAAGGGGGTCAAGATCGTGGCCCTGAGCACCGGCGCCATGATGAGCGCCGCGGTGATCGGGGGCTCGGTGATGCATCTGACCGCGGCCTCGGCAGCGGCCAAGGACAGCACCACCCAGGCGACGACCTACCATCACCATCATCACGATGGCGAAGAGGACGCCGGGAGCCGGAAGTCCGAGAAGAACACCAAGAACAGCAACAACAGCCGCAGCAGCCGCACCGACAACACCCACAACAGCAACAACAGCAGCAGCGGCAGCAACAGCAGCAGCCTCGTCGAGCTGAACAACGTTCTCAACAACAGCCTCAACGGGCTGTCGCTTCACATCCTGGGCCTCTAGGCTCCAGGGCGACGTCAAGAAGGGGCGCCGGCTCTCCGGTGCCCCTTCTTCGTGCCCGGCGTTTCGACCGTCCGGACGGTCGAATGCCGTCCCCCTGACCCCCAGTACCGTTGCGGTAGTCTGGAGATGCATGTCGGGATTGGCCCGCGTGCACACACAGAGAGGAGGCGGGGATGAGCTCGATGCGGCTTGGATCGCGCCGCCGCACGGCGGCGCTGCTGGCGGCGGTGTCGCTGGCGCTGGCGGCGATGCTCGGCGGGGTGTTCCATCCCATTGCGGCGTCCGCGGCCAGCACGGCCCAGGTGGCACACCTGATGGACGTCAACGGCGCGAGTGTCGCGGAGCGCAGCGATCACCACGGTGACCACGACAGCCACAGGAGCGACGACGGCCATCCGGGCGACCGTGACCACAATAGCCACGAGAGTCACGACAGCAACGGTCGCCACGACGACCACGGTGATCATCACGGCGCCGAGTGCAACAACTGCGGCATCGACAACGGCGACCACCACTCCGACAAGGGCGGTGGGAGCGACGAGGACCAGCACCGGCACCACGGCGACGACCACGAGCCGGGTGGCCTGGCCGGCTTCCTGAAGGAGGGCGCCGAGGCCCTCGCCCATCTCCTCGCCGGCGGACACGACTGACGGAATCTCATCTCCGGGCGCTCGGTCGCGCCCAATTGCGGGGGCCTCCCCCCGGCCCCCCCTGCCCCGAGAGCCGGACCCCTGGGAGAATCGGTCCCATGGGTCCGGCTCTCGATCTCTTCTCCCCGACGGCGCGGCGCTGGTTCGACGCCACCTTCTCCGCCCCCACCGCGGTGCAGGAGCAGGGGTGGCGGCGGATCGCGGCGGGGCGGCACACCCTGCTCTGCGCACCCACCGGCAGCGGCAAGACGCTCGCCGCCTTCCTCTGGTCGATCGACCGGCTCGCCGCCGCGCCGGCGCCGCCGCCCGGCGAGCGCTGCCGCGTCCTCTACATCTCGCCGCTGCGCGCGCTCACCCTCGACGTCGAGCGCAACCTGCGCACCCCGCTGCGGGGCATGGCCCTCGAGGCCGAGCGCCTCGGCCTGCCCGCCCCCGACATCGCCGTCGGGGTGCGCAGCGGCGACACCCCGGCGGCGGACCGGCGGCTGCTGGCGCGGCATCCACCGGACGTCCTCATCACCACCCCGGAGTCGCTCTACCTCCTGCTCACCAGCGCCGCCCGCGAGACCCTGCGCAGCGTCCGCTGGGTGATCGTCGACGAGATCCACGCCGTCGCCGCGACCAAGCGTGGCGCCCATCTCGCGCTCAGCCTCGAGCGGCTCTCGGCGCTGACCGCGACCGAGCCCCAGCGGATCGGCCTCTCCGCCACCCAGCGTCCCCTCGAGGAGGTTGCGCGCTTCCTCGGTGGCAGCGGGCGCGAGGTCGAGATCGTCGACGTCACCGCCGCCGAGCGCGGCGGCTCGGGCCGGCTCGAGGTGAGCGTCGAGGTGCCGGTCGAGGACATGGCCGACCTGGAGCGCGGTGTCGAGCGGGTGTCGGGGCCGGCGGCGGCGATCGGCGAGGGCGGCCCCGGGCCGCAGCGGAGCATCTGGCCGGCGCTCCACCCGCGCATCCTCGAGCTGATCCGTGCCCACCGCTCGACGATCGTCTTCGTCAACTCGCGCCGGCTCGCCGAGCGGCTCGCCTCGCGGCTCAACGAGCTGGCGGGGGAGGAGCTGGTGCGCGCCCACCACGGCTCCATCGCCCGCGAGCAGCTGGTCGAGATCGAGGACGCGCTGAAGAGCGGCCGGATCCCGGGACTCGTCGCAACCTCCAGCCTCGAGCTCGGGATCGACATGGGCGCCGTCGACCTGGTCATCCAGGTGGAGGCGCCGGTCGGGGTGAGCGCCGGCATCCAGCGGATCGGCCGCGCCGGCCACCACGTCGGCGAGCCCTCGCGTGGGGTGGTCCTCCCCAAGTACCGCGGCGACCTGCTCGAGTGCGCCGCGGTCGTCGAGCTCATGCTCCGCGGCGAGATCGAGCACACCCGGGTGCTGCGCAACCCCCTCGACGTGCTCGCCCAGCAGATCGTCGCCATGTGCGCGCTGGACGAGTGGACGGTCGCCGACCTCGCCGCCCTGGTGCGCCGGGCCCATCCCTTCGTCGACCTCGGCGACCGGGCGCTCGAGAGCACCCTGGAGATGCTGAGCGGCGCCTACCCCGCCGACGAGTTCGCCGAGCTCCGCGCCCGCGTCGTCTGGGACCGGGTGCGGGGGACGGTGCGCGGCCGCTCCGGCGCCCAGCGGCTGGCGGTGACCAACGCCGGCACCATCCCCGACCGCGGGCTCTACCCGGTGACCCTCTTCGAGGACGGCCGCCGCGTCGGCGAGCTCGACGAGGAGATGGTCTACGAGATCCGGGCGGGCGAGACCTTCGTGCTCGGCGCCACCACCTGGCGGGTCGCCGACATCACCCCCACCCAGGTGCAGGTGACCCCCGCGCCCGGTGAGCCGGGGCGCACCGCCTTCTGGCACGGCGACGCCCTCGGCCGCCCCGTCGAGGTGGGCCGGGCGCTCGGCCGGCTCTGCCGCGAGCTCGGCGAGGCCACCGAGGCGGAGGCGACCGCCCGCCTGCGGGAGCGGGCCCACCTCGACGAGCGCGCCGCCCGCAACCTGCTCGCCTACCTCGCCGAGCAGCGCGAGGCGACC
>DATARS010000102.1:0-2627 GCA_036269455.1 Candidatus Dormiibacterota bacterium | reverse complement strand
CGACGACGTGGTCGTCGAGGTGCTCTCCCGGGGTGGCGCCCGACCGGTCCCCGGCGAACACCTCACCTCCAGCCCGGCCAGGGTCCGGGTCAGCCGCGTCGACGAGCACACCGCCCGCGGCCGCGAGCTGCTGGCGGCGCTGCTCGCGGAGATGGAGATCCCGGCGAGCGTCTCGGTGCGGCGGGGGACCAGCCCACGGGCCGGCGAGACGGAGGCGCCGATGATCCTCGAGGTCTCCGGTGACGACCTCGGCCTGCTGATCGGATGGCGCGGCGAGACCCTGCGCGCCCTCCAGACCACGGTCAACCTGATGATGGGCGACGACGAGCTCACCGCCCCCAGCCGCCGGCTGATCCTCGACGTCGAGCGGTACCGCGCCCGCCGCGAGGAGCAGGTCCGTGAGCTGGCCCAGCGCCTGGCCGACCGGGTGAAGGCCAGCGGCGAGCGCTACACCCTCGACCCCATGCACGCGTACGAGCGTCGCATCATCCACCTCACCCTCCAGGACGATCCCGGCGTCCGGACCGAGAGCAGCGGGCACGAGCCCGCGCGCCGCGTGGTCATCCACCCCACGGGTCCGGCGCAGGGCGGCCCACCCGCCCGTCCGGACCGGGGCCGCGCCCGCTGGTAGCAGCGAAGGGGGAGAACCCCCCTCTGCACACCGACACCAGCCACGTGCGGACGGTTCTCGACGGCGGGGTACGGCTCCTCGCCGCGCCGATGCGCGAGCGCGCCTCGGTCAGCGTCGCCTTCATGTTCGGCACCGGCTCGCGCGTGGAGAGCCCAGCTGAGTGTGGCCTCGCCCACTTCATCGAGCACATGGTGTTCAAGGGGGGCGACCGTTATCCGACGGCCAAGCTGATCAGCCAGGCGGTCGAGGGCGTCGGGGGCGCGCTCAACGCCTCCACCGACCGCGAGGCCACCGTCTTCTGGGCCAAGGTCCCGGCCGACCGCCTCGCCGTCGGGATCGACGTGCTCGGCGACATGCTCTTCTGCCCGCGCCTCCTCGACGAGGACGTCGAACGCGAGCGGCAGGTGGTGGTCGAGGAGCTGCGGATGTACGAGGACAGCCCGCAGGACCACGTCCAAACCCTGTTCGACGCGGTGATGTGGCCCGACCATCCTCTCGGCTGGGACGTCGCCGGCACCGAGGCCACGGTGCGCAGCTTCACCGCGGCCGACTGCCGTCGCCACCTCGGGCGTCGTTACCGCCGCGACGACCTGGTGATCTCGGTTGCCGGCTCACTGGCTCCCGACCGTGTCGCCGAGCTGGTCAGCGCCGCCCTGGAGCGCTGGAGCCAGTCCGATGGTGCCCCCCCCGGCCCGGCAGCGCCCGCCACCCCGCCGGCCGGGTCGCCACTGAGCCTGCTCGACCGGCGTACCGGCCAGGCCAACGTCATCCTCGGGGCGAGGGCGCCGTCGTACCGCGACGAGCGCCGCTTCACCGCCGACCTGCTCAACGTCGTCCTCGGCGAGGGCATGTCGAGCCGCCTCTTCCTCGAGCTCCGCGAGGAGCGTGGTCTGGCCTACGACGTCCACTCCTTCCTGAGCCGCGTGGTCGACAGCGGTGCGCTGGGGATCTCGCTGGGCTGCGAACCCGGGCGCGCGCTGGTGGCCATGCGCGCGGCAATCGCCGAGCTGCGCCGGCTGGCGGACGAGCTCGTTCCCGACGCCGAGCTCGAACGGGCCAAGGAGTACGCGCGCGGCAGGCTCGAGGTGCAGCTCGAGAGCACCTCGGCGCTCTGCAACCACCTCGGCCAGCAGGAGCTGCTCACCGGCGAGATCCTGTCCGCCGCCGAGATCGGCGAGCGACTCCTCGCGGTGCGGCCCCAGGAGCTGCGTGAGCTCGCCGCCGAGATCCTCGGCGCCGGCCTGCGCGCCGCGGTGATCGGTCCGTTCCGCAGGTCGGAGCCGTTCCTCGAGGTGCTCAGCGCCGCATAGTGAAAGGATGACCATGCAGTCAGAACGAACGCTCGTGCTCGTCAAACCCGATGCGGTGCAACGCGGATTGATGGGCGAGATCATCAGCCGCTTCGAACGGCGCGGCCTCCACCCGGTGGCGATCAAACTGATGCAGGTGAGCGGCGACGCAGCCGCACGCCACTACGACGAACACCGCGGCAAGCCGTTCTACGACGGCCTCGTGGACTTCATCACCTCGTCGCCCGTGCTGGCGATGGTCTGGGAGGGGCCGGGCGCGGTCGCCATGGTGCGCTCGATGATGGGCGCCACCAACCCGGCCGGCTCCGCCCCGGGCACGATCCGCGGCGACCTCGCCGTCAGCCTGGCGATGAACGCGGTCCACGGCAGCGACTCCCCGGAGAGTGCCGCACGAGAGGTGGCCATCTTCTTCTCCGACGAGGAGCTGCTCGACTGGAGCAGCAGCAGCGCGGCCTGGGTGGTCGCCGAGGACTAGACGCTGCGCGACCGCGCGGCCGCGGAGCGGCGGGCGCGACGCCGGCGCCGCGCCGACAGCGCGCCGGCGAGTGGCAGCGCCACCACCACCGACGCCGTGACCGGCGTCACCAGCAGGGCGGCGGGACCAGGGACCAGGGTGGGTCCGCCGCCGAGGCCGAAATGCGCGAACGGCAGCACCCGGATGAACGCCTTGGCGAGGATGTTCTTGC
>DATARS010000101.1:0-15368 GCA_036269455.1 Candidatus Dormiibacterota bacterium | reverse complement strand
CGCCGGCAGGTGGTGACCCTGGTCCCGCGACGGGGCGGGGTGCGCGTGGTGGTCGAGCGCTCCGGCTAACGCGGAGCGTCGTCCCGGACGACGTGAATGGCGACGGTGTCGCCGAAGCCGACGCCCGCGGTCTGCCGGGTCGCCTTGTCGAAGTCCATGCGGTGAAGGGTACGCGCCGCCGCCGCCCACGCCGGGCGGCGGCTCGCCGCGTCAGTGCCCGGGAACCGGCGTCGGGCTGGTCTTGGGGTGCGACGTGTGCGGGTTCGGCACGTGCGACGGCTTCGGCTTGGGAATGTGGGTCGGCTTCGGCTTGGGCGTGTGCGTCGTCTTCGGCTTCGGCTTGCACGGGGTGCCGGGCAGCTTCGAGCCGGCGGGCACACACTTGTTGTGCGGGCTGTGGGCCGTCGATGCGAAGACGCTCCCGGCGCCGGTCGACAGGCCGCCGAGCAGCGCCGTCGAGGCGATGCCCACGGCGATCACTCTGCGAATGTTCATTGCTCAATCCCTTCCTGGTTGGGCACCGATGGACGCTGGCGCCCCTCGCTACAACGCGGCAGCTCCGGGTTTCCCTGCGGGTTAATCTGTGCCCCGCCGATCCGGCTCTCCCGCCCCTCCCAGAACCGCTCCGCGGGCGGCGGTGGGCAGGATGGAGCCGAGGTCCAATGGGTTACCTACTGGCGCGCAAGTACACTACCGGCCATGCCGGACACCGTCACCCCGGCGCAGGGGCGCGCCGCCGAGATCCTCCAGGCGGCGGCACGCGTCTTCCGCGAGCGCGGCTATCACGGCGGCACCCTCGAGGAGGTCGGCGCCCGCCTCGGCATCACCCGCGCCGCGCTCTACTACTACTTCAAGAACAAGCAGGCGGTGCTCCGCGAGCTGCTCACCCGCGCGATGCACGCCGGCGTCGCCGACATCGAGGCGGCGATCGCCTCGAGCGACGACCCTGAGGAGCGGCTCACCGCCGCGATCACCTCGCTCATCGAGCTCATCGCCCGCGAGCGCGACCTGTTCACCATCTACTTCCAGGAGAACGAGGCGGTGATGCGCGCCGCCGGGGAGGAGGCGCGCGAGCTCGAGGCCGAGTACGCCCGCCGCTTCACCGCGCTCGTCGCCGAGGTTCTTGCCGCGCGCGGCGTCGGCGACGTCGATCCCGGCGTCGTCGCCCGCGGCCTGCTGGGCATGTGCAACTGGACGTATCGCTGGCTGCAACCCGGCGGCCCGCTCACCCCCCGCGAGATCGCCGCCCAGTGGTCAGCGGTGTTCGGCTTCCACCAGACCCCCGGTCCCGCTCGCCGCGGCGGCACCCGCCGCTGAGATCGCCTCGACCACGAGCAGCGCGGTCTCCGCGCACGCCTGCACGCCGCCGCTGGCGTACTCGCGCACCCCGTCGCCGACGTTCCAGAGATTGGCGAGCGACGTCTCACGGGGCAGGTCGAGCCCGGCGATGCTGCGCTGCGCCGGCCATTCGCCGCGCATCACCCGGACCGACAGCACCCGGGCACGGTCGAACCCGCGCAGCTGCTCGCGGAGGTCCTCCAGGGTGAGCGCGACCTCCTGCTCCTCGTCGAAGTCGCCGGCGGCCGGGACGGGGACGCCGTAGGCCACGTACAGGTGCCACCCGGGCGGCGCGAGCTCCGGGCAGGTCGCGGTGAGGTTGGCCATGTTGCAGAGCCGCCGGGTGCGCCCGAAGGTGACGATCCCGGGGGCCTTCATCAGCGGCTCGCGGCTGGCGATGTTGACGACGATGTTCGCGGTCGAGCGCAGGTCGCGGTCCATCCGCTCGAGGTACCCGGCGGAGAGGTGCGAGCGCCCGCAGAGGGCGACCGTCGCCGCGGGACCGGCGTTGCTCACCACCGCCGCGCACTCCACCTCGACGAGCGCGCCGTCGCGCTCGACGGTGGCGCTCCGCACCCGGCCGTCCTCGACGCGCAGCGCGCGCACCGAGGACCCGAGCCAGACCTCGCCGCCGTCGCGCTCCACCGCGGTCGCGAGTCCGCGCATCAGCCCGAGCGTCCCGGTCGGCGAGAAGCCGAAGGTGCGGAACGCCCCCTTGCGGATGAAGTAGGTGAGGAACGCCCGCGCCGGCATCTCCTCGGCGTTCACCGCGAAGATCGCGGCGCACAGGTTGCGGAAGATCGCGTGCAGGGTCCGGTTGGACGTGTAGCCGTCGAGCCACTCGCGCACCGTCAGCCGCTCGTCGGGCATCTCGCCGCCGCGGGCGCGGCCCATGTCGCTCAGCACCCCGGCGCCGCGCCGGGTCAGCCCGTTGACCAGCCTCCCCCACCCGCCCCGGCTGAGGTCGACGTCGCGCCCGCGCAGCCGGAAGACGGTGCAGGGGTTGGGCACCCGGATCTCGAAGGGCGCATCGACCCGGCGGAAGACCTCCTCGAGCGCGCCACCGGGCTCGATGGCGATGGCGCCGGTGTTGACGAGGAAGCCGTCCTCCTCGACGGTCGAGGCGCGGCCGCCGACGCGGTCGCGCGACTCCACCAGCAGGGTGCGGTGGCCACCGCGGGCGAGCAGGGCGGCGGCGCAGAGCCCGCCGGCGCCGGCGCCGATGACCAGCGCGTCGCAGCTCCGGGGTGCGATGGCCATGCTCCGCCCTCCTATTCTACCTGCGCGCCAGTAAGGTAGCAGCGCCGGCGGGCGGGCGTCAAAACCAGGGCTCAGCGGTCTTCCCGGCGGGCCGCCCACCCCGAGGATGCGGGAAACCCCGCCGCGCCCTCTCGGTTGGCGACGGCGGGGTCCACGCAGGGGGTCCGGGGTAGGACGCAGGTGTGACGCCCGGCCGCCCCTGCTTCCTACGCGAGTTGACGTCAACCCGGGCGGATTCGTCAGCCGGCGTCGTATCCGGGGTGCGCGACCGCCAGCTTCGCCGCCACCGACCGGCGCACCGCGGCGACCACCTCGTCGAGCCGGCCGTCGAGGCGCCCCGCGCGGATCGCGGCGGCGAGCTCGGCCTCGGAGCCGACCCCCAGCCGGGCGAGGTCGGCATCCCGCGCCACCGCCTGCGCCGTGCCGAGGGCGAGCTCGCGCTCGACCATGCCGAGGACGTTCGCGGCCACCCGCGCGTGGAAGCGCAGGCCGCCGTCGGCCTGCGACACCACCTCGGACTCGAGGAACTCGCGCACCGCCTCGACCAGCGCCGTCATCGAGGGGTCGTCGTGGACGCTCACCCCGGCCACCCGGCGCGCTCCAGGCAGCCGAGCACGTCCCACTCGTTCTCGCACACCCGCCGGCCGATGGCGGCGAGCTCAACCGAGCGCACCGCCCCCGAGGTGTGGCGCGCGGCCTGCACCCCGCAGAGGATCCCCCAGGTCAGCGTGCCCATCGTCTCCCACCAGAGCAGCGCGGCGCGGTCGACCGGGGCGCCGCTCGCGGCCTCATAGGCGCACACGAAGGCGTCGCCCTCACTCAGCCCCCCGGCGCGGAGGTGGTCCCGTCCGTACCGCCATGCCCGGACGCAGAACCAGCCGAGGTCGGTGAGTGGATCGCCGAGGGTGGCGAGCTCCCAGTCGAGCACCGCGCGCAGGCCCTCGGGACCGACGACGAGGTTGCCGACGCGGAAGTCGCCGTGGACCAGGGTCGCCGGGCGCGGCGGCGGCCGGTGGTCCTCGAGCCAGCGGAAGGCCAGCTCGAACGCCTGGTGGGGGCTGCCGAGGTCGTCGAGGGTCGCCCGCCAGCGCGCCACCGGGTCCTCGGCGGGGAGCCCGTCGACGGCCCCGGCGCGGTGGATCCCGGCGAGCGCGATCCCGCACTGCGCCGCCAGCCTCGCCCCCGCCGCCGGGTCCCCATGGTCGCGGAGCACCCGCCGGGGGATGGTCTCGCCGTCGACCCGCTCCATGACCAGGAAGGCGGCGCCGAGGGCGGCGGGGTCGTCGCTCGCCGCCACCATCCGGGGGACGGGCACCCCGGCGGCGGCCGCCGCGGCCATGCACCGCGCCTCGAGGGTCATCGGGCTCGAGGTGATGCCCGGGGCGTCGCGGCGGAGGATGAGCCGGCGCGGCCCGCCCGTCCCGTCGGCGTCGAACGACCAGGTCTCCCGGCTGGCTCCTCCGGAGAGGCGGTGCAGGCCGGTCACCACGACCGGTCCCCCGACGGCCGTGGCGACCACCCGGGCGAGTCCCGCGGCGAGCTCCGCCTCAGCCACCGCCGAAGCCGAAGAGCCGCTGCGCGACCCGGCGCATCTGGATCTCCTCCGAGCCCTCGGTGATCCGGTAGCGGCGGTGGTGCCGGTAGATGTGCTCGAACGGCTCGTGGCGCGAGTAGCCGAGGCCGCCGAACACCTGCATCGCCCGGTCGGCGGCCTCGCAGGCCAGCCGGTTGGCGCGGAAGTTGGCCATCGACACCCGATCGGAGACCTCGAGGTGGTGGGCGAGGTCGAGGTGCCAGGCGGTCCGGTAGACGAGCCAGCGCACCATCTCGCACTCGGTCTGCAGCTCGACGAGCGGCCACTGGATCGCCTGGTTGACCGCCAGCGGGCGGCCGAAGGCGACCCGCTCGCGGGCGCGCGCCACCGCGCGGTCGATGCAGTGCTGGGCCGCGCCGACGCCGCTCGCCGCCTGGCGGATGCGGTTCTCGTGGAGGAAGAACTGGACGACCTCGAGCCCGGCGCCGACCTCGCCGAGGACCGCGTCGCCGCCGACGCGCACGTCGCTCAGCACCACCTCGGCGTGGTCGGTCGGCATGTTGAAGGTCCACCAGTAGAAGGGCACCTCGAACCCCGCCGCACCGGTGGGGACGATGAAGGCGGTGATGCCGCGCGCCTCGCCGGGGGCACCCGAGGTGCGGGCGAAGACGAGGTCGTGGGTGGCGGTGTGGACCGCGGTGTTGAAGCGCTTGCGACCGGTGATCAGCCAGTCGGAGCCGTCGCGCCGCGCCACCGTCTCCAGCCAGGTGGCGTCGGAGCCGTGGTCGGGCTCGGTGAGCCCGAAGGCGAGCCGGCGCTGGCCGGTGACCAGCGCCTGGGAGAACTCCTCGCGCTGCGCGGGCGTCCCGAACGCCTCCATGGCGATCACCAGGGGGAAGTTGCCGACCACCGAGGACTCGTTCTGCAGGTCGTTGTGGAGGCCGAGCCCGCGGTGCGCCAGGTGCTCGCGGATCACCGCCATGTCGAGGTTGCTGCCCTCGCGGCCGCCGACCGACGCGGGCAGGCCATAGCGGAGGAAGCCCGCGGCGTCGGCGCGGCGGCGCATCTCGTTGAGCAGCGCCTCCCACTCCACCCGGGGGAGTCCGTCCCGCTCCCAGTCGGTGCGGGCGTGCTCGCGGCGGTGGTCGAAGTACTCGGGGTGCTCCGCCTCCAGTGGCGCGATCTCGGCGTCGATGAAGGCGTCGAGCCCGGCGAGGACGCCCGGCAGGTGCGCCGGCAACGCGAAGTCCATGTCGCGGCTATCCTGTCACGGGCGCATGGAGGGTTGGCACGATGGCGGTGCGCGAACGCGTGGTCCTGGCCTTTCTGTCGGCTGCCGTCGTGGCCACGTTCGGGCTCGGGGGCGCCGTGGCCTACAGCTTCGGCCACGGTGTCGGGACGATCCCCACGACCAGCTTCCTGACCCCGTCCACGGGCGCGGCCGCCACCGGCACCGATCCCGCCGCCGGGACCACCGCCCCCGCGCCCGCCCCCGGAGCGCCGCCGCCGGGCACCGCCGGTCACGCGGCCGCCGCCGCCCCGGGTGCCGCCTCGCCGGTCGTCCCGCGCGCCGCCGCCGCAGTGGCCGCCGCCGCCCCGGGCGGGGTCGCCCCCGGCGGGACCATCACCGTCGGGGGCATCTACGAGGAGTCGGGCCCGGTCGACGCCACCCCCGGACGCGACGCGGTCCGCGCCTACTTCAACGAGGTCAACGCCGCCGGCGGGGTGAACGGCCACACCCTGCGGCTGGTCGACTGCGACTCCGCCTTCGACCCCACCCGCGGCCACCAGTGCTCGGAGCGGCTCGCCAACTCGGGGATCCTCGCCATGGTCGGCTGGCTGTCGCCGAGCAGCGAGCAGGCGGAGGCCGGCTACCTCACCCAGCGTGGCATCCCGACCTTCGGCGGCCTCGGCGTCCCCGCCGAGTTTCAGTCACCGCTGTCCTATCCCGTCGGCGTCAACCTGATGCACGCGGTCGAGGGCTTCTCGACCCACGCCGCCGAGCTCGGCATCCGCGCCCCCGCGCTGGTGATCATCAACACCCCCTTCACCTCCCCGGCGGGCAAGGCGTTCACCGACTCGCTCCACCGCCACGGCATCCACGAGAAGAGCCTCGACTTCGTCGACGCCACCAAGCCCGACTACACCGACCTGGCGGTGAAGATCCGGCTCGAGGGGGCGGACTCGATCATGGCCGGGCTCGACCCCTTCTCCTACGCCCGCCTCTTCCAGGCGCTCGACCGCCAGAACTTCCACCCGCCGTTCATGGGCGTCGGCCTCGACAAGCCCTCGGCGGAGCGCCAGTACGGCACCGCGGTGTACGGCGCCGAGTCGGCGGCGCCCTTCCTCGAGCCCGACGAGCACGCCGACGTGCCCGCGATGCGCGAGTACCACGACGCCATGCAGCGCTACTTCCCCGCGGAGATGCACGACCTCGACACCTACTCGGAGGGTGCCTGGATCAGCGCCAAGGTGTTCGTCGCCGCGCTGCGCCGGATCGGCACCGCGCCGGTGACACCGCGGGCATTGGTGGAGGCGGCGAACGGCCTGACCAACTTCGAGACCGGCCTGACCACCCCGCTGACCTTCGGCCCCGGCGCCCACGACGCCAATCACTGCCTGCAGTGGATCCGCAACCAGCAGGGCACCTGGCACACCTACTCGGGGTGGAACTGCTTCTGACCCCGACCCGTCTGTCAGTCGCTCACCCTGCCCTCCTGGCCGCCGCAGAGCGCCCTGTCCCGCTTCCAGGGCTGACGCCGTCGAAGAGAATGTCGAGGTAGCGCCGCCAGCCGCCCGGGGCGCTGGGCTCGAGCCCGGCTCCGATGCGGGCGATGGCGGTGCCGAGGACGACCAGGTCCTCCACCTCGAGATCCTGCCGCACCACCTGCGCCGACCGGGCGGCGTCGAGCAGCCGGCCGGCGACCTCGACCATGGCGTCGTGCAGCTCCCGCAGCCGGGGGTCGCAGCCGTGGCGGGCGGCCATGGAGTCCATCAGCGCCCGGTCCTCGACCTGCCAGCCGATCATCGCTTCGAGGTAGCCGCGCAGGGCGCTGCCCGGGTCCTCCGCCGCCTCCCAGCACGCCTCGGCGAGATGCTCGCGCAGTCGCGCCTCGACGACGGCGACGAGCAGGTCCTCCTTGGTGGCGAAGCGGCGGAAGATGGTGGCGTTGCCCACCCCGGCGCGGCGCGCGATCTCGGCCACACAGACGTCGGCGCCGAGCTCGGCGAAGGCGACGCGGGCGGCGGCAAGGATGCGCGCCAGGTTGCACTGCGCGTCGCGGCGGAGCGCCCGCCGCTCGGTGGTCACGGCAGTGAGCCTCAGCCCGGCGTCACGCCGCGTCGGCCACGGGCCCGGCCTCGTCCGCGTCCTCGACGCGGACGACGTCGCGGCCCCTGACGATCACGGCGAGCAGCACGGCGGCCGCAGCCATCAGCAGCGCTGCGGCGACGAAGGCGACGTGGAAGCCGCTCAGCAGCGCGTCCGCCTGGTCGGCGGCGGTCGGTGCGTGGTGCAGGGCGGTCAGCGCGCCGGCGGTACGGTCGCCGGCGAGGGTCGAGAGCAGGGCGAGCCCGAGCGCGCCGCCCACCTGCTGCGCGGTGTTGAGCAGCCCGGAGGCGAGACCGGCGTCGGCGTCGTCGACCCCACTGGTGGCCAGCAGGGTGATGGGCACGAAGACCAGCCCCATGCCGAGGGACATGACCAGCAGGCCGGGGAGGAGGTCGGTGAGATAGCCCCCGTGGGCGGTGAGCCGGGTCAGCAGCAGCAGCCCGGCCGTGGCGACGACCATGCCGGTGATCGCGACCGCGCGCACCCCGAAGCGCCGGATCAGGCCCTGGGCCGCCCCCGCGCCGCCCCCGATGCCGGCGGTGACGGGGAGGAAGGCGAGGCCGGCGCGGAGCGGGCTGTAGCCGAGGATCCCCTGCACGTACAGGGAGGCGAAGAAGAACATCGCGAAGAGCCCCCCGGCGGCGAGCAGCATCACTGCGTCCGCACCCGCGAGCGCGCGCTTGCGGAAGATGCCGAGGCGGATGAGCGGGGGCTCGAAGCGGCGCTCGATGGCGACGAAGGCGGCGAGCAGACCGGCGGCCACCGCACCCAGCAGCAGGGTCTCGGGGGCGAACCAGCCGGAGGACTGCGCCTGGACGATCGCGTAGACGAGCACCATCAGCCCGCCGGTCACGGTGACCGCGCCGGCGACGTCGACGCCGCCGCGCACGCCCTCGGCCCGGCTGTTGGGGACCAGGCGCAGCGAGAGCAGCAGGGCGGCCACCCCGACGGGCACGTTGACGAAGAACACCCACCGCCACGAGGCGGCGTCGGTCAGGATGCCGCCGAGGAGCAGGCCGAAGGCCCCGCCACCCGCGGCGATGGCGCTCCAGATCCCGAGTGCCCGAGTGCGCTCCGCCCCGTCGGAGAAGCTGGTGGTGATGATCGACAGCGCGGCCGGCGACACCAGCGCACCGCCGAGCCCCTGCAGGGCGCGGCCGGCGATGAGCAGCCCCGACGACGTCGAGAGGCCGTCGAGCAGCGAGGCCACGGTGAAGACCGCGATCCCGGCGAGGAAGAGTCGCTGCCGTCCCAGCAGGTCGGCGGCGCGGCCTCCGAGGAGCAGGAAGCCCCCGAAGAACAGCGCGTAGGCGTTGACCACCCACTGCAGGTCGCCCGCGGAGAAGTGCAGGCCGGTGCGGATCGAGGGCAGGGCGACGTTGACCACGGTGGCATCGAGCACCACCATGAACTGGGCGAGGCAGACGAGCACGAGGACGAGCCAGCGGTTGGTGCCCCGCGTCGCCGGACGGGCATCTGTGCGCCGCACCGAGGGCGTCGAGGTCGAGGGCATGGTCGTCTCCCAGAAGCGGATCGAGCGGTCCGCTTATCCTGGGGTCGCCTCCCCCCGACCACGGTGACAGCGCCGTCACGGCCGGGCGACGGAGTATCGTCCGGGCGACATGCGCGTCCACCGGCGCAGCCTCCTCACCGTCGCTGCCATCTGTGTCGGTCTGACTCCCGCGCTGCTGCCGCCGGCACCCGCCGGCGCGCGGGCGGCGCGCTGGGGGACGGTTCTCGTGCCCGGGATCGAATGGGCGGGTGTGGCGGCGTTGTTCGGCGACCTCAACGTCTACAGCAACGGCAACGGCGATCAGGACCGCGGTGACACCTACGGGCTGGACTACGAATGCGTCGAGCTGGCGCAGCGCTGGTCGGCGGTGCGCTTCGGCGAGCAGCCCATCTGGCCGGTGGCCTACGCCTATCAGATGTGGGACGTCGCCCCGCGGCTTCGTGTTCCTCTGCAGCAGCTCCCCAACGGCGGTGCGATGGCGCCGCAGTTCGGGGACATCCTCGTCTTCTCGCGCACCGCGGCGAACCCCGCCGGGCACGTCGCCGTCGTCGCCGCGACCGCTGCCGGACACGTCGACGTCGTCGAGCAGAACGTCGGGCTCTCCAGTCCGACCGGCTGGGCGCGGCTGCCGCTCACGGGCACGACGATCCCCGCACGCTGGGGCATGCGGGTGATCGGCTGGCTGCGCGCGGGGCCGCTGGGAGCGGGCGTGGGCGGGCCCGGGCCCGGTCTCCAGTACTAATCGGCGGCGGCGTCGAGGGGTTCGTGCCCCATCCGCCGCAGCAGCGAGTCGAAGACCTCGTGCGGCTGGGCGCCGGGGACGATGAGACGCCGGTCGATCGCCCACGCCGGGACCCCGTTCACCCCGTACTCCAGGGCGTTGCGGGTCGACGCCTCGACGCGGGCTCCGAGGTCCTCGGAGTCGAGGGCGGCGCGGGCGTCGGCCTCGGGGATGCCGATCTCCGCGGCCTCGGCGACGAGCACCTCGGCGTCGCCGATGTCGAGCCGGTGCGACCAGTACCCGGTGAGCAGGCGGTGGTGGAGACCGTCGTGGACGCCGCGATCGCGGGCGAGCTCGCTGAGCCGCAGCGCGCGGTTCGAGTTCGGCACCCGGTCGGGGAGCGGGTCGTACACCAGCCCGGCACCCTCGATCATCCGGACGACCTGCGCGCTGAAGTCGTCCCCGTACCGCTGCAGCAGCCGCTCCCGGGGGATGCCCTCGGGCGGGTACTCGGGATGGAGGTCGAAGGGCCTCCAGTCGATCGTGGCGCCGTACCGGCGCTCCAGCCACGTCGCGCGTTCCAGCGCGACGTAGCAGAAGGGTCAGATGTAGTCGCTCCAGACCACGATGCGCGGGCTGGACACGGCGGTCTCGGATGGCATGCCCCAGATGCTACCGGCCGGGACCCCTCCGGGCGGCTCGGGCTCAGTCCCGTCCCGCGCGCTCGCGGAGCCAGAGCGCGAAGAGCGGGTTGGCGACGCGCCAGCCGTCGGGGCCGTGCTCGACGAGGTCGTCCCTCTCGAGAGCGCGGAGCGCGGCCTTCACGCTGCTGGCGTTGGCGACCTCCACGCGATCGACCATCGCGCGCGAGGCGAGGGAGTTCAGCGGTCCGTCCGCGGCGAGAGCCTTCACCAGGCGGCGGCCCGACGGCGACGTGCGCTCCCAGATCGCCTCGTACTCGAACCGCGCCTGCCGGAGCAGCAGGTCGACCGCCGTTGTGACCGACGCCAGGGTGATGCGACGGGTGGACGCCTCGTGGGCGAACCAGGCGATCTGCTGGCACTCGTTGGGGATGCCGTCGGCGGCGTCGTAGATGGCGCCGGCCACCGACTCGGCGAGGAGCCTGCCGCCCTTGGTCGCCCGGCGCATGAGGAAGTCGACCATCGCCTCCCGGGGGATCTTGGGCAGCGCCATCATCGTGCCGATGCGGGCGAGCGGCGCGGCACCTCCCGAGGTGAGCTGCTCCATCAGGTGGCGCTTGCTTCCCGAGAGCACGAGCGAGACCCCCCTGAGCTCGTCGACCAGTCGCTTGACGACCCCCGGGATCGCGGGGTCGATCTCGTGCGCCGCCTGGAACTCGTCGATGACGAAGCTGACCGGGCGTCCGTCGTCCCCCGCGTCGCGCAGCGTGCGCAGCACCTCGGCGATGGTGTCGCGCCATCCGCCCTCGGCGGGCCGCAGGGTCACCGAGAGCTCCACGTCGCTGTCCGACGGACCGGAGTGCAGCCGGACGGCCGCGCCGAGCGACTCGAGACGGCGGCGCACCCCGCTGTGCAACCGCTGCTCCCACGAGGCGGGCCCGGAGAGCACGCCCGCGAGCAGGGTCTCGGCGACGTCCTTCTGGGACGCGCAGTCGCCGAGGCTCACCCACCCCGACCGGCCGCCCGCGCTGCGGGCCTCGACCACCGCCCGTTTGATCAGCGACGTCTTCCCGTAACGGCGGGGGGCGATCACGATGACGTTGCGGCCGCCGGCCATCGACCGCCGGAGGAGGGCCAGCTCCTCCTCGCGGTCGGCGAGACCGTCGGGGTCGTCGGCGGGGACCGACTCCCCGAAGACGAACGGATTGTTCACGCTGCCATTATAGGAAAAGCTATAACGCAGCGCAGCGTGATGCGCCGGAGCTCAGCTCGGCGACCAGCCCCGCCAGGGGGGCGACGGCCCCTGCTGCCGCCGCACCAGCACCAGCGTGGCCAGCACCCCGAAGACGAATCCGCCGATGTGCGCCCAGTAGGCGACGCCACCCGCCACCGAGGTGCCGAGCTGGTTGAGCCCGTTGAAGAGCTGGAGCACGAACCAGGCCAGGAGCACGAACTCGGCGCGCAGGTCGAGGATGAGGAAGAACACCAGGGTCTTCACCCGCGCTCGCGGGAACATGACGAGGTAGGAGCCGAGGATGGCGGCGATCGCTCCCGACGCACCGAGGCTGGGCACCGTGGAGTTGGGACCGGCGGCGACCTCCAGTGCGGCGGCGGCGAGGCCGCCGAGCAGATAGAAGATCACGAAGCGCACCCGGCCCAGCCGGTCCTCGACGTTGTTGCCGAAGATCCACAGGAACAGCATGTTCCCGGCGATGTGCAGCCATCCGCCGTGGAGGAACATCGCCTCGAACACCGAGAGCACCCAGTTCTTGTCCGGACAGACCTGACCGAGGGCCGCCTGCACCTCGGCCGCCTGCTGCTCGTCGAGGTGGTAGTCGCTCTCGAGCTCGAGGACCGCCGCATCCCCGCCGTGGGCGAGGCTGGTGTGATGGGTCACCTCGTAGGGGATCTCGGCGTGGCAGAGGAGGAACTGCTCCTGGCTGGCGGCGCTGCCGAACGTCGGCTGCCAGAGCAGGAAGGCGCCGACATTCAGGAGGATGATCACCACGGTCACCCAGGCGAAGCGCCGGGTCGGATTGATGTCGTAGAGCGGGATCACCGGCGCGAAGCATACGGAACCTGACGGTGCAGGAGACAGTCGGGCCGGCGCGAATGGTTAGAATGCGCCGGCCTGTGGCACAACGGGGTGACGCCTCATCCGAGGACCCGTGACACGCGACCGCAAGGTCGCCGGGCACGGTAGCGTTCCCCCAGTCGGCGGTTCGGGTCCTCCGAGCCCCCTCTCCGTCCTCCTTCCACCCCTCTTCAGGAGCACACGATCATGGCCTCCGCGGTGTCCGACCTTCGCCTGGCCCGGAACATCGGGATCATGGCGCACATCGACGCCGGCAAGACGACCGTGACCGAGCGCGTCCTCTTCTACACCGGCCGCATCCACAAGATCGGCGAGGTGCACGACGGCGCCGCGACCATGGACCACATGGTGCAGGAGCAGGAGCGGGGCATCACCATCACCAGCGCGGCGACCGCCGCGGAGTGGGATGGACACCGGGTCAACATCATCGACACCCCGGGCCATGTCGATTTCACCATCGAGGTGGAGCGCAGCCTGCGTGTGCTCGACGGCGCCGTGGCGGTCTTCGACGCCGTCGCCGGCGTGCAGCCGCAGTCGGAGACGGTCTGGCGTCAGGCCGACCGCTATGCGGTGCCGCGGATCTGCTTCATCAACAAGATGGACCGCATGGGCGCCGACTTCACCGCCTCGGTCGAGTCGATCCGCGAGCGCCTCGGCGCCCGGCCGGTGCCGGTGCAGTTCCCGATCGGCGCCGAGGACGGCTTCCGCGGCATGGTCGACCTGGTCACCGGCGAGGCGCTCGTCTACGCCGACGACATGGGCACCGTGACCGAGCGCAGCGAGATTCCCGCCGAGATCGCCGACGAGGTCGCGATGTGGCGCGAGCGGGTGCTCGAGGCCGCCTACGACTTCGACGACGCGCTGATGGAGAAGGCGCTGATGGACGAGCCCATCACGCCCGCCGAGATCCGTGCGGCGCTGCGCGTCGGCACCCTGCGCGCCGAGATCTTCCCGGTCCTCTGCGGCTCCGCGCTGAAGAACAAGGGCGTGCAGCCGATGCTCGACGCCGTGATCGCCTACCTGCCCAGCCCGCTCGACAAGCCCGAGGTGCACGGCACCCGGCCCGACAGCGAGGAGGAGGTGGTGCGCTCGGTCGACGCCGGTGCCCCCATGGCCGCGCTCGCCTTCAAGGTGGTGACCGATCCCTTCGTCGGCAAGCTCACCTTCGTGCGCATCTACAGCGGCACCCTGCGCAAGGGCAACCACGTGCTCAACAGCACCAAGGGCCAGAAGGAGCGGGTCGGCCGCATCGTCAAGCTCCACGCCAACACCCGCGAGGACGTCGAGGAGCTGAGCGCCGGCGACATCGGGGCGGTCATCGGGCTGCAGCGCACCATCACCGGTGACACCCTCTGCGAGACCGATGCGCCGGTGGTGCTCCAGTCGATCAACGTCAGCGAGCCGGTCATCAGCCAGGCCGTCGAGCCGATCGACAAGGCCAACCAGGACCGGCTCGGGGTCGCGCTCGGCAAGCTCATGGAGGAGGATCCCACCTTCCGTGCGCGCACCGACGACGAGACCGGCCAGACCGTGATCAGCGGCATGGGCGAGCTCCACCTCGAGATCATCGTCGACCGCCTCCGCCGCGAGTTCAAGGCCGAGGTGACCGTCGGCGCGCCCCAGGTCGCCTATCGGGAGACCATCACCCAGAAGGCGCACGGCACCGGCCGCTTCGTCCGCCAGACCGGCGGCCGCGGCCAGTTCGGCCACGTCGAGCTCGAGGTCGAGCCCAACGAGCCCGGCAAGGGCTATGAGTTCGTGTCGAAGATCGTCGGCGGCACCATCCCCAAGGAGTACGTCCCCGCGGTCGCCAAGGGCATCGAGGCGACCCTGGTCAACGGTGTGCTCGCCGCCTACCCGGTGGTGGACATCAAGGTGACGCTCGTCGACGGCTCGTACCACGAGGTCGACTCCAACGAGATGGCGTTCAGCATCGCCGGCTCGATGGGCGTCAAGGACGGGCTGCGCAAGGCCAAGCCCGCCATTCTCGAGCCGATCATGAAGGTCGAGGTGGTGACCCCGGACGACTACTTCGGCTCGGTGGTCGGCGACCTCAGCAGCCGCCGCGGCCTGGTGCAGGGCAGCGAGCTGCGCGGCGCCACCCGCCTGGTCACCGCGCTGGTCCCGCTGAGCGAGCTCTTCGGCTACTCCACTCCGCTGCGCTCGATGTCCCAGGGACGCGCCCAGTACTCGATGGTCTTCGACCACTACCAGGCGGTGCCGCAGTCGGTCCAGAAGGACATCGTCGCCGAGCGCAGCAGCAAGGTGAACGCGGCGGACTGACCCGGCGCATCAGCCGGTCAGCGGGACGGCGGCACCGGGTCGCCGTCCCCGCCGCGGGCCCTGGCGATGATCGCCTCGATCACCGCGGTCTTGGCGTCGGCGTAGTTCTGCACGTATCTCCACTCGCGCTCCACGAGCTCGCGCTTGGCACGCTCGTAGAGGTCGCGCTCCTCGAGGTTCGCCCGCAGCCGGTCGCGGAACATGAGCACGCGGTCGATCTCGGGGCAGCCGTCGGAGAGGACGTGCAGATTGACGTTGGTGTCCGGGCCCTTGAGCACCCGGTGCTGGTTCCAGCCGGGTTCGCGGATGCGCAACCGGTAGCCCGCGTCCTCGAGCGCGGGGACGTACGACTCCTCGTCGCCGGAGTCGGCGACCACCAGCAGGATGTCGATGATCGGCTTGGCGGCGAGGCCGGGCACCGAGGTCGACCCGGTGTGCTCGAGCCGCACCACCCGGTCGCCGAGGGCGCCGCGGATCCGCTCGTCCTCGCGTGCGAAGAGCTGCGGCCAGGTCGGATCGTACTCGGCGAGCAGCAGCGGAGCCGAGAGCTGCTCGGGCGGCCCGCCGACGTAGACGGCGTGGATCCCGTCGTCGCTCATACCCGGGTCGGCCATCGGTCCAGCCTAGCGCCGATGCACCTCCGCGGTCAGGC
>DATARS010000100.1:0-15336 GCA_036269455.1 Candidatus Dormiibacterota bacterium | reverse complement strand
GGCAGCCCCGCCGAGGTCAACCTCCGCGACCGCGACATCGTGAACATGCGGGTCGCCGCCCACGCCGGAGCGCCGGTGCTGCTCGCCGGCGACATCGACCGCGGCGGCGTCTTCGCCGCCCTGCTCGGCACCCTGGCGCTGCTCCGCCCCGCCGAGCGGCGCCGCGTCGCGGCGCTGGTGGTCAACAACTTCCGCGGCGATCCCGCCCTCTTCGCCGGCGGCGCCGCCTTCCTCGAGCGGCGGGCGCGGCTCCCGCTGCTCGGCGTGGTGCCCCATGTCGAGGGGCTGCGCCTCGCCCAGGAGGACTCGCTCGGGCTGCCGGCCATGCGGAGCGGCGCGGCGGTGATCGACGTCGCGCTGGTCGGCCTGCCGCGGATCAGCAACTTCGACGACTGCGACCCGCTGCTGCGCGAGCCCGGGGTCGGCGTCCGCCTCGTCGAGCGCGGCGACGACCTCGGCGACCCCGACCTGGTCGTGCTCCCCGGGACCAAGACGAGCCGGACCGACCTCGAGGCCGCCCGCGCCCGGGGCCTCGACGCCGCGGTGCGCCGCGCCCGCCGCCGCGGAGCCGCCGTGCTCGGCATCTGCGGGGGCATGCAGCTCCTCGGCCGCGGCATCGACGACCCCGACGGCCTCGACGCCGCGCCCGGGAGCAGCCCCGGCTTCGGTCTGCTGCCGGCGACGACGCGGATGTCGGCGGAGAAGGTGGTGCGTCGCGTCCGCGGCGAGGTCCTCCCCCTGCCTGGCCTGCTCGCCGGCGCCGCCGGGGTGGAGATCGGCGGCTACGAGATCCACGCCGGCCGCACCCCGGCACGCCGCCCCCCGCTGCGCCTTCGCGACGAGGCGGGGGGCGCCCCCTCGGACGACGGCTCGAGCAGCCCCGACGGCTGGGTGGTGGGCACCCACGTCCACGGCCTGCTCGACGAGCCGCGGCTGCGCCGGGCCCTGCTCCGCGCCGTCGCCGTGCGCCGGGGACGGCGCTGGCGCCCGGGCCCACCCGTCCCCGGACCGGAGGCCGAGCTCGACCGGCTCGCCGACGCGGTGGGGGCCGCGCTCGACATGGAGCGGCTGCGCGCCATCATCGGGGGTGTGAACGGAGCCCGGCGGTGACCACGGCGGCGCGGACGCGCACCCGGACCCGGACGCCGCTGCTCCTCGTCCTCGGCGGTGCGCGCAGCGGCAAGAGCGCCTACGCCGAGGGGCGGGTGTCGGATCGCTGCGGCGCCGACGTGCTCTACGTGGCCACCCTCCTTCCCGGCGACGGCGGCGAGGACGGCCGCATCGCGGCCCACCGCCGCCGCCGCCCCGGCAGCTGGACGACGGCGAGCGTCGACACCCACGGGAACATCGTCACCGCCGTCTGCGAGCACGCCCGCCGCAGCGGCCTCCTCCTCGACGGCTTCGAGCTCGCCGTCGCCCTCGCCCGGCCGCAGAGCGACGCGGCCGCGCGCACCTTCGCCACCCGCTCGGCCTCGGCCTGCCGCGCCACCACCGCCGACCTCGTCTGCGTCGTCGGCAGCGAGGTCGGCCTCGGCGTCCACCCCGAGACCGAGGCGGGGATCGTCTTCCGCGACCGCGCCGGCGCCGCCAACCAGGCGCTCGCCGCGATCGCCGACGAGGTGGTCCTGATGGTCGCCGGCCTGCCGCTCTGGCTCAAGGGCGGGCCGCGGTGAGCCGCGCCACCGCGATCGCCTCGGCGACGGCCCGGATCCCCGCGACCTGCGGCGAGCTCCTCCAGGGCGTCGACCCCGGCGGCCCGCTGCTCGTCTCCCTGCCGGTGGCGGCCCTGGGGACGGTCGAGGTCACCCTCACCGAGGACCCGGCGATCGGCGTCCTCCCCGCTCGACCCCGCGCCGGCGCCGCGCTGCGCCTCGCCCTCGGTGCCTGCGGCTGGCGCGGCGGCGCCCAGGCCCGCCTCGGCGGCGAGGTGCCGAGTGGCCGCGGCCTGGGCGCGAGCACGATCGACGTTGCCGGCGCCATCTGCGCGACCTTCGCCGCCGCCGCACGGCCGCTCGATCCGCGGGCACTGATGCGCCTCGCCACCGGCGTCGAGCCCAGCGACACCAGCCCGCTCCCCGGCCTCTGGGCGGCCGACCACGTCACCGCCCGCCGCATCCGCCACCTCGGCCCCGCCCCCACGGCCTGGGTCGTCGCCGTCGACGCCGGCGGCCAGGTCGACACCCTCGCCCTCCACGCCCGCGCCGGCCCCGGCCCCACCATCCCGGAGGGCGAGCTCGACCGCCTCGCCGCCGCCGTCGCAGCCGGCGACCTCGCCACCCTCGGCGCCGTCGCCACCGCCTCGGCGCTGCGCAACCAGGACCGCCTCCCGCACCCCGCCCTCGCCGACGCCCTCGCCGTCGCCGCCGACCTCGGCGCCGCCGGCCTCTGCGCCGCCCACAGCGGCACCGTGCTCGGGGTGATCTGCGCCACCCGGACGGAGGCGGACGGCGCCACCGCCGCCCTGACCCAGCGAGGTTGGGCGGCGACGATCAACCGCATCCACGCCCCCGGCGCCGCCACCGGTGTGAGCAACGCGCAGCGCTGCTCCTCCGTCGCCCTCGCGCCCCGCCGGCGAGTGCCGGCGTGGGGGGTGGTTCCGGGCAACGCGAAGCCTTGCCCGGAACTGGACGGGGGGAGCATCCCCCCGCCTTGAAAAACCACTTGCGCCGGGCAGCGCAGGCCTGCAGCCTGCGCTGCCCGGCGCAAGTGGTCAGCGGGGGACTCGAACCCTCGACCTCGCGGATGTGAACCGCGCGCTCTAACCAACTGAGCTAGCTGACCCTGCCGCCACGGCGAGGCGCGATTGTACTCCGACCTCGCCGCGCTGACGCGCAGCATGGGAGGGGACTCCCGCTGGCCTCCCTCGGGTCCCCCGTCCCCCTCAGAAAGTCGGGTGCGGGCCACAACTCCGGTTGCGTAGGCTCACCCGAGCTCACTCTCAGGGAGGCCGCACATCGTGGACGTCACCGGCTCCGTCGCGCTCGTCACCGGGGGGGCATCCGGACTCGGGGCCGCCAGCGCGCGCCGTCTCGCCCACGCCGGGGCGACCGTGGTCATCGTCGACCTGCCCTCCAGCGCCGGCGCCGACACCGCCGCGGGTCTCCCCAACGGGGCGCGCTTCGTCCCCGCCGACGTCACCGACACAGCCGCGGTCGAGGCCGCCGTCGAGACCGCGGCCGGGCTCGGCGAGCTGCGCGTGCTGGTCTGCTGCGCGGGGGTGGGGCCGCCCGCCAAGGTGGTCGGCCGCGACGGCTCGCCGATGCCGCTCGAGCACTTCACCCGGATCCTCGGCATCAACCTCATCGGCACCTTCAACGCGGTGCGCCTCGCGGCGGCGCGGATGGTCGCCCTGCCCCCGAAGGAGGACGGCGAGCGCGGCGTGGTGGTGATGACCGCCTCGATCGCCGCCTTCGACGGCCAGATCGGCCAGGTCGCCTACGCCGCGAGCAAGGGCGGCATCGTCGGGATGACCCTGCCGCTCGCCCGCGACCTCTCCCGCGACGGCGTCCGGGTGCTGACCATCGCCCCCGGCACCTTCGACACCCCGCTGCTCGCAGCCGCCCCCCAGAACGTCCGCGACGCGCTCGGGGCCGCGGTGCCCTTCCCCTCGCGCCTGGGACGCCCCGACGAGTTCGGCGCCTTGGTCGAGGCCATCGTCGGCAACTGCATGCTCAACGGCGAGGTGATCCGCCTGGACGGCGCCATGCGAATGCCCCCGCGCTGACCGGGCCCACCCGCTGGGCGGCGAGGCCGGCGGGGGCCTCAACAGATGCGCGGCAGCGGATCCCCGATGAGCATGTCGACGACGCGGGTGCCGCCGAAGCCGGTGCGGATGAAGACCATCCCCTCCGGCTCCTCGCGCACCTCGCCGATGCGCGCCGCCTCGGTGCCCTCGGGCCGCGAGCGCATCACCTCGAGCGCCCGATCGGCGTCGGCGGCGCCGACGATGGCGACGAGCACGCCCTCGTTGGCGATGTAGAGCGGCTCGATGCCGAGGATCTCCGCGACGCCGCGCACCTCGTCGTGGACCGGCAGCGCGTCCTCGTCGATCGCGACCGCGAGGCCGGCCTGCTGGGCGATCTCGTTGAGCACCGTGGCGACGCCGCCGCGGGTCGCGTCGCGCATGAAGTGGACGTCGATGCCGGCGTCGAGCAGCGTCGAGACCAGCCCCCAGAGCGGCCGGGTGTCGCTGCGCAGCGCGTCCGCCTCGAGGTCGACGTCACCGCGGGCGAGCATCACCGTGCTGCCGTGGTCGCCGATGGCGCCGTTCAGCAGCACGACGTCCCCCGGGGTGATCCGGGCGAAGCCGAGCCGCTGAGGATCGCGCACCAGCCCGACCCCGGTGGTGGTGATGAAGAGCTGATCCGCCTTGCCCCGCGGCACCACCTTGGTGTCGCCGGTGACGATCGACACCCCGGCGCGGTCGGCGGCGGCGCGCATCGACTCGACGACCCTGCGGAGCAGGCCGATGTCGAGCCCCTCCTCGAGGATGAAGGCCGCGGAGAGGCAGAGCGGCTGGGCGCCCCCGACGGCGAGGTCGTTGACGGTGCCGTTCACCGCCAGCTCGCCGATGTCGCCCCCGGGGAAGAACAGCGGGCTGACCACGAAGGAGTCGGTGCTCATCGCCAGCCGGGCCCCGTCGAGACCCGCCACGGTCAGCTGGGCGTTGTCGCCCAGCTGGTCGAGGAGCGGGTTGCTGAGCACGTCGGCGAAGAGCGCGGTCACCAGGGTGTGGCTCGCCTTGCCCCCGGCGCCGTGGCTCATCGTGATCGTGGAGTCGCGCAGCGACGGCTTGCGCTTGCGCATCTCGGCGATCCGGGCGAGGACGCGCTGCTCCGGATCGGCGATCCGCGCCGTCGCCGCGCGGATGGCGGCGCCGGTTCCGGAACGCGGCGCCGCCTCCTCCTCACTCATCAGCCGCGGTCCCCGTTGGCCGCGGCGCCGGCGAGCACCCGCTCGCGCTCGCGGGAGCGCGAGTAGCGTCCGAAGTTGTAGTAGGCGGCGCAGGCGCCCTCGCTCGAGACCATGCAGGTGCCGATCGGGGTCTCCGGGGTGCACGCGGTGCCGAACACCTTGCACTCCCAGGGCTTGAGCACGCCCTTGAGGACCTCGCCGCACTGGCACGCCTTGGGGTCGGCGACCCGCACTCCGGGCACGGTGAAGATCTTCTCGGCGTCGAACTCGGCGAACTCGTCGCGGAGCTGGAGCGCGCTCTGGCTGATGAACCCGAGGCCGCGCCACTCGAACTGGGGACGGATCGAGAACACCCGTCCGAGCACCTCGAGCGACTTGGGATTGCCGTCGTCGTGGACCACCCGCTTGTACTGGTTCTCGACCGTGCAGCGGCCCTCGAGGATCTGGCGCATCACCATGTGTACGCCCTGGAGGATGTCGAGCGGCTCGAAGCCGACCACCACGACCGGCTTGCCGTAGGTGTTGGTCACGAACTCGTAGGGGCGGATCCCCACCACCGAGGAGACGTGGCCGGGGCCGAGGAAGCCGTCGAGCCGCAGGTCGGGCGAATCGAGGATCGCCTTCATCGGCGGGATGATGGTGACGTGGTTGCAGAAGACCGAGAAGTTCGTCACCCCCTGCGCCTTGGCGTGGAGGAGGGTGAGCGCGGTCGACGGGGCGGTGGTCTCGAAGCCGATCGCGTAGAAGACGACCTTGCGATCGGGGTTGTCCTTGGCCATCTTCAGCGCGTCGAGCGGCGAGTACACCATGCGCACGTCGGCGCCCTCGGCCTTGGCGTCGAGCAGGCTGCCGTTGCCGCCGGGGACGCGCATCAGGTCGCCGAAGCAGGTGAAGATCACCTCGGGGTCGCGGGCGAGGGCGATGCCGTCGTCGAGCCGTCCCATGGGGATGACGCACACCGGGCACCCGGGGCCGTGAACGAGCTCGACGTTGCTCGGCAGCAGGTCCTCGATGCCGTACTTTAAGATCGTGTGGGTGTGCCCGCCGCACACCTCCATGATCTTCCAGTGCCTGTCGCCCGACTCAGCGGCGATCTTCGCGCCCAGGGCGCGTGCCAGGTCGGCGTCGCGGAACTCGTCAGCGAACTTCATGACCGGCGGCCTCCGGTGTCACGGTGAGCACACTGCCCTCGGTGTCGGTGAGGTCGAGCGACAGCGACTCCCCGATCGCCTGCAGCTCCTCCTGGTAGGCGGAGCCCATCTCGCCAAGGATGCGGAGCTGGTCCTTGGCCTCCTCCTCGGAGACCTTGCTCAGCGCGAAGCCGACGTGCACGAGGACGTACTCGCCCGGCTCGCAGGCGTCCGGACCCACCAGCAGGAGCGTGTTGACCCGCCGCTGCACGCCGCCCAGCTCGACCTTTCCGAACATGCGGTCCTCGTCGAGGTACTCGACCAGCCGCGCGGGAATGGCTAGGCACATGCCGGTTCCTCCATGAATCGCTGCACCAGCTCCCAGAGCACGTGGTACAGCGTGGTCTGCACCTCCTGGATGCGGTGGACACTGCTGCTCCGCACCACGAAGCAGTGATCGAGCGCGTTGTCGTGCGCCATGCGGCCGCCGTCGTAGCCGGCCAGCCCCACGGTGAGCATCCCCCGGCGCCGCGCCTCGCGCTGGCCGCGGAGGACGTTCTCGGAGTTGCCGCTGGTCGACACCCCCAGCACCACGTCGCCGGGGCGGCCGAGTGCGATCACCTGGCGCACGAAGATGTCGTCGAAGCTGACGTCGTTGGCCACCGCGGTGACCACGGCGACGTCGTTGGTGAGCGAGAGCGCCGCGACCGGGCGGTGCGGTGCGGTGGGGAAGAGGTACTCCGCCACGATGTCCGCGGCCGCGGTGGCGCTGCCGCCGTTGCCGCAGCAGAGCAGCCGCCCGCCGGCGAGAAACCGCGCCGCCATCGCCTCGGCGCAGACCACGATCTCATCCTCGGACTCGGCGAGCAGAACCTGACGCAGCCGGTTGCTCTCCGCCGACTTGTCGCGCGGCGCCACCGACAGCTCCGCGAGCAGCTCGGCGGTCGCCGGCGGCTGCGGGCTCAGCATCGGATAGAGCAGCTGGGAGAAGGCGTCCCGCCCGGTCTCGCTCATGTCCGAGTCCCCGCCTTCTCGCCGATCTGCAGGGCGACGCCGCCGTGCACCAGCACGGTGTCGCCGAGCTCGACGCCGTCGACGAGCTCGATCGACACCTCGGCCGGCCGCCCGTCCTGCAGACCACGCGCGGTACAGCCGTCGTCGCTCAGCCAGTCGACGACCACCGGGAAGAGGGCATCGGCGCAGGTGATGCAGATCTCGTCGTGGCAGGGTTCGTTCATGACCCGCCTCCGGCTGGGGGAGCGGTGCCGATGCCGCGGTGGTTGAGCACGATGTGCACCAGCTCCCAGAGGATGTGATACGTGGCGAGGTGGAGCTCCTGGGCGACCAGGGGATCGGGTTCCTCCACCTCGAAGACGTGGTCGGCGACGAGGCTTCCGTCGTCCGGCCCGTCGAGCAGCGCGATGGTCAGCATGCCCCGCTCGCGCGCCGCCTCCATGCCCCGCCGCACCGAGGCGGACACCGGCAGCTCGGCGAAGGCGAGGGCGATGTCGCCGGCGCCGCCGAGCACCCGCAGCTGGTGGGCGAAGACGTCGTCGCGGTCGTCGCCGAGCAGGATGCCGGTGAGGGTGGCGGCGTCGGTGGTCAGCGAGAGCGCGGGGAGCGCCCGGCAGCCGGGCAGCGCGGGGTGGACGTACTCCACGGAGTTGTGCTGGGCGTCGGTGGCGCGCAGCCCGCTGCCGAAGATGATCAGGGTGGCGCCGTCGAAGAAGCGGTCGGCCATCGCCGAGGCGCAGGCCGACACCTCCGGGGCGTGCTGGTCGAAGAAGCGCTGGGACGCGGTGATGCGATGGCCGAAGCGCTCGCGCACCAGCTCCCGGGCCCGCTCGTGGCCGGGCGGCTCCTGGCCGTTGTGGGGGCGGTGGGCGATCATCCCGCCACCTGTGCCGCTGCACGCGTCCGCGCCGCCGCCACCAGCGCCTGGCCCAGGCTGATCCCGCCATCGTTGGCAGGAACGAAGCGGTTGCTGTAGACGTCCAGGCCGGCCTCGCGGAGCAGGGTGTCGACCCGCTCGAGGAGGAGCGCGTTCTGGAAGACGCCGCCGCTCAGCGCCACCCGGCGCAGCCCGGTCTGTCCGGACAGCCGCCGGCAGGCCGCGGTCACCGCGCCCGCCAGGCTCTCGTGGAAGCGCGCCGCGAGCACGGACACGGGCACGCCCGCGAGCCGGTCGGAGACCAGCGCACGGATCAGTCCGAGGGTGTCGAGGCGCAGGGGATCGCCCGCCATCCTCACAGGGTACCCTCCGGCATCCCCGGGGTCGATGCCGGCGGCGAGCGCCTCGAGCCGCATCGCGGCCTCGGCCTCGAAGGAGCTGGTGTGGGCGATGCCGAGCAGGCTCGCGACGGCGTCGAAGAGCCGCCCCGCGCTGGTGCTGAGCGGCGCCGCCGTCGGGCTCGCGGCGACCCGCACCACCAGCCGCCAGCGGCGCTCGTCGGGGGTGCCCTCGCCGTCCAGCCAGGCCGGGCGGGATTCGCCCGCGAGCCCCGCGGCGCAGAGGTAGGCCGCGGCCATCCGCCAGCCCTCGCGGGCGCAGAGGTCGCCGCCGGGCTGGCGCACCGGCTCGAGGTGCCCGGCGCGGTGGAAGTGCGCCTCGTCGCAGACCAGCAGCTCGCCGCCCCAGATGCCGCCGTCGGCCCCGTGGCCGGCGCCGTCGAAGGCGACGCCGAGCAGCCGTCCGCGGAGGCCGTGCTCGGCCATCACGCTGGCGATGTGGGCGTGGTGGTGCTGGACTCGCACCGGCTCGCCCACGCCCCAGCGCTCGGCGAGCGCGGTGGAGGCGTAGTCGGGATGGAGGTCGCACGCCACCACCTCGGGCCGCACGCCGAAGAGCCGCAGGCACGTGGCCAGCGACTCCTCCTGGTGGCGCAGGGTCAGCGGCTGCTCGAGGTCGCCGATGTGCGGGCCGACGAAGGCGTCGCCGCCGCGGAGCACGCAGAACGTGTTCTTCAGGTGCGCCCCCAGCGCGAGCACCTGGGCGTCGCCCTCCCGCAGCGACGCCGGCAGCGGACAGTGGCCGCGGGCGCGGCGCAGCACCCGCTCCTCGCCGGCGATGACCCGGGTCACCGAGTCGTCGTACCGGGCGTGGATCTGGCGATCGTGGAGCAGGAAGACGTCGGCGATCGCCGCGAGCCGCCGCAGCGCCTCGTCGTTGTCCCTGGCGATCGGCTCCTCGGTGACGTTGCCGCTGGTCATCACCAGCGGCCGGCCCGCGGCGCGGAGGAGCAGGTGATGGAGCGGGGTGTAGGGGAGCATCAGCCCCAGCTCGGCCACGCCCGGCGCGACCGAGGCGGTGATCGCGCTGTCGCCGGGGCGGCGTCGGAGCAGCAGCACCGGACGGGCGCTGCCCTCGAGGATCTCGGTCTCCAGGGGGGACACGTCGCAGAGCGCCGCGGCGGTGGCGAGGTCGGCGACCATCACCGCGAAGGGCTTGGCGGGACGCCGCTTGCGCTCGCGCAGCCGCGCCACCGCCGCGGCGTCGGTGGCGTCGCAGGCGAGCTGGAAGCCGCCGAGCCCCTTGAGCGCGACCACCTCGCCGCGGAGCAGCGCGGCCGCGGCGAGGTCGATGGCGTCGCCGGCGACCTCCGCCCCGTCCGGCTCGGCGAGCCAGAGCCGGGGACCGCAGCGGGGGCAGGCGATCGGCTGGGCGTGGAAGCGGCGGTCGGCGGGGTCCTCGTACTCGGCCCGGCACTCCTCGCACATCGGGAAGTGGCGCATCGTGGTGCGCGGCCGGTCGTAGGGCAGGTCCTCGATGATGGTGAAGCGCGGCCCGCAGGCGGTGCAGTTGGTGAAGGCGTACCCGTGCCGCCGCTCCGCCGGGTCGAGGATCTCGGCGAGGCAGTCGGGACAGGTGGCCGCGTCGGGCGACACCGGCTGGTACTCGCCCTCGACGGCGCGGCTCTCGACGATGCGGAAGCCGTCCTCGCCCACCAGGTCGAGGTCGGCGCTCTCCACCGCGCTGATCCGCGCCAGCCGCGGGGGGCGGGTGCGGAGCTCGGCGGCGAAGGCGTCGAGGTCGGCGGGCGCGCCCTCGACCTCGATGAGCACCGCCCCCGAGGTGTTGCAGACCGAGCCGGCGAGGCCGTGGCGGCGGGCGAGCTCCCAGACGTACGGGCGAAAGCCGACGCCCTGCACCACCCCGCGCACACGCAGACGCCGGCGCACCCGCGACGGGATGCCGCACAGGGACGTGGTCTGCGCCCTCACCGCATGCATCCATCGCCCCTCGGCCCAGCAGGGGGGGCGGCCACGCCTGGATCGACGTGGCCGCCCTCCATCCGGCTACGCCGCCAGACGCTCCTCCACAAGTCCGGAGACGAGGTTCACCACGGTGGCGATCTCACGCCGCCCGGCGAGATTCCCTAGGGTGCCCATGAGCTCGTTGTAGCGCTCCTTGCCGGCCTTCGCTCCGAGCAGATAGCCGATCCCGAAGAGCAGAGCCTTCTCGAGCATGGATGTGGTCCTCCTACATCGACCGTGGGAACGGTCGGATTACATGCTCCGCAGTTCGAAGTAGCGCTTGATGTCAGACGAGTTGATGACCGCCGCGGCCAGCGCACCCAGGATCACCCACTGGGCCAGCGAGCGCAGTCCGCTCTGCCCACCACCGATCTGCAACGACATTTCCTGCCTCCTTGCTCCTCTGGGTCCTTCTCGACTCCGGGATCCGCACCCCCGAGGTCACGGATCGACTGCTCGACTCCTCAGCCTCCGCCCCCCACCGGGGACGGCCGCCCGTGTGTGTGCCCGTGGTCGTGGTCGTGCTCGTGCTCGTGCGGCGGCTCCTCCACCTCGAGCCCGGCGCGCCGGATCACCGTCGGCGGCGACCCGGAGAGCTCGATCTCGTCGAGCAGCACCTCGGCGCCCCCGAGCATCTCGATGCTCCCCGCTCCACAGGCGGGGCAGCCGATCGGCTCCTCGTCCGTGTGGCTCTCGACGCCACACGCCATGCAGCGCACCCGCACCGGGAGGTGGGCGACCTCCAGCCGTGCGGACTCGCAGACGGTGCCCTCGGCGACGAGCCGGAAGCCGAACTCCAGGCTGTCGGGGACCACCCGCTGCAGCGCCCCGATGCTCACCCGCACCCGGCTCACCGGGCGGTCGCCAGCGATGCCGACGACGGTGGCGAGCAGGCCCTCGCTGAGACCGAGCTCGTGCATTACGCGCTCGCCTCCGCACCGACGGCGCCGAGGGCCTCGGCGACCAGCTGCTCGACCAGCTCGACCGCACCCGGCACCGCCGCCGCCACCGGGTCGCTCAGGCCCATCTGGCCGAGCTCCTCGGGGCCGAAGGTCAGGGGTTCGCACCCCACCACGAGCACCCGCCCCGGGGGCTGCTCGCCCATGCTGCGGATGAGGTGGAAGACCGCGGCGGGAGTCATCGAGTGCGCCTGGATCTCGGGGGCCGGCCCGTCCGTGGGCGGGCTGGTGTCTGCCTCGATGACGTAGAGGGTGCCGGGCGGCCCGCCGCCCTGGGTGGTGGCGTCGACGAGGATCACCACCTCGTTCTGCTCCAGCATCGCGTAGGCGAGGTCGAACCCGCGGATGCCGAAGTCGACGATCCGCACCCCGTCGGGCTGGGGGCGGCGCAGCAGCACCTGGGCGACCTCGACCCCGAAGGCGTCGTCGCCGAGGAAGATGTTGCCGATCCCGGCGACGAGGACGCGCGGCATGCTCATGGCGCCCCGCCCTCACCGCCGACCGGCTCGACGTCGTCCAGCTTGAAGTAGAAGCGGTGCCCGACCATCTTCGCGAGCCCGAGGTCGCGGCCCGGGTCGTCGTCGAGCACCACGGCGAGGTGGACGGTGTCCTCGAAGTCGACCTCGATCGATTCGATCACGGCCAGCTTCCCGCGGAGCGCGATGTCCATGATGTCGGCGCCGCCCTTGGGAACCAGCCGAACCCTGTCACCCACGCTGAGCGTTCCCTCGCCGAGGCGCACCGACTCCTTGACCGGATGAGTGGCGAACGGGTCCCACTCGTTGATTCCCTCCCACGGATCACGCTCACTCATCGCATCAGTGCCGCCGCAGCTCGCGGATGGTGCCGTGGAGCTTCATCATCTGATCCTGGGTCATGTTCTCGGTGCGCTCCAGCATCGCCCGGGTGCGGGGATCGGCGGCGCGCATCGCGTCCTTCTCCTCGTCGGTGAGGGTGAGGATGCTGAGCGTCAGCAACTCGTCGATCTCGCGGGAGTCGAAGAGGTCGCCGGGGCTCTCCGGGGCGACCTGGACGTGGTCCTCGAGGATGATCGGCGAGGCGAGGATGGTGTCGTCGGAGCCGGGGTCGCCGATCAGCACCGGCCACATCCCGGTGTTGACGCAGGCCGCGGCGGCCGCGGCGGCGTGCTCGGGCGGGTCGGCGAGCGACAGCCAGCGGCCTCCCTCGACGCCGAGAAGGGCGTGGGTGGAGACCAGCGAGTGGCGCATGGCGCGCTCCCGGTCGCGGTCGCCGACCACGTAGGGGGTGACGTTGGCGACCCGGACCCGCACCCGGCGGAGGTCGCCCTCGAGCCGCTCGGCGCTCACCTCGAGCTCGGCGGAGAGCTGCTCGTGGTCGCGCACCGCGACGCCGATCACCTCGCCGCCGTCCTCGGCGAGCGCCTCGTAGGCGCGGCCTGCGGGCACCGTGACGGCGGTGCGCACCGGCGTCTCGCAGAGGTCGCCGCAGCGGTGCCGGCCGGCGTCGATCTCGCGCTCGGTCGCCTCCTCCCACGGCCGGTGGGTGGTGAGGCCGACCTTCAACTCGTCGACGACGGTGTAGTCGGGGACGTCGGGCAGCCCGGCCAGGGGCGGGTCGATGCTGCCGATGGTGCGCACCAGCACGTGGAGGAAGCGCAGCTTCGCCTCGACCATCGCATCGTCGCCCCCCTCGAGGAGGCACTCCGTCTGCGCGCTCCAGGCGTCGGTGCCCCCGGAGGCCTCGCCATAGGCCTGCGGATAGACACCGCCGAAGGTCCAGCGGATCTGGTTCTTGATCGCCCTCGGGTTGTACGGGTAGAGGATGTAGCCCTCGTAGAGGGTGGCGCGGACCAGCCGGTCGACGAGCTGCTGGTTCACGGCTCGACGTCGGGGATGTTGGTGATCCGCCAGCGTCCCACCGACGGCTCGGCAAGCGGTCCCCCGTTGGGCGTGGGCGCATCCGCCTCGCCGGCGAGGAGGGCCGTGATGGTGTCCTCCCAGGTGCCCAGCGAGTTGCGCGCCTTGTAGCGGTAGAGGCGGTCGAACACGTCCCGGCGCAGGGTCATCCAGTTGTCGTCGGGGTAGTGCTCGTCGATCATCTGCTTCCACACCTTCAGCGGCATCCGGAAGGCGGCCTCGCGATCCCAGGGGATCTTGCAGATCTGGAGGTTCCACTCCTCGGCCTGGTAGAAGATCGTGCCGCTGAACTGGAAGGCGAGCGGCACGTCGCCGTCCTCCAGCGCGTGGAAGTACTTCACCCAGCCCAGCCCGAGATCGAAGCTCGAGGGCACCCGCACCTCTGCCTCGGTGGTCCCGGAGAAGCGCTGCACCTGGGTGGTGGCGAGCGCCAGCACCATGGTGCGCACCGTCTTGGAGTAGCGGTGGGGCTCGCCGAAGATGTCGAGCAGCGCCTCCTGCTCGCGGGGATCGCGGTAGCGGCGCCGGGCGGCCTCGATCTGGATCTGCGACTCCAGGGTCACCGCGTCGACGGGGACCCCGGCGAGCTCGCTGATGCGCAGACGGAAGGAGAGCAGCGGCACCACGCCACGGGCGACGCTGACGTCCAGCACCTCGAAGTCGAGGACCGGGATCCGGGGGGTCTGGTCGGCGCTCACGCCTCGCCCCCCATGATGTCGGCCCGCGAGCGCAGGCCGTTGAAGAAGTCGCCGATGCGGTCCCAGGCCTGCTTGCCGCCGCTGAAACCGCGCCAGTGGACCCGGATCAGGCCCACCAGCTCGAAGCAGGCGTCGATGGGGACGATGAAGTACTCGTGCACCCCGGTCTGGGCGTCGCTCGGCTCGTGGGTCTCGCCGGCCCGGTTGACGAGCAGCGCCTCGACGTCGGGCTCGATCTGGCCGAGGATCGGGTTCTGCTCGACCAGCTCCTCCCAGCCCTCGAGGGTGAGCAGCGACTCCGTCGCCCCGGCGGGGCTCGGGTAGTGGCAGTGGACCCCGCCGTCCGACCCGGTGGTGAGGAAGGCCATGTTCACCGGGATGGCGAGCGCGTCCCACTGCTCGTCGCTCATCGCGAAGTCGTGCAGCGCGAGGTAGCGGCGGGGCACCCGGCGGTGGGTACCCTTCATGATCCGCACGTCGCTGATCACCGCGCAGGGCTCGCAGCTGCAGGCGAGCTGCCGCCGCGCCACGTCGTAGAGGTGCTCGTGCTCGTCGGGGAGCGCGACGCTGCAGAACTCGCAGCGCTCCTGCGCCTCCTCGCGCCGGCGCGAGATCCTGCGCAGGGCCGCGATCGATGCGGCGCCGTCGCCGCCGGCCGATCCGTTGCCGCCGTCGCCCACGCCCACGGGCATCTGAGGATTCTCTGGTTGGGTCACCGCACTCCCGCCGGAATGGCGACGCGGACGCCCCCGTCCTGCTCGAGCAGGGGGAGGGGCTCCAGCCGCGTCGCGCCCTCGGTGCACCGTCCGGCACCGCGCACATCGTACTGGCGCGAGCACTTCGAACACACCAGGTTGCCCGCAGCCAGCCAGGCGCTCTCCAGCGGGTCACCACACCCCGGGCAGGGCGTGCGATAGGCGTACAGGGCTCCGGCCATGCGGATCAGCACGAGCCGGCAGCCCTCGACGACGAGGGGTCGCACCTCGCCGGGGGCCACCGTCTCGGCGCCGCGGACCGCCGTCCAGATCCCCGCCGCGGGGGCGGCGGGAGGACGGGGAGCGGCGGGGGCGGCTCCCATCATCGGGAGCGGCACCAGCCCCGCGCCGGGGCGCGACGGGGGCGGGGTCACCCCCTCGGCGGTGATCTCGAGGACGTCGGGCGCGGCGGCCATGATGGCCTCCTCGATCGCCGTCTTCAGGGTCGCCGCCGAGGAGGGGCAGCCCTTGCAGCTGCCCTCCAGCCGGAGCCGCACCACGCCGTCGTCGACGCCGAGCAGCTCCACGTTGCCACCGTGCGAGGCCAGGTAGGGCCGGACCGAGTCCAGCGCCCGGGCCACGCGGGTGGTGATGTCGACCGGATGGAGCCCGTGCAGCATGAGCACGTTCCCCACCCGGTCGTCACCGGCGAAGGAGGCGAGCAGGGCCGACCCCTGCTCGCCGGCCTGTTCCACGATCAGTTCCAGCATCCGGTCGAGGGCAAGCCC
>DATARS010000099.1:0-23616 GCA_036269455.1 Candidatus Dormiibacterota bacterium | reverse complement strand
TCGAGGATCTCGGCGACGCTCGCGCCCTCGGCGAGTAGGCCCAGGATGAGCGACACCCAGATGCGATGGCCGCGGATACACGGCCGGCTGCCGCAGATGGCCGGGTCTACGCAGATTCGGTCGAGCAGGTGGGCGTCCGGCATGGGGCCATGATCCCACGGGGGCCGAGCCAGGTCATGGCTGTTCGGACCCGACCGCGGCCTCCGAGCCACTGGGCTTGCGGGTCGGCCTGGTCTTGAACCACTTCCGCGTCCGGGGCGGGATGCCGATGTTCGTCCAGAAGGGCAGTCCTTCCGCGGCCCACAGAGGCCGTCCATCACCAACCGCGGGAGCGGGCCTTCAGACTGCCTCGGCCACGACAAGGCTGATCGGACCGGCGAGCGGACCGTGCTCGACGAACCGCCAGCCTGTTGCCGCGAGCCACCCGCGGGCCTCGTCCAGGCTGTACACGTCCCCCTCGGGACAGATCACGGCGAACTCGCCGGCCATGAGAGCCGCCATGAGCGGCACGGTGTGCGTGGGATCGGTCCAGAAGTCGGCGATGAGGAGGCGGTCGCCGATCTCCACGGCGTTGCGCACTCGTTGGAGCAAGGAGCGGTCTTTCTCAGGCGACCAGTAGTGAATCAGGTTGGCGAGCAGGACCACGTCATGTCCTCTGGGAAGCGGTCCCGTCATGACGTCGCCGCTTGCAACATCGATACGTGCGGCGAAACCCTGTTCAGCGAGGCGGTCGCGGGCGATGCCGGCGACGGCAGAGACGTCGAAGACTGTCGCCTCCATGTGGGGATGCTGTCGAGCCACGGCCGCCGACCACGAGCCGGTCCCACCTCCCACGTCCAGCAGGCGCCGGTGCCGGCCGAAATCGTACGTGGCGGCCAGGGCGGCGGCAGGGCCTGCCGTGATGGCCTCAACGCCGGCGGAGAAGACCGCCTGCATCTCGTCGTCGAGCTGGACGCCCTGATGCGGGCCGGTACGGAGCGCGGTCGCCAGGCCCGTCCATGCCGGATAGCTGATCCTGTCAAAGAAGCGCAGAAAGGGTCGCAGGTCCGCTGGGGTCCGCCCGGCCAGGAAGGTGGCCGTCACGTCGCCGTTCTGGTAGGCGTCCCCGCGGCGCTCCAGCAGCCCGAGAGCCGACATGGCGTCGGCGCTGATCCGGACCACGCGGCGGGAGAGCCCCATCCGCGTTGCGAGCTCGTCGATTGTCGCCGGCCCGTCGGCCAGCGCCTCGAAGAGCCCCAGCTCACCGGCGGCGAAGAGGTGTCTGGCCGCCATGAATCCGGTGGCGATCTCGAAGATCCGCTCCGGTCCCACGCCGGGCGGCGGAGCGGCGATGGCGGATTCTTCTGCGCGGGGATTGTCCAGCGGCATGGCCATCCCTCCGGGTGATTCCGCTGCTGTCAGCGCTGCTGTCACACGGCCCCGCACGAGCCTCCGGAGCCCCTCTGACCGTCGGATGCGAGTTCGGCGGGCTGGTACCCGCTGCAGGACTCGAACCTGCGACAAAGGGATTAAGAGTCCCCTGCTCTACCAACTGAGCTAAGCGGGCACGCCACCGGGGGCCGATTGTACCGGCCCGGGCGTCCTGGATCAGCGGGGGGCGGCCGCGACCGGGCCCTCGCCGCGGCCGACCCGGCCGGCGCGGCGCTCGTTGGGGAGCCAGAGGAGCGAGCGGCGCTGCTGAGCGAGGCGGAGGAGCAGCGGGGGCGGCACCGGCGAGATGCCCCGCATCGGCGACGTGGTGCGTGCTGCGATGGCACCCCGCAGGTCGGCGGCGGTGCGCCCGGGGAAGGCGGTCAGCACCCTGCCGAGGTCGTGCCGTCCGAAGTGGCTGTCGCCGGCGCCCAGCGCGGCGCCGAGGCGTTCGCGGTGGGACGCGTAGAAGCGGTCGAGCTGCGACTGCGAGCGGCCGGTCATCGGCGCGGTGTGGCGGATCTCGATGCCGTCGACGGTGCGGTGCTCGAGCAGCCGCAGGGCCCGCCGGGCGGTGATCGACGCGAAGTAGGTGGGCATGAAGGGGTGCGGCAGCACCGCCACGCCGCCCTGATCGTGGATGGCGTCGACGGTGTCCTCGACGCTCATCCCCATGCGCACCGGGCGCTCGAGCCAGAGGCCGACGACGTGGACCGAGGCGGGGGCGGCGGTGGTGACCTCCTCGCCGGGCACCACCTCCACGCCGCAGGCGGCGCCGGCCTCTGCGGCGCGGGCGGTGGAGGCCATGGTGTCGTGGTCGGTGAGGCAGAGCACCGCGATCCCGGCGGCGGCTGCTGCCGCCACCAGCTCCTCGGGGGAGACCATGCCGTCGCTCGCGGTGGTGTGGGCGTGCACCTCGGCGGCGGCGAGCCCGGGTGCGAGCCGCACCCGGCGGTGGCCGTCAGCCACCCGCGCCCGCCCGTGCCTCGCGCAGAGCGCCGACCCGGGGAGCCACGACCCGCCGCACCACCTCCCAGGCCACCACCGCGGCGGCGACGCCGGCGAGCACGTCGACGACGTAGTGCTCGCCGAGGTACACGACGCTCGTCCAGACCATCAGGCACCAGGCGAGCGCCGGCCAGGTGAGGCGGCGGTCGACCGTCCGCAGGGCGAGCAGGCCGAGCATCGGGAAGGCGGCGTGGAGGGAGGGGAGGGCGGCCACCGGGTTGGGGTTGAGCGACTGGTAGTAGGGGCTCACCGCGCTCGGGAGGGTGGTGCCGATGACGTGGCGGAAGCAGCAGGCGACGCTGTGGTCCTGGGCGTACCAGGGGGGTGCGGTCGGCGCCAGCAGGTAGAGGACGAAGCAGGCAAACGCGAGACCCATGAGCGCGGTGACGAAGCGGAGGAAGAGCCGCCGGTCGACCAGCCAGAGCACCGTGCCGGCGGCGATGGGGACGACGAAGTGGCAGAAGTACACCACGGTGGCGACGTCGTCGGCGACCTCACCGAACCGGAGGAATGCGTGCTGGAGCAGGCTGGTGGGGAGCTGGCCACCTCCGAGCCAGCGGTCGGCGTCGGCCAGTGGCGCCACGATCGGGGGGATCCCGGTGCGGGGGGCGATTCCCCGCATCGCCTCCCAGCCGAGGAAGATCGCCACGAAGGGCACCCAGTCGCCGAGGAAGCGACCCAGCCGCCCGCTGGCGATGGCGACCGGCACGAGGAGCAGCAGCAGGTAGTCGGGCGAGACCGAGATCCCCCGCCAGATCATCACCCCGCTGACCAGCGTCAGATAGGCGAGCGCGAGCGCCGCAAGCGGCCCGGGTCGGAGGGCGCGCATGCTGAAACTGACCGTCGCCGGCCTCGCCATCCGGCGGAGGATACCGAGAGGGACCCGGGCTCAGGCCGCGCGGCGGCGGCGCCTGCCCTCCCGGCTGAGCCGCTGCTGGAGCACCGCGAGCACCGCCGCCTCCTCCGGGGAGAGGCGGTGGAGGTCCCTGCTGAGCTCGGTCTCGGCGCGGGCTCCGAGCAGCTGCGCGAGGGTGCCGTCCAGGTACGAGTCGACGATCGCGGGATGGACGTAGGAGCGGCGGCTGACCGCCCGGGTGTTGCCCAGCCGGGCGGCGACGGTGTCGATGGCGTGGAGCAGATTGCGCTTCGCCTGCGCCTGGGAGTCGAAGCGCTCGAACTCGCACAGGGCGTGGGCGGCGAGCACCGTGCCCGCCCAGGTGCGGAAGTCCTTCGCGGTGTACTCGCGGCCGCCGGCGCGGTGGAGGTACTCGTTGACGTCGTGGGAGTGAACCGCGTGGATGGCGCCGTCGGCGCCGACGTACTCGAGAAGGCGCTGGCCGGGCAGCTCCTGGCAGCTGCGCAGCACCCGGGCGAGGCGGCGGTCGGTGATGGCGACGCTCTGGTCGACCCCGCTCTTCCCCCGGAAGACGAACCGCACCTGCGCGCCCCTGATCTGGGCGTGCTCGTCGCGCAGCGTCGTCAGCCCGTAGTGCTGGTTCTGCCGCGCGTACTCGTCGTTGCCGATCCGGATGAGAGTGGTCTCGAGCAGCCGCACCGTGCAGGCGACCACCTTCTCGCGCGGCAGCCCGGCGCGGGCCATGTCCCGGGTGACCCGGCGGCGGATCCTCGGCAGCGCCCGCGCGAAGGCGATGGTGTGCTCGTACTTGGAGGCGTCGCGCACCTCGCGCCAGCGCTCGTGGTAGCGGTACTGCTTGCGTCGGCGGGCGTCGCGCCCGGTGGCCTGGATGTGGCCGCGGTCGCTGGGACAGATCCAGACGTCGGTCCACGCCGGCGGGATCGCCAGGTGGCGGATCCGCTCCAGCTCCGGCTTCTCGGTGATCCGCCGTCCCTCGGGATCGAGGTACACGAACCCGCCTCCGCGCCGCTGGCGGCGGATGCCCGGTCCGCTGTCGTCGACGTGAAGGAGGCCGGCCTGCCGCGCGGCGGCGACCGCCTCCTCCGTCGTGGGGATGCTGGACATGGGCGCGACCTCCGGCCCAGGTGCTGACGCTCGATGGCAAGGGTATGCCCGGGTTCACCCGGATGCACACCCGGCTAAGCTCGGCTCCGGATGACCTGGCTCCACCTTCCCGGCCCCGAGGACGAGGACCCCGCTCCCGTCGCGGCACGGCATGGCAGTGCCCTTCCCGCCGAGGAGCTGCTCTCCCTCGCCGTCGACCTCCCCTGGGACGACTGGCTCGGCGCAGGCGCCGGCGAGCGGGTCCGGGACGGGTCGCTCGCCCTGGTGCGCCACGCCTACCCGGCCACCGCGGCGCGCGACATGGGGCAGGCGTCGACGACCGAGGGGATGCTCCGCGGCGACCCCGCCGACCGCGAACGGCTCGGCGCGGTCGCGCTCCGCGTCGCCGCCGCGCACCACCGCCCGGCGCGAATGCCCCACGCACCGGGCGAGGAGCCCTTCGCCTGGTGGGTTGCCGAGGAGCGCGCCCTGGTGTGGATGCCCTGGGAGGGCGAGGCGCCGGTGGGCCTCGAATTGCTCGAGAGCGGCCAGGCCGACGCGGTGGTGGTGACCGCCCCCGACGCCTGCTGGACGGTCTTCCGCAGCGGGCTGCCCCGTCGCGGCTCCCGGGGCGGCTGGGCCGACCTGCCCGAGCGCTTCCGCACCGCCATCACCGAGCGAGCCGGCGCGGGCGCCGCGGCCGCGCTCGACCGGGCGCGCTGGCGCCGCGAGGGCGACATCATCACCGTGCGCTGGCGCGAGGGCGAACGGCTGCGCAGCGCCTCGGTGAGCGTCAACCGCCCGGCCACCGGTTGAGCGCTCGCTTCATCGTTGAGAGCTCGCTGAGAACCGCTCCCGGGACGGTCTGCACGCCGCTGGGCGTCCATATACTCGGGCCACGATGAGCGAGCCGCGCGTGCTGGTGGTGGACGACGAGCCGAGCATCACCGACTTCATCGCCCTGGGGCTGCGGCACGAGGGCTTCGAGGTCCGCACCGCTCCGGACGGCCGCGCCGCGCTCCGCGTCGTCGACGAGTTCAAGCCGCAGATCGTCGTGCTCGACCTGATGATGCCGCGCATGGACGGCTGGGAGCTCTGCCGCGCCCTGGCGGGCGACCGCAACCGCGGCATCATCATCCTCAGCGCCCGCGACGAGACCACCGACCGCATCCAGGGGCTCGAGCTCGGCGCCGACGACTACCTGGTCAAGCCCTTCGAGTTCGGCGAGCTCCTCGCTCGGGTGCGCGCGGTGCTCCGCCGCCGCCAGCCCGACCTCGCCCGGGTCGTCCGCGCCGGCGAGCTGAGCATCGACACCGCGACTCGCGAGGTCCGCCTCGGCGAGCGGCTCATCGACCTCAGCGTCCGCGAGTACGACCTCCTCCACTTCCTCGCCCTGAACGTCGACCAGGTGCTGCCCCGGCAGCGGATCCTCGACGAGGTCTGGGGCTACAACTTCTTCGGCGACGAGAACAACGTCGAGGTCTACGTCCGCTACCTGCGGCAGAAGCTCGGCGACCCGCAGCACCAGCGCATCCAGACGGTGCGCGGAGTCGGTTACCGGCTGCGCACCGAGGTGGGCGCGGTGCCGGAGGCCTGAGCCCACGGCCTCGCCGGGCCGGGTGCTCCGCGCCCTGGGCTCGCTGCGCTGGCGGCTGACGCTCACCTACGTCGGTCTGCTCGCCCTGCTCCTCGTCGGCCTCGGCGCCTTTCAGTACACCGCGCTCCAGCGCAGCCTGGTGAGCACCCGGGTCGCCGACCTCCGCGGCGACCTCCAGGCGTCGGTCCGCGACCTCAACCAGAGCACCCGCCTGGTGCCGCCGCGGGCGCGCCGGGCCACGCCGAGCCCCTCGCCGGGCGCGAGCACCGGCACGGGCACCGGTGGATCGACCTCGACCGCCCCCACCGGCCCGACCCTGGCGGAGGTGAGGGAGGTGCTGAGCGGGACCAACTGCGCCGTCATCCCCGCCTCGGTCCTCAAGGTGGTGGCGAGCTATCTCGCAGGCCGGACCCAGATCGTCTCCGGGCAGAGCGTGTCCATCGCCGTCTACGACCCCCAGCTCAACGTCATCGGCACCCACTTCCCGGCCGACCTGACCGCGCTGCCGCGGCTGTCATCCGACGCGCTCAACGGCGCGCTCGCGGGGCGGGAGTCGCCGTCGGACATGATCGACGTGCCCGACGGCTCGACCGAGCTGGTCGTCGCCGTCCCCATCCACACCGGCACCGCCCGCGCGCAGGTGCCGCCCGGCTGCATCGCCGCCCAGCTCGGCACCCCGACCACATCGATCGACGACGTGCTCCACGCCGACCGCACCGGCCTCGTCATCGGTGGCATCGCGGTGCTGGTCCTCGCCCTGCTCGCCGGGCTGCTGCTCACCGAACGCGCCCTCGGTCCGCTGCACCGCGTCACCGACACCGCGGGGAAGCTCGCCGCGGGTGATCTCCGCGCCCGCAGCCGGCTCCCCGACCGGAGCGACGAGGTGGGGACGCTGGCCCGCGCCTTCGACGACATGGCCGACCGCATCGAGGTGGCCTTCGCCGCCCAGGCGGAGTCCGAGGCGCGCACACGGCGCTTCATCGCCGACGCCTCGCACGAGCTGCGCACCCCGGTGACCGCGCTCAAGGGCTACATCGACGTGCTCCGGCGCGGCGTCTCCCGCGACCCCGCCTCGCTCGAGGCCGCGCTCTCGGCGATGGCGCGCGAGTCCGAGCGGATGCGCATGCTCGTCCTCGACCTCCTCACCCTGGCGCGGATCGACGCCCAGCCCCGGGCGACCCTCGAGCCGCTCGACCTCAACGCGGTGCTCGGCGGGGTGCTCGACGAGGGGGTGCCGGGGATGCCCCCCGAGCTCGACCGCAGGTTCGCCGCCGCGCCGGTGATGGTCACCGCGGATCGCGGCTCGCTGGTCACGGTCGCCCGCAACCTTCTGGTCAACGCCTGCAAGTACGCGCCCGGCGCCCGGCAGGTGTGGTCGACCGAGGTGGAGAACGGACGGGCGAGCTTCACCGTTCTCGACGAGGGTCCGGGGATCCCCGCCGCCGACCTGCCCCACGTCTTCGAACGCTTCTACCGCGGCGAGAAGACGCGGGCGCGTGAGGAGGGAGGCAGCGGTCTCGGCCTGAGCATCGTCGAGGGACTGGTCCGGGCCCAGGGGGGTGAGGTGGCGATCGAGAGCGAGGAGACCCGCTGGACTCGGGTCACAGTGCGCTTACCGGTCGGTCAGATCATATGAAGGGGTAGCGCGACACCCCGCTAACGCGCCACACTCGCGGCTCATCTCATAGGGTGCACTCGTGGGAACCGTGATGCTACGATCCGGACCCACGAGAGGATGCATCACCGCACTCATATTTATGCCGCTGCGAGGTGTCCCATGATCCCCAGTAATCGCCGTATGTTCGCCCTTGTACGCGTGGGCGCCGTCACCCTGTCCATGGGCGGAGCCGCGCTCATGGGCCACAGCGCGGTCTCCGCCGCCGACACCTCCCCGGGGTCGTCGTCGATCGCCGCTCCCGCCGCCTCGTCCGACTGCGAGAAGGCCGACGACAAGGCCACCAAGGACGACGACAAGGCGAAGCCGGACGTCCAGGCCCAGGGCCAGGAGCAGGCCCGTCCCGCCGAGAAGGACTCCGACGACAAGGACTCCAAGGACTCCAAGGACTCCGACAAGGACAAGTCCGGCGACGACAAGGACAAGGACAAGGACAAGGGCGACGACAAGGACACCGACAAGGACGACGACGACAAGGACAAGAAGGACGACGACGACACCTGCGCCACCTCCGGCGCCGGCGGTGTGGTCGTCCCGGTCCCGGTGCCCGTCCCCACCGCCGCTCCGACCGCGAACCCGGGTGCCGCCAAGGGCGCGAGCGCGGTCGCGCCGCTGACCGGGGTGCCGCAGACCGGCGCCGAGGTCAACTTCGCCGCCGGGCTGCTGCTCACCTCCGCGGGCGCCGGTGCGCTGATCGCGGGTCGCCGGCGTCGCCGCTCCGACGGCTCCGACTCCTGACCCCGGCGGGGCCGGGGGCTACCGTGGGCGGCTGACCACCACCCGCACGTAGCCCCCGGCCGCCTCCTCGAGGACGAGCACCGGAAAGCCGTCCTCCTCGCACGAGCGCGGGACGTTGTCCTCGGGCTCACCATGGTCGAGCCAGACCTCGACGCACTCGCCGGGGGCGACCCGGTCGAGGGCGACGCGGGTCTTGACGTAGTTCAGCGGGCAGCCGACGCCGCGCAGGTCGAGGGTGCGCACCGGCGCGGGGACCGTGCTCACAGGTCGAACGGCGACTGCACGGCGAAGTGGCTGAACACCGAGAAGCGGTCGGCGACGAGCAGCACCCCGAAGACGAGCAGCAGCGCCCCCGCCACCAGGTTCACCACGCCGAGGTGGCGGTTGACGGCACGGATCGGCCCCTGGAGGCGGTCGGTGAGCGCCGCCAGCAGCAGGAAGGGAACGGCCAGCCCGAGGCAGTAGGCGACCATCACCGGCAGGCCGTCGAAGCGGCCGTCCTGGGCGACGCTGAGGATGGCGCTGAGCTGTGGCCCGATGCACGGGGTCCAGCCGGCGGCGAAGGTGACGCCGAGGAGCAGCCCGCCGAGCGGCCCGCCCTGCGCGGGCAACCGGTGGATGCGCACCTCGCGCATCAGCGCGCCGATGCGCAGGACCCCGAGGGTCTGCAGCGCCAGGATGATCACGATGGTCCCGGCGACGAGGTCGACGGCGCGCTGGTGGGTGACGAGCACGGTGACGTCGAGGGCGCGAAGCACGTAGTAGAAGGCGATGAAGACGAGGCTGAAGCCGGCGACGAAGGCGACGCCGTTGGCCATCACCGGCACCCGGGCGGCCACCGAGGGACGGGTCCGCACCGCCACCGCCACCCCGCGGCCGCCCTCCGACGCCGCCACCTCGGTGGCCACCGCCTGCGCCGCGGGCTCGCCCGCACGGCCGCCGAGATAGGCGAGGTAGGCGGGCGCGAGCGGGAAGACGCAGGGCGAGAGGAAGGAGACCAGCCCGGCCGCGAAGGCGAGCGGGTAGCTGAGGTGGAACACGGAGTCGGCGATCACCCTGGCTGCAGGATACGCCGGCCCTCTGCGGCCTTCGCCTCAGCCCCGGTGCACAAGCGCCGGGTCGATCCGCACCACGGAACTGATCTCGACGGCCGCGCCCAGGGGCAGCTCGACGGCGCCGACCGCGGTCCGGGTGTGCCGTCCGCGCTCGCCGAGCACCGCGACCATGAGCTCCGAGGCGGCGTTGATCACCGCGGGCTGGGCGGTGAACCCCGGGGCGCTGCGCACATAGCCGTCGAGGCGGAGCACCTGGACCACGGCGTCGAGCGAGCCGGTGGCGGCGCGCATCAGCGCGAGCAGGTTGAGCGCGCAGATCCGGGCGCCCTCCGCCGCCTCCTCGACCCCGAGGTCTGCGCCGACGACCCCCGCGCAGCGCAGCTCGCCGTTCGCCGTCGGCACCACCCCGCTGGTGTAGAGCAGGTCGCCGGCGACCAGGAAGGGCACGTAGGCGCCGAGCGCTCGGGGCGGGTCGGGGAGCTCGATCCCCAGGTCGGCGAGACGGGCGGCGGTGTCGGTCATGGGTGCGACCTCCCCGGTGGCGCGACCATGGCGTCGATCGCCGCCTCGAGCTGGGCCACATTGCGCACCTCGGCGACCTGGGTGCAGTGGGGGACGTAGGCGGGCATCGCCGAGTCGCCGAGCCCCCAGCTGAGCCGCGACTCCGGGTTGAACCAGACCACCCGCCGGGCTCGCCCGCGCAGCGTCGCCAGCACGTCGGCACGCGGCGGCGTGTAGTTGCCGCGGCCGTCGCCGAGGACCAGCAGGATGGTGCGCGGGGTGACCGCGTCGGGGTACTCGGTGGCGAAGCTCTCCAGGCTGCGCCCGTAGTTCGTCGATGAGTACCAGGCGATGTTCCGCGGCTGCAGGGCGCGGTCGATCGCGGTGCCGGCGTCGGCCTCGGAGAACTCGGCGGTCACCTCCTCGGTGCCGCTGACGAAGACGAAGGTGCGCACCCGGCTGAACCGGTCCTGGAGCCGGTAGAGGAAGTGCAGCATGAAGCGCACCGTCGACTGCATCGAGTTGCTGATGTCGCAGAGCGCGGCGACCTGGGGCTTGTGCTGCGGCGGCTTCTTCCAGCGCAGCCGGAACGGCACCCCGCCCGACTGCAGGTTGGCCCGCCAGGTGCGCTGCATGTCGAGCGCACCGCGGCGCCGCGGCCGGCGGCGCAGCTCGGGGAGCGAGTCGAGCTTGCGGCCCAGCCGCTCGACGAGCCGCGCCATCTCCGCGGACTCGCGCGGCGTCACCGCTCCGAGCGGGGCGCGGGTCAGGTCGCTGCGCAGCCGGTCGCGGCGGCGCTGGGCGTCGAGGCGCTCGAACTCGGAGTCGACGGTGCCGCGCACCGCGGTGCGCAGCCGGTCGAGCTGCTGGCGCATCCGGGCGCGCCAGGCGCGGGCCGTCTCCTCGTCCATCCCCGCGGCCTTCAGCGCGGCCTGGAAGCGGTCGAGCGCGGCGTCGGCGCCGGAGCCCGCGCCGAGCGCGTCGAGGATGGCGCGCCCGGCCATCCCGCGCTGGAGCAGCGATTCCAGGCCGGCGATCGCCTCGCGCCCGGCCTCGCGAACCATCAGCGCCAGCTCCAGGTCGCTCATCTCCGACAGCCGGTCGAGCAGCGCCCGCAGCTCGTTGCCGAGCGCCTCGAGCGCCTCGGGCGGCAGCGGCGGGAGCTCGTCGACCGGGTCGACGGCGGTCCGGGGGATGCCGCGGCTGCCGTACGGCGAGAAGTAGAGCTCGAAGAGCTGCTCGAAGACGTCGAGGTCGAGGTCGCGCTTGACCAGGGTGCCGCGCAGCGCCGCGCGGAAGGTGGGGCGGTCGTCGAGATCGATCGTCCCCGCCGCCACCAGCGCCTCGGCGGCCTCGGGCGGCGACACCCGCACCCCCGCGGCGCGCAGCGCCCGCACGAACTGGAGGATGTGCTCGTCCATCGCAGCTCCCCGCTAGTTGAGCAGGGCGTGGAGCGACTCGCGGCCCTTGCGCACGTCGCCCTCGTACTTCAGCACCAGCGACAGGGTCTCCGAGACCACCGCCGGGTCGAGGGTCTCGGCGTTGAGCAGCACCAGTGCCCGCGCCCAGTCGATCGACTCGGAGATGCTCGGCAGCTTGCGCAGCCCCAGGGTGCGCAGCTTCGCCATCGCCTGGGCGACCTGGCGGGCCAGCTCGGCCGAGGCCTCGGGGACGCGGCGGCGGATGATGTCGCGCTCGCGCTCGGGCCCGGGGAAGTCGAGGTGGAGGTGGAGGCAGCGCCGCCGCAGCGCGTCGCTCAGCTCGCGCTGGGCGTTGCTGGTGAGCACGGTCACCGGCCGGGTGCGCGCGGTCAGCGTGCCGAGCTCGGGGACGGTGACCTGGTAGTCGCCGAGCATCTCGAGGAGGAACGCCTCGAACTCGGCGTCGCCCTTGTCGATCTCGTCGATGAGCAGCACCACCGGGCGCTCGCTGAGGATCGCCTTGAGCAGCGGGCGGGGCAGGAGGAAGCGGTCGCTGAAGAAGACGTCGTCCTGGACCGCGATGCGCTCGACCGCCTCGGCCAGGGTCGGGGCGTCGCCGACCGCGTCGCCGATCTTGTCGCGGAGGATCTGGGTGTAGAGCAGCTGCTTGGCGTACTCCCATTCGTAGAGCGCCTTGGCCTCGTCGAGCCCCTCGTAGCACTGCAGCCGGATCAGCTCGCGATCGAGCGCTCGGGAGAGCGCCCGCGCCAGCTCGGTCTTGCCCACCCCCGCCGGGCCCTCGACGAGCAGCGGCTTCTCCATCCGCGTCGCCAGGTAGGCGACGGTCGCTGCCTCGGCGTCGATGAGGTAGTCGGCGGCGTCGAGCCGGGCGACGCAGTCGGCGACCGAGCTGAAGTCGGCCGTGCTCACGGCGGGCCGTCCACGTCGAGGCGGCGCTGCCAGCGGCGCACCCCGAGGGTGCCGGCGGTCGCCGCCACGATGAGCTCCAGGAGCAGGGGGAGGGGGAAGTGGAAGATCGCCCCGAGCACGCGGACGATCCCCGACTGCTCGTCGTCGACGCTCGGCTGCTCCACCGCCGGAGCGGTGTGATGAGTCTGGGGCACCGGCACCGAGGTGACCGGCGCGGTGCCGCGCTCGCCGGTGACCCCGGCCGGAGGCGGCACCGTGTCGTCGATCTCGCTGTAGAGCGCGGCGCCGCCCTGGGGCGGATCGACGGCGATCATCACCAGCGGCGGGTGCGCCGGGGCGACCGCGATCGAGGAGACCGTCTTGCTGTCGGCGGGCAGCCCCTTGTCGGCGGGCACGAAGGTGCCGCCGCCGTCAGTGGAACGGAGGATGGTGCCGCCGCTGCTCCCGCCGGCGTCGCTCCCCGCGTAGACCAGGTTGGGGTCGAGCTGGCTGAAGCCGACGCTGGTCACCGAGACCTGCTCGGCGATCCCGCCGCTCGGCGTCCAGGTGGTGCCGCCATCGATGCTGTGGAACGTGCCCTTGTTGGTGGCCACGACCAGGGGGCGGAACTGGGCCGTCTGGGGGAGCGGGCCCGCTCCCAGCGAGGACACCACCGCGGTCGCGGGCAGGCCCTGGGCGAGCGGCTCCCAGGTGGGGCCGGGACCCGGGTCGCGGAAGAGGAAGCCGCCGGTCGGCCCGCCGTCGGTGCCGGCGATCAGGGTGAACTGCGGCGAGTTGGCGGCGACCGCGAGGGCGCTGATGTCGTAGCCCTCGAGCCCGGCGGCGCGCCAGGTGGCGCCGTCGACGCTCACCGCGACCCCGTCGCTGGTGCCGACCGCGAGGCCGCCGAGCCCGAAGGCGAAGGCGCGCACGTTGCGGTCGGGGAGCCCGGCGGAGACGTCCCGCCAGGTGGCGCCGCCGTCGTCGCTGCGCTCGACCCCGCCGCCGGCGAGACCGGCGAAGGCGGTGTGGGCGGGGCGGACGTCGAAGCCGACCGTCCAGACCCGGCTGCCATGGACCGGCGTCGCCTTCCAGGTCTGGCCGCCGTCGGTGGTGCGGTAGACCCCACTGTCCGTGGCGGCGAGCGCAGTGGTCGGGAGCGCCGGATTGAAGGCCACCGCCCAGATCCTCGCCCCGCCGAGTCCGGGGAGCGCCCCCACCCTGCCCCAGTCGGCGGCGAGGACCGGCGACGTTCCCGGCCCCAGGGCGGCGAGGAGGGCGACGAGGACGGCGGCGGCCGCCCGGCGGGCAGCGGTGATCACCGCGTCGAGGATACCGGGTGGGCTACCCCTCAGCGCAGCGAGTCCTTTTCCGGGATCAGCGCACCCATCACGATGGTGTGCTCGCGGTCGGGGCCGACCGAGACGCCCTCGACGGGGGCGCCGCTGAGCTCGCCGAGGCGCCTGATGTAGGCGCGGGCCGCCTCGGGGAGATCCTCGAGCCGGCGGCAGTTTCGGGTCGGGCTCAGCCAGCCGGGCATCTCCTCGTAGACCCCGTCGCAGTGCTTGAGGTGGGAGATGTTGGCCATCGGATGGTCCCAGCTCTCGCCCTTGCTGACGTACCCGGTGCAGATCCGGATCGGGTCGACACTGTCCAGAACGTCGAGCTTGGTGAGGAAGATCGAGTCGATGCCGTTGGTCTTGACCGCGTAGCGCGCCACCGCGGCGTCGTACCAGCCCACCCGCCGGGCCCGGCCGGTGACGGTCCCGAACTCGGCGCCCACCTCGCGGATGCGGTCGCCGAGGCCGTCGTGGAGCTCGGTGGGGAAGGGGCCGTAGCCCACCCGGGTGGTGTACGCCTTGAACACCCCGATGGTGTTGGAGATCCGCGCCGGCGGGATGCCGCTGCCGGTGCAGGCCCCACCGGCGGTGGGCGCCGAGGAGGTGACATATGGATAGGTGCCCAGGTCGATGTCGAGCATCACCCCCTGGGCGCCCTCGAGGAGGATGCGATCGCCCCGGTCGATGGCGCCGTGGACGATCGGGTAGATGTCGCGGATGTGGCGGTCCAGCAGCTCGCCGTAGTGCACGTACTCGTCGAGGATCGCCTGCTCGTCGAAGGGCTCCACCCCGTAGAGGGTGAGCGCCTCGTTCTTCAGCCGGAGCACGAAGCGCAGCTTCTTCTCCATGAACTTCGGCTTCTGCAGATCGCCGATGCGGAAGCCGATGCGCCGCACCTTGTCCTCGTAGGTGGGGCCGATGCCGCGGGCGGTGGTGCCGAGCCGGTCCTCGCCGCGCTGCTGCTCGCCGAGGCGGTCGAAGGCCGGGTGGTAGGGCATCACCATGTGCGCCCGGTCGCTGATCACCAGGTTGTCGGTGCTGATCCCCTGGGCGCGCAGGCCGTCGAGCTCGGCGAGGAACGCCTTGGGATCGACGACCATGCCGTGGCCGATGACGCAGGTGACCTCGGGGTAGAGGATGCCGCTGGGAATGAGCTGGAAGCGGTACTCGTGGCCGTTGCTGACCACGGTGTGACCGGCGTTGTTCCCCCCCTGGGATCGCACCACCATGTCCACGCCGTCGGCGAGGAGGTCGATGACCTTTCCCTTTCCCTCATCGCCCCACTGGCCGCCGACCAGGATCGTGACGCTCATCGCGGCCGGTAAGGCTACCCGAACTTCGCCGGACGCGGGCGCCGGACCGCTATACAGCGGCTGATGGAGCATCGCCTCGACGGTCGGGCCTGGCGTCCGCCGCTGGTCGCCCTCCTGGTCACCGCCGCCGCGCTGGCGGTGGTGCTGCTCGGGCCGCGGCTCCTCGACACCGACCCGGTGAGCGTCGATCCCTTCGATGTGCGCCTGGCGGCGGTGACCCTCGCCCTCGCCCTGGCGGCGATGCTCTGGGCCCGGCTCGCGGAGATGCGCCCCACCCTCCTGGCGGTGGCGTCGGTCGTGCTCCCCTACTGCGCCTGGTCGGCGACGCCGCGCCTGCTCGAGATCACCGCGGGCGACCGGCTCTCGGGGAACGCCCAGATCCTCGGCTCGGACGCCGTCTACGTCGCCGCCACCCTGGCGATCGCGGTGGTGGCGGTGCGCACGGCGCCGGCGCGGCTGCGACCCGCGTTGCGGCTGGCGGTCCCCGGGCCGCGCGCGCTGGCGGCGGCGGTGCTCGGCGTCGCCCTGGTGGTGGGGATCGCGCTCGCGCTCCCCGCCGAGCCTCTCGGACGCCTCGGCATCCCGGTCGCCGCGGTGCGGCGCGACCTCCCGCTGCTGGCCCCGGCCTTCGCGCTCCAGGCCGCGGCCCAGGAGATCCAGTTCCGCGGGCTCCTCCTCGGCACCCTGGAGCGGTCGATGCCGCCGCCGGCGGCCAACGGCTGTCAGGCGGTGCTCTTCGGCCTCGCCCACATCGCCGTGCTCTACGAGGGCCCGGTCTCCGGGCTGGTGCCCATCACCGTGACCCTCGGCCTGCTGCTCGGCGCGCTGACCCGGTGGACCGGCTCGATCTGGCCGGCGATCGCCATCCACGCCGCGCTCGAGATCGGCATCGCCGTGGCCATCATCCCCGGCCTCTATGGCCAGTGAGCGGTGGCGGCGGGGGATCGCCGCGCTGGCGCTGGCCGGGGGGATCGCCGCCTCGGGTCCGCTGCGGGTCGCGGCCGAGCCGGAACCGTGGTGGGTGCCGGTGGGGCTGCGCGGTGAGGCGGTCAGCTTCGTGCTGCCCACCGGCCGCGGCCTGCTCGTGACCGCCGCGGGGCGGTCGCTCTGCCTGCCGGTGCCGGGGACCTCGGCGCCGGCGAGCTGCGAAGGGGTCCCCGGCCATCCCGCGGGAGCCGCCGCATCGACGGGGTTCGAGCTCCACGGCGGTCGCGTCCTCCACGGGGGGAGGATCGATCCGGGCAGCCCCGACCTCGGCGCCACGGCGAAGCTGATCGCGGAGCCCGCGGCGCTCCCCGGCGCGGTGGTCGCGGTCGCCGCCGACGGCACCGTCTGGCGGCGCACCGCCGCGGGCGCCTGGGGGCGTTCGCTGCTGCTCCTCCCCCAGAACCTCCTCCAGGGGTCCCCATCGATCACCGCGCTGACCGCCTTCGAGGCCAACCCGCTCACCCCCGCCGTCTACCTCGGCACCGACGGCTACGCGGTGCTGGTCAGCACCGACGGGGGCGACGACTGGTTCCGCGCCGCCCCGGGGCTGCCCACCGGGGTGCTCGCCCTCGCCACCGACGTCCCGACCCGGGCGGTGTACGCCGGGACCCGCGACGGCCTCTGGGTCCACCATCTCCAGACCATCCCCGCACCTCCCGCCTACGCCCCGTCGGGGCTGTGGACGCGGTGGCTGGGGATCGCCGCGCTGACCGCCGTCGCGACACTCGCCGCCCTCGTCGCGCTCGGCCTGGCGGCCCCGAAAGCCACAAAACGACCGAAAGCTTTGACGACGCGGTGACGTTCCCATGGTGGTGGCTCCCCCTGAGGCTCATCCCGGCGCCTCGGTCACCACGGCGTGAGAGCAGCATGAGACCACGGCTCGGCATCACCCTCGGCGCGGCGGCCCTGGCCGGCCTCGCGGGGGCGACCGTCGCCACCTCGCAGCCCCCGGCGCCGCGGATGATCACCCCGGTGGCCGCGCTCGGCGCCGGGCTCCTCGGCTCCGACGGCGGCTCCACGGCGTCGCCCGGGGTCACCGACCTGCCCGGCTGGCTGATGCTCCGCAGCCTTTCCGGCCCCACGCCGCCGCCGCTCTCGGCGGTCGTCCTCCCCATCACCGCAGCCGCTCCGCCCGCCGCTGCCGCATCGAGCTCGACGCCCCCGGCTCGGACCGCGCCGCTGCAGGCGGTGCTCGCCTCCTTCCCGTTGAAGGTGCCCGCTCCGCTGGATTCCCTCCCCGTTCCGGCCCCGCTGGTCACCCTGCTGAAGCCCGTGACCACGCCACCCACCCACCGGAAGGGCGGACACCACCACCACCGCAAGGTTTCGAACCCCACGGTCGTCTCTCTCAGTGGCCACAGCTCCTCCCGGTAGGTGAAGGACTGGTCACCCGCTGGGGGACGGGGCCGGGCACGCAGCAGCCCGGCCCCGTTTCTCGTTAAGGGCGCCGGCACTCGCCGGCGGCGTTCGCTCTGCTCGCGCTTCGGCACCCATGGGGTAGCGTGCGGGGATGGCCAATCGCCTCGCCGCCGAGACCAGCCCGTACCTGCTCCAGCATCGCGACAATCCGGTCGACTGGTGGCCGTGGTGCGACGAGGCGTTCGACGAGGCGCGGCGGCTCGACAAGCCGGTGCTGCTGAGCGTCGGCTACAGCGCCTGTCACTGGTGCCACGTCATGGCGCACGAGTCGTTCGAGAACGCCGCCATCGCCGCGGTGCAGAACGAGCTCTTCGTCAACATCAAGGTCGACCGCGAGGAGCGCCCCGACGTCGACGGCATCTACATGCAGGCGGTGGTGGCGCTCACCGGGCAGGGCGGCTGGCCGATGACCGTCTTCCTCACCCCGCGCGGCGTGCCCTTCTTCGGCGGGACCTACTTCCCTCCCGAGGACCGCATGCAGATGCGCGGCTTCCCCTCCATCCTGCGCGCCGTCGCCCAGGCGTACCGCGAGCAGCGCGAGGCGGTGGACCAGACCGGCGAGCAGCTGCGCCAGGCGCTCGCGCCGCCGCGTCTCGGCGAGGGCGACCTGGACGCGTCCGCGCTCGCCGAGGGCTGCGCCAAGCTCGTGCAGGAGACCGATCCGCGCTATGGCGGCTTCGGACGGGCGCCGAAGTTCCCCCATCCGGCGGCGCTCGACCTGCTCCTGCGCCGCCACCGCGCCACCGGCGATGCCGAGCTCCTGCGGGCGGCGTCGATCACCCTCGACCGCATGGCCCGCGGCGGCGTCTACGACCAGGTCGGCGGCGGGTTCCACCGCTACGCCGTCGACGGCCAGTGGGCGGTGCCCCACTTCGAGAAGATGCTCTACGACAACGCCCAGCTGGCGCCGGTGTACCTGCACGCCTGGCAGCTGACCGGCGAGGAGCGCTGGCTGCGGGTGGCGACCGAGGTGCTCGACTACGCGCTGCGCGAGATGCGCCTCCCCGGGGGCGGCTTCGCCTCCTCGCAGGACGCCGACAGTGACGGCGAGGAGGGCACCTTCTTCGTCTGGACGCCGCAGCAGCTGCGCGATGTCCTCGGCGACGAGGACGGCACCCTGGCCGCGCGCATCTTCGGCGTCGTCCCCGGCGGCAACTTCGAGCACGGCACCACCGTGCTCTCGCTGCCCTTCCCGCTCGAGCAGGTGGCGATCACGCTCGACCTCGACGTCGCGGCGATGCGCACCGCGGTCGACGAGATGCGCGGCCGCCTCTACGCGGCGCGCGAGCAGCGGGTGCACCCCGGGCGCGACGACAAGGTGGTCACCGCCTGGAACGCGCTGATGCTCCGCGCCCTCGCCGAGGTCGGCGGCGCCACCGGCCGCAGCGACTACCTCGATGCCGCGCGCGCGCTTGCCGGCTTCCTGCTCACCGACCTGGTGCGCGACGGCGTGGTGCTGCGCACCTGGAAGGACGGCGAGGCGAAGATCACCGGCTTCCTCGAGGACGTCGCCACCCTGGTCGACGGCCTGCTCACCCTCTACGAGGCCACCGGCGAGCCGCGCTGGTACGCGAGCGCCGCCGGGCTCGCCGCGGGCATGGTCGACCGCTACTACGACCCCACCGCCGGCTTCTACGACACCGCCGTCGACGGCGAGCCGCTGCTCGTCCGCCCGCGCACCCTCGATGACAACGCCGTCCCCGCCGGCCGCTCGACCGCCGCCCTGGCGCTGCTGCGCCTCTCCCTGCTCAGCGGCGAGCAGCGCTGGCGCGAGGTCGCGGAGCGCACCATCGCCCCGCTCGCCTCGGCCGTCGGCCGCGCCCCCACCGGCCTGGGCAACCTCGCCTGGGCGCTCGACCTCGCCCTCGCCGAGGCGCGCGAGGTCGCCATCGCCGGCGATCCCGGCGACGCCGCAACCCGCGAGATGGTCGGGGCCGTGCTCGGCGACTGGAACCCCTGGCGCGTGGTCGCCTGGGGCGAGGCCGACGGCGTCCCGCTCCTCGCCGATCGCCCCGCGATCGACGGCCGCGCCACCGCCTACGTCTGCCGCGGCTTCACCTGCGACGCCCCGACCACCGACCTCGCCGAGCTCCGCGCCGCCCTCGAGGTTCGGCCCCGGGGCTGAGTCGCGACCGGCGCTTGCCAGCCGCCGCCGGGGGCGCCATCCTTCTCGTCGTGGTGGACGGAGCGGCGCGACGGGAGCGAGTGCGCGGCCTGCTCGACGAGGAGGTGCAGCGCAGCGCCCGCCCGGCGCGCCGTGTGCGGTACGCCGTCGAGGTCGCCGAGTCGCTCGGTGACCAGCAGCCCGGTCCCCACGCCGTCCGTGCCGCCCGACGTCATCTCGCCGACCTCGCCCTGCGCGTTCACCGGCTGCTCGCCGACGACGAGGCGCCCGAGGAGCTCGTCGACTTCGGACTCGCCGTCGCCGTGGCGAGCACCGCTCTCCGGGCCGTCGAGCATCGGGCGGTGGCTCGGCGCGATGCCGGGATCGCCGGCGCCCGGGTGGCGCGGTGCGCCGCCGAGGCGCTTCGGGCGCACGCGTCCATCGCCGCCCTCCCCACCGGCTCGCCCGTCCCCGACGTCACCGGCGGCCTCCTCTGGCTCATCTGCGACCTCTCGGCGGGGCTGCGCGCCGCCGGCCGTGAGGGCAGGCTGGCCCGGAGATGGGACGCCGGCGTCGTGGCCCGCGACGCCGCCGATCTGGTCGTCACCACCTACCGTCGGTGGCGGCCGCGGCTGCGCGGCGCCGCCGCGGTGCAGGTGGCCCTCGCCGCGCTGACCGCGGCCCACACCGCTGCCTGGTGCGGCCTCGCCTCGATCGAACTCGACGACGACGACGACGGCTGCGGGCGGCCGGTGCATCCCGTCGCCGCGCCTCCGGAGCGGTGGGCCGCGGCCGCCGCGCAGCCGCCCGCGCCCTGCCCCGATCCGGTCCACGCGGTGGCGACTCACTAGCTAGGTCCCGGCCATCGGGCTGGCCAACCCTCCACGCCGGCATCTTGGGCGCCGCGCCCCACGCGTCCCCACCGCCAACTCGGCCACCATAGCCTCCGGTGGGGTTTGGGCTGCGAGGAGATCAGGGTGCTCGGCGACCTTGGCGCGGAGTTCCTCGGCCTCGTTCGCGGCATGGTGGAACCGATCGCGTCGCTGCCCCGCGCGGCGCACGGCATCGCGAAGTCCATGCTGCGCACCGGCCCGCCGGAGTGGGTCGAGGAGCCGCTCCCCCCCGGGCTCATCGTGCCCGTACCGGGGCGCGGGGACATGTTCTGTCGGGACAGTCACCCCCAGGGCGGAGGCGAGCGCGGCACCCTGCTGCTTCTCCACGGGTGGATGTTCGCCAGCGACGCCAACTGGTGGCCGCTCTTCCCCCCGCTGCGCGCCGCCGGCTGGCGGGTCATCGCCGTCGACGCCCGCGGTCACGGTCGCGGCCCGCGGCCGGAGCGGCGCTTCCGCATCGCCGACTGCGCCGACGACGTCGCCGCGTTGCTGCGGGTGCTCGACGTCGGTCCGACGGTGGTGGTCGGCTACAGCATGGGCGGCGCCGTCGCCCAGGAGCTGGCCCGCCGGCACCCCGACCTGCTCGAGGGCATGGTGCTCATCGCCGCCGCGGCCCAGTGGCGGACCGCGCCGCAGCTCCGGGCGCTGTGGACGGCGATGGGTGCGCTGCAGCTCGGGCTGAGGCTCGCTCCACGCCAGACCTGGTCGGCGACGGTTCGCGCTCTGTATGGCGGATCGCCGCCGTCGTGGTTCGCGGGCGAGCTGGCGCGGGGCGCGCCGTGGGACATCGCCGACGCCGGCCGCGAGATCGGTCGCTTCGATTCACGGAGGTGGCTCTCGTCGGTCCGGGTGCCCGCGGCGGTGGTGGCCACCGCCCACGACGTGCTGGTCCCCATCAGCCTCCAGCGCGCGCTGGCGGGGCAGCTGAACGCGCCGCTCATCGGGGTCGATGCCGGGCACCTGGCGCCGCTCACTCAGCCCGACGCCCTGCTCGTCGCGCTCGCCGAGGCACTCGAGGCGGTGACGCCCGAGTCCGCGGGCCGGGTCCGGGCAGCGGTGGTCCGCGACCCGGGCGAGGTGCTCGAGGGCGCGCCACTGCGGGCCGGCGCCAGCGGGAGCCTGGTCGCCGAGGTGCAGCGCCTGCTCTGCCTGGTCGGTGACAGCCCGGGGCAGGTCGACGGCGTCTTCGGGCCCGCCACGACCGCCGCGGTCCGGCGCTTTCAGCGCGCACACCGGCTGACCGTCGACGGTGTCGTCGACGCGCCGACCTGGACCGCACTGCGGCAGACCCACGTCGCCGATCGGTCGAGCAGGTCGCGCCGCCGCTCCGACCCCGTCGACCGCCGCCCCGCCTGAGCCGTCAGAACTGGCCGCAGCCGGCGCCGTGGACGGTGGCGGTCAGCTCCGGCAGGGGCTCGATCCGGGGCAGCACGCGGGAGTCCTCGACCGGGGCGAAGTCGCCGGTCGCCGGGTCCTGCTCGTAGGCGAGCTCGGGGCCGCTCCGCACCAGTCCGGCGAGGGCGTCGCAGAAGCGGTCGACGTCCTCCTCGGTGGTGGCGATGCTGAAGGACGCCCGCACCGCCCCGGGGATGGCGGCGCGCTCGCCGCGGCGCAGGGCGTCGCGGATGGCGTTCGCCTCCTCGTCGGAGATGCCGAGCAGGTGGGTGATGTACGGGTGCGCGCAGAAGCAGCCGTGGCGCACCCCGATGGCGTGCTCGGCGCTGAGCGCGGCGGCGACCAGGGCGTGGTGGATGCCCGGCACGGTGAGCGTGACCACGCCCACCCGGTCGACGCCGGGTCCGTCCCAGAGGCGGTGATGGACCAGGCCGGGCACCTCGGCGAGGCGCTCGTGGGCGCGGGCGAGCAGGGCGCGCTCGTGCTCGGCGACGCGGTCCATCCCCACCACCTCGAGGGTGGCGGCGGCGGCGGCGAGGGCGACGGCGCCGATGACGTTCGGCGAGCCCGCCTCGAGCCGGTCGGGCAGCGCCGTCCAGAGCACGTCGTCGAGGGTCACGAAGTCGACCGCCCCGCCGCCGGCGAGCAGCGGATCGCAGCCCTCGAGCAGCGCCACCGGCGCGACCAGGGCGCCGGCGCCGAAGGGGGCGTACATCTTGTGGCCGCTGAGGCTGAGGCAGTCGATCCCGGACGCCGCCATGTCGATGCGCCGGTGGGGGGCGAGCTGGGCGCCGTCGACGGCGATGATCGCGCCGTGCTCGTGGGCGAGCCGGGCGAGCTCGGCCACCGGCAGGATCTCGCCGGTCACGTTGCTGGCCCCGGTGACGGCGAGCACGGCGACGCGGTGGGCCGGGTCGCGCAGCGCCGCGGCGACGGACTCGAGCAGCGCCTCGGGCGACGGAGGTGGGGGCAGGGTCACCACCGGGGCGATCCGCCGCCAGGGCAGCATGTTGGCGTGGTGCTCGACCGCGGTGGTCAGCACCACCGCGCCGTCGGGGATGCGCAGCGCGTGGGCGAGGTGGTTGACCGCGTCCGTGGTGTTGCGGACGAAGATGACCGCATCGGTGTCGCGGGCGCCGACGAAGCCGGCCACGGTCTGGCGGGCGGCCTCGTAGAGGCGGGTCGACACCTGCGAGGGGAAGCCGGCGCCGCGGTGGACGCTGGAGTACCAGGGCAGGGCGCGCTCCACCGCCTCGAGGACGGGGCGCATCGCGAGGGTGCTGGCGGCGGCGTCGAGGTTCAGATACCGGCGCCGGCCACCGGTCGCCAGCGGCACCTCGAGGTCGTCGCCCACCAGCCGGGGCAGCGGGGGCGGCACGGGCATGTCGCCCGCCAGCGTACCGCGGTCACCGCCCCGCGCCGGCGGCGGGTGGGAGGGGCGCCAGTCGCACCCGGTCCCACGCCGCCCACCGGCGGTGGCCGTCACCCGTGGCTGCGATGCCGGGTGGTGGCCTTGTGGTGCGAGGTGGTGGTGGTCGTGCCGACGCCCATCGCCTGGCGCTGCGCCTTGCTCACGTGGCTCGCGCACGCGGTGTTGCCCGCGGATCCGGTGATCGAGGAGCCGGTGCTGCCGCTCAGGCTCGAGCCGCCGCTGCTGCTGTTGGAGCTGCCGCCGGCCGCGTTGCCGAGAACGGGCACGAGCAGCTGATCGAGCAGGCCGAGACCGTTGCCCGCCTGGTTCTGACCGCCGGCGGCGTTGTTCACGCCGTTCGAGGCGGCACCGCTGACCGCTCCGCAGGCGGCGCCATTGCCGCCCGTCGAGCCGGCCGCATGGCCGACGACGCTGAACGCGGTGGCGCTCAGAGAGACCGCGGCGACCACCGCCGCGAGA
>DATARS010000098.1:0-5947 GCA_036269455.1 Candidatus Dormiibacterota bacterium | reverse complement strand
CCGTGGATTCTATGCGGACGGTTCATGTCGATCCGTCCCGGGCGAGAGGGCCGCACAACCAGTGACGCACGCTGGGACCGTTCTATTGCGCTCCCGGCGCTCAGGTAGGATGGCCGGAGCATGCCGTCCCCCCTGTCCTCGGTGGGCCCGTGACCGTCGCCATCGCCCTCGAGGAGGTCTCCAAGCGCTATCGCGTCCCCCTCGATCGGAGCACCACCCTCAAGTACCGGATGGTCCACCCGCGGAGCAGCGCGCGGTACCGGGACCTCTTCGCCCTCGACGGGGTCTCGATGGAGATCCCCTACGGCGAGTTCGTCGGGGTGATCGGCGCCAACGGCTGCGGCAAGAGCACGCTGCTGAAGATCCTCGCCGGGATCCTGCGCCCCACCACCGGCCGGGTCACCGTCAACGGCCACGTGTCGCCCTTCCTCGAGCTCGGCGTGGGCTTCAACCCGGAGCTGACCGCGAAGGAGAACATCTACCTCAACGGCGCCGTGCTCGGCCTCACCCGCCGCCAGCTCGAGGGGCGGATCGGCGACATCATCGGCTTCGCCGAGCTCGACGACTTCGCCGACCAGAAGCTGAAGAACTTCTCATCAGGCATGCAGGTTCGCCTCGCCTTCGCCGTCGCCATCCAGGCGGACGCGGGGATCCTGCTGATGGACGAGGTGCTCGCCGTCGGCGACGCGCGCTTCCAGGAGCGCTGCTTCGACGTCTTCAACCGCTACAAGCGCCAGGGGCGCACGGTGGTGCTGGTCACCCACGACCTCGGCGCCGTCGACCTCTACTGCGACACCGCCTACCTCCTCGATCACGGCCGTCTGGTCGCCAGCGGGCCGTCGGGCGAGGTGTGCTCGGTCTACCGGCACATGGTCGGGCAGCAGTCGGATGCGGACGCGGCGGCGGCGGCCGCGGCGGTGTCGGAGACGCTGGCGACGCCCACCACGGACGAGGCCCCCGTCCCCGAGCTCGGGCTGCGCCGGTGGGGCACCGGCGAGGTGCGCGTCACCGAGGTCGAGTTCCTCGACGGCGACGGCGAGCGCCACACCACCTTCGGCAGCGGCGAGCCGATGACGATGCGCATCCACTGCCAGGTGAACACCCACGTCGACGACCTCATCTGCGGGGTGATCGTGCATCGCGGCGACGGCTACCGCCTCGCCCACGCCAACACCTTCTTCTCCGGCCACGAGCTGCGCTGCCCGCCGTCGGGCGAGCGCTTCAGCCTCGACCTGGTCATGGACGAGCTGCCCCTGCTCGGCGGCCACTACGTGTGCACGGTGGTGCTCGCCGCCCATCCCATGGCCCACGACTACGACGGCCTGGAGCAGGCCTTCGACTTCCGGGTGACCTCGCCCGCGCCCCAGATCGGCCTGGTCTCGCTCGGCCACCGCTGGAGCATGAGCCGCGACCTGCTGCGGCCGCTCACCACCGCCGTCGCCGACCGATACGGGCTCTCTCCGTCCACCGCCGCGGTCGCCGACGAGGGCCGGTGAGCCCGAATTCGGCTTGGCTATACTGCCGCGGATGCTGCAGGCCGAACCCTCTTCGAGCACCACGGTCGAGCGCGGCGCGGAGCTGTACCTCGACCTGCTGAAGCGCAGCCTGACCGGGATGGTGTCGGGCCACGAGTTCGAATCGGTGGTTCCGAGCACCGAGTGGAAGCGCCGGGTCGTCCGGTTCGCCGAGCGGATGCTCGCGCGCCGCGGCATCGAGATGCTGCGCCATGTGCCCGTCGACCTCGACAAGCGCGAGCAGGGCCTCGACTGGCCGGCGCACGCGGTGTCGATGATCGGGATGCGCCGGATGGACAACCTCGAGGAGTGCGTGCGCGACGTGCTCCGCCGCGGCGTGCCCGGCGACCTCATCGAGACCGGGGTGTGGCGGGGCGGCGCGACCATCCTGATGCGCGCGGTGCTCCAGGTGTACGGCGACACCGAGCGCAGGGTGTGGGTGGCGGACTCCTTCCAGGGGCTGCCCAGGGGCGACGGCGCGACCTACCCCGTCGACGAGAACGATCCCCACCACACCTACACCAACCTCATCGTCTCCGAGGCGGAGGTGCGGCGCAACTTCGAGCGCTACGGGCTGCTCGACGAGCAGGTGCGCTTCCTCCCCGGCTGGTTCCGCGACACCCTTCCGACGGCGCCGATCTCGCGGCTCGCGGTGCTGCGCCTCGACGGCGACATGTACGAGTCGACGATCGTCGCGCTCAACGCGCTCTACCCCCGGGTCAGCCCCGGCGGCTGGGTGATCATCGACGACTACGCGCTCAAGGGCGCGAAGGCGGCGACCAACGACTTCATCGAGCAGCAGGGGCTGAAGCCCGAGTTCCACACCGTCGACTGGACCGGTCTCTACTGGCGCAAGGAAGGCTGAGCCCGCGCGGTCACGGGGCGGTCGAGCTATCCTGGTGCGGAGGGAAGGGAACGGAACCTCCACCGCACGAGATCCACGTCATCCGTCGTCACTCACTCATGTTCCTGCGCGCGATCCTCTCCGCCGCCGTCACGGCGATCCCGGCCGCGATGCTGGTGGGGACGATCCATGCCGCCCCGGCGGCCTCGCTGCCGGCCCCGGTCGCGACCCTGCCCGGCCCGGCCGCCGTCGCCGTCGCGCGGGCCGCCATCACCTCCTGCCCGCCGGCCGCGGCGTCCGGATGTGACCCCTCCGGCCCCATCGTCGCCATCGGCGACAGCGTCACCTACGGCTACGGGGCGACGATGGTCGCCTACAGCACCCCGCCGGCGACGTCGTGGCCGGCCGACCTGGAGCGGACCCTCGGCGTCCCCGTCGTCAACGCCGGGGTCAACGGCGACACCGCCTACAGCGTGCTCCATCCCACCGCGCAGGGATTCGGCCACCGCCCGCCGGCGCTCCAGCTCCCCGCGCTCCTCGCGCTGCACCCGCGGCTGGTGGTCGTCGGCTTCGGCATGGCCGAGGCGGTCTACGGCTGGCCGCAGAGCGAGGCCGTCGCCGACCTCGACACCCTGCTCGGGGCCATCGGCGACATCCCCACGGTGATCCTCGGCAGCCACGTCGACTGCGCCGGCCAGCCCTTCTGCCACAGCCAGGCCAGCCACTTCGACGGCGGCAGCGGATGGGACGCGGAGCTGCGCGCCCTCGCGGCCCGGCACCACTCGGGGCTGCTCCTCGACTCCCAGGCGGGGCTCGCCGCCGCCGGCGACATGGAGGACGCCCTGCATCCCAATGCCGCCGGCTACCGGGTGCTGGCCGCGCGCATCGCCCCGGTGGTGCGCGACCGGCTCGCCGCGGCGAGCGCCGGCCACCCGGCGGGAGGCCGCCTCCTCCACTCCTGACGTGCGGCTATGCTCTCGCCCCGTGGAGGAGCAGCCGGCTCTCCTGGCCGAGGCCCACGAGGCACGCGGGCACCGGCTCTTCGCCGAGCGCCGTGCCGCCCAGGCGGCCCTCGAGGCGGCCGTCGCCGGCCTGGTCGCCGAGCTCGCCGCGGTGCGGGCGGAGGCCGACCGGCTGCGCGCCGAACGAGACGCCGCCCGGCTGGCCAACGACCGGATCGTCGCCTCGCGCACCTGGCGGTACACCCAGCCCGTCCGCGACACCCTCGCCCGGGTGCGCGAGCGGCGCGGGTGAGCGGCCTGGCCATCCCCGCCACCGACCGTCCCGAGCTCTCGGTGGTGATGGTCACCCTCAACGCCTGGGAGTGGACCGAGCGAGCGCTGGCCGCCCTGCTCGAGCACACCGAGGCGCCGCTCGAGCTGATCGCCGTCGACAACGCCTCGACCGACGGCACCCTCGGCGGGCTCGAGGCGGTCGAGGGGATCACCCTGCTGCGCAACCCCACCAACACCGGCTTCGGCCCGGCCGCCAACCAGGGGGCGCTGCGGGCGCGGGCCCCGCTGCTGCTCCTGCTCAACACCGACGCGCTGGTGCACCCCGGCTGGCTGCCGCCGCTGCGGGCGGTGCTCGAGGCCGAGCCCGACGTCGCCGCGGTCGCCCCACGGCTGCTCCACCCCGACGGCTCGCTCCAGGAGGCGGGCAGCATCCTCTGGGGCGACGCGGAGGTGTGGCCCTACGGCCCCACCGGCGACGCGGCGGCGCCCGAGTTCCGCTTCCGGCGCGACGTCGACTACGCCTCCGCCGCCTGCCTGCTGCTCCGCCGCTCCGCCTTCGTCGAGGCCGGCGGCTTCGATCCCGCGTACGCCCCCGCCTACTTCGAGGACGTCGACCTCTGCCTGCGGCTCTGGGAGAGCGGGCAGCGGGTCGTCTGCCAGCCGAGGAGCGAGGTCACCCATGCCGGCGGCGCCTCGTCCGACCCGGCGGCGCGGGCGCGGCTGATCGAGCGCAACCGGCCCATCCTCGCCGGGCGCTGGCGGCGCCTTCTCGCCGGACGGCCGCCGAGCCCGGTGCACTGGGGGCCGCGGGACGTGCTGCTCGGCCGCGACCTGCGCTGCGACGACCGCATCCTCGTCGCCGGCGACTTCGTCCCCGACGGCCTCGACCCGGCCCTGCGCCACCTGCTCGGCCGGCTGGTGCGGGGCTGGCCCCGGGCCCGGGTGACCTACCTCGCCCTCGACCCCCTCGACGCCGCCGCGGCGGCGGAGCCGCTGCTCGCCGGGGGGGTGGAGGTCGCCTGGCCCGGGGACGCCGCCGCCTGGCTCGAGACGCGGCGGCACCACTACGGGCTGGTGGTCGCCGCCTCCTGGGCGGCGGCTTCGCCGCCGGTGCGGGGGCTGCTCGACGCCACCCAGCCGCTCGCCCACCGCGCCGTCCTCCTCGACGGCGCCGCCCCCGGCGACCTGGCCGGCGAGGGCTACGCCGCCGCGGTGCGCTCCGCCCGCCTGGTGCTCTGCGCCGGGACGGCGGCCCGCGACGCCGCGCTGGTGGCCGGCGCGACCGGCGAGGTGGTGCTGCTCGAGGACGCCGGAGCGCTCGACCGGGCCCTCGCTCCGCTGGGGATGGCGCCCTCTTTCCGGTGATCCGGGGGGTTTGGCGAGCTTGGGGTTGTTTTGGCGGAGCGCCACAGAACAGAATGGGTCAACCCATGTCGCGTCTTCTCCGCGCGGTCTGCCTCCTCGCCGCCGTCGGTGTCATCGCCGGCTGTGGCTCGCACATCTCCTCCGCGCTCACCGCGGCGGGGACGCGCACCACCACGGCGCCGGTGCCCGGCGACCCGGTGCTCCGCCACGTCGCCCCGGTCCCGGGTCTCCCGCGGGCCCACCAGGTCTCCCCGCAGGCCCCGGCCGCCCCGGTCACCGCCGGCCAGCCGCTGCCCGCGGCGCCCCCGGCCGCGACCGCCGCGGCCCCGGCGGCGCCGTCCGCGGCCGCGCCCGACGCCGGCTCCAACCCCGTTGTCGCCCTGGGTGACAGCCTGACCTTCGGATGGGGGCGCGGCGCCTCGCCGGTGCCCTTCGGCCCCGCCCCGGTGCACAGCTACCCCTGGTACATGGGCCGCGATCTCGACGTCCCGGTTGTCAACGCGGGGATCAGCGGCACCACCGCCCACGAGGTGCTCGACCCGAGCTCCGAGCCCAACCACCCCCGGCCCGCCTCGCTCCAGCTGCCCGCGCTGCTGGCGCTCCACCCGCGGCTGATGATCGTCTCCTTCGGGAGCAACGAGGCGCAGCGCGGCTGGCCGATGTGGCAGGCGGCCGCCGACCTCAACCGCGTCCTCGCCAGGATCAGCGGCGCCGGCATCCCCATCGTCCTGGTGGGGACGCACATCGACTGCTTCGTCTCCCCCTGCCCGCAGCCGGGACCGGGGTACACCCGCCAGCGCTACCTCTCCAACTGGGACACCACGCTCACCCAGATGGCCGGCCGGTACGGGGCCGGGCTGGTCCTCGACGTCGAGCGGGGCTTCACCAGCGACGACCTCACCGACTGGATCCACCCCACCGCGATCGGCTACTGGCGGATGGCCCAGCGCATCGAGCCGGTGGTGGTCTCGATGCTGCAGCGGCAGGCG
>DATARS010000097.1:0-8790 GCA_036269455.1 Candidatus Dormiibacterota bacterium | reverse complement strand
CCGACCAGCCCGCCTCCCACGCAGACCCGTGACCGTGTCAACACCGACTCCGACACCGGCCAGCCCGCCTCCGACACCGACCACCCACCCCCACCCCCACACAGACCCGGTACAACCACGACATGACCCGCCACCGCCGCCCCGCATGAATCTGGTCGTCGGCACCGCGGGTCATGTCGACCACGGCAAGTCGTCCCTGGTCCTCGCGCTGACCGGCACGGATCCCGACCGGCTCGCCGAGGAGAAGCGGCGGGGGATGACCATCGAGCTCGGTTTCGCCCAATGGACCCTGCCCTCGGGTGAGCGGGTCGGCGTGGTCGATGTGCCCGGGCATCAGCGGTTCGTGCGGACCATGGTCGCAGGGGCACAGGGGATCGACCTGGTGCTGCTGGTGGTGGCGGCGGACGAGGGCGTGATGCCGCAGACGCGCGAGCACCTGGCGATCTGCGGGCTGCTCGGGGCGCGGCGGGCGGTGGTGGCGCTCACCAAATGCGACCTCGTCGACGAGGACGTGCTCGGGCTCGCGCGCGCCGAGGTCGAGGAGGTGATCGCGGCGTCGCCGCTGCGCGGGGCGCCGGTGGTCGCGTGCTCGTCGCTCACGGGAGAGGGGCTCGACGAGCTCGGACGCACCGTCGAGGCGGCGCTGGGGCAGGCGCCGCCGCGGGTCGATCGTGGACGGCCGCGGCTGTTCGTCGATCGCGCCTTCGCGCTCCCCGGATTCGGGCCGATCGTGACCGGAACACTGGAGACCGGGACGCTGCATGCGGGCGAGGAGGTGAGCCTGCTCCCCGGCGGGCTGCGGGCGCGCATCCGCGGGCTCGAGCGCCACGGCGAGCGGCTGGAGCGCGCCGAGCCCGGGGGGCGCACCGCGGTGAACCTCGCCGGCGTCGAGCGGGCGCAGCTGGGGCGGGGGATGGCGCTGGTGGCGGCCGCGGCGATGGGCCCGGTGCAGCGCCTCGACGCCCGGCTCGAGGTGCTCGACGACGCCCCTGCGGGGATCCGCCACAACGCCACCGTTTCGCTCCATCTCGGCACCTCCGAGGTGGCCGCGCGGGTGTGGCTGCTCGACGGCGCCGCGATCGAGCCCGGCGCGGCCGCGTACGCCCAGCTCCAGCTCGCCGCCCCGCTGGCGGCGGCGCCGGGTGACCGGCTGGTGCTCCGGCGGATGTCGCCGCAGGCGACCCTCGGCGGCGGCGTGGTGCTCGACTCGGCGCCGCGGCGGCACCGTCGGCGCGACCCCGCGGTGGCGGCGGCGCTGGGGCGGCTCGAGGAGGGCGGGCTGCGGGCGCTGCTCCTCGAGCTGCTCGCCCGGCAGCGGCTCGGCTCCGACCCGGCGGCGCTCGCCCGCGCCGCGGGGGCGGGGCGGGGCGAGGTCGACGCGGTGCTCTCCGGCCTCGGCGAGGGGGTGGTGCAGCTCGGTCGCCGGCTGCTCGCCCCGTCGCGCTGGGAGGAGCTGCGCCGCGCCTCGACGGCGCTGCTCACCGCCTTCCACGACACCGAGCCGCTGCGCCCCGGGATGCCGCGCGAGGAGTGGCGCAGCCGGCTGCGCCTGCCCGGGCCGCTCTCCGCCGACGTGGTCCACCGGCTGCGCGCCGAGGCCGGGGTCGTCGAGGACGACGGCTGCCTGGCGCTCGCGGGCCGGGGCCGCCGCCTCTCGGGCCGGGCCGAGCAGACCATCGCGGAGGTCCTGGCGGTGCTGACCGCGCGGGGCCTCGACCCCCCGCCGATGGCCGAGCTGCGCGCCGCCGGCCTCACCCCCGGCCTGCTCCGCGTGCTCGTCGACGACGGCCGCGCCGTGCGCCTCTCCGCCGAGGTGGTGGTCGCCGGCCCGGTCTTCGCCGCGGCGCGCGCCCGCGTCGAGGAGCATCTCCGCGCCCACGGCGAGGCCACGGTCGCCCAGATCCGCGACGCCGTCGGCGCCACCCGCCGGGTGGTCGTCCCCCTGCTCGAGACCCTCGACGCCACCCGGGTGACGGTGCGCAGCGGCGACCTCCGGCGGCTGCGCGCTCCAGCTCGGAGCCAGGGGGAAGGCTGTCGGCGACGAAGGAGCTGATGGCCTGGGGGAGTCCCCCCCGACCTTCTGCGCGTCAGCGCAGAGAGCGACAGGGGGAAGGCTGTCAGCGACGAAGGAGCTGATGGCCTGGGGGAGTCCCCCCCGGCATTCTGCGCGTCTGCGCAGAGAGCGACAGTAGAGTGCGGGCCCATGCGTCCGTTGGTGGGCATCACCCTGCGCCCGGTGACCTGTGAGGGCGAGCCGGAGCGGCTGCTGGTCAACCGGGTGTACGCCGACGCCCTCGAGCGGGCGGGGGCGGTGCCGCTCGGCATCCCCACTCTCCGCGACCCCGCCGGGGCGCTGGCGCTCCTCGAGCGCTGCGACGGCCTGCTCCTGCCCGGCGGCCCCGATGTCGATCCGCGCCGCTACGGCGAGGAGGCGCGCGCGGGCTGCCGCACCGAGGCCGTCCCCGAGCTCGACGCGGTCGAGGCGGCGGTGCTGCGCCGGGCGCTCGACGTCGACCTCCCGGTGCTCGCGATCTGCCGGGGCCTCCAGCTCCTCAACGTGGTCTGCGGGGGCACGCTCTGGCAGGACATCGCCGTCCAGGAGGCCGGAGAGGCGACCCACGACGGCGAGAGCCTGGGCACGTCCCGCACCGCGGTGGTCCATCCCGTCGTCCTCGAGCCCGACAGCAGGCTCTCCCAGGTGCTCCTCGCCACCGTCGTGGGGGTGAACAGCCTCCATCACCAGGCGCCGCGCGAGCTCGGCCACGGGCTGCGCGCGGTGGGACGCTCGCCCGACGGCCTGATCGAGGCGATCGAGATGCCCGGCCGCCGCTTCGTGCTCGGGCTGCAGTGCCATCCCGAGGAGCTCAGCGCCACCGAGCCGTGGGCGGCGCGGCTCTTCAGCGCCCTCGCCGACGCGGCCCGGCGCCGCGGGGAGGGGCCCGCGGCGCTCTCCCGCTCGGCGGTCGGCGGGTGACGGCGCTCCGCCGCCACCCCTGGGGAGTGGCGCTGGGGCTGGTCGCGGCGCTCCTGGTCGTCCTCCACCTCGCCGGCCTGGCGAGCGCGCCACCGGGGCTCTACAGCGACGAGGCGTCGATCGGCTACAACGCCTGGGCGGTCGCCCACACCGGGCTCGACGAGCACGGCCACCGCCTCCCCCTCTACTTCGAGGCGTTCGGCGAGTACAAGAACCCGGTCTACGTCTACCTGCTCGCGCCGCTCACCTGGGTGCTGCCGCTGACCCCCGCGGTCGAGCGGCTCCCCGCCGCGCTCTGCAGCCTCGGCGTGGTCGCCGCCGCGGGCGCGACCGCATGGCGGCTGACCCGCAGCCGCCCGGTGCTGCTCGCCACCGTGCTCACCGCCGGCGTCACCCCCTGGCTGTCCGTCGAGGGCCGGGTCGGCTTCGAGGTGATCTCGATGCTGCTCGGGCTGTCGCTGGTGCTGCTCTGCCTCACCCACCTGCTCGAGGGCGGAGGGGTGGGCTGGGCGCTCGGCGCCGGCATCGGCCTCGGTGAGGCGGTGTACGGGTACAGCACCGGCCGGCTGCTCGTCGCCCTGCTCACCGCTCTGCTGCTGGTGGTGATGCTGCAGCGGCGCCGCCTCGCCGAGACGGTGGCGCTGATCGCCCCGGTGGTCGCCGCCTACGGGGTGCTCGGGATCTGGTCGCTCTCCCATCCCGGCGCGCTGACCGGCCGCTTCTCGGGGCTCAGCATCACCGCCGACAACCCCTCGACCCTGGTCGCCCTCGAGCGTCTCGTCCAGAACTACGTGACCTACCTGGGCGCGCCGTTCCTGTTCACCCACGGCGACTCCAACCCCCGCCACAACACCGGCTTCGGCGGCATGCTCCTGCTGCTCTCGGTGCCGGCGGTGCTCGTCGGCCTCGCCGTCTGCCTGCGCCGGTCGCGCCGGCCGCTGCACCGTGTGCTCCTCGGCGGCCTGCTGCTGGCGCCGCTGCCGGCGGCGCTCACCGCCGAGGGCACCCCGCACGCGCTGCGGGCCTCCGCGATGCTGCCCTTCCTGCTGGTGCTCGCGGCGCTGGGATGGGAGGTGCTGCTCCCGGCGCTGATGGATCGCCGGCTGCGCGTGGTCGCGGTCGTGCTGCTCGCCGCCGGTGCGGGCGAGGCGGTGGCCTTCGAGCACGACCTGTACGCGGACTGGCCGGGACGCGCGCTCACCGCCTTCGACAGCGGCGAGCTCGACGCCATCGGGCGCGCGCACGCGCAGGCGGGTGGTCACGTCGTGCACCTCTCGACCAGCCTCGACCAGCCGTACATCCAGGCGCTCTTCGAGCTGCACCCCGACCCCGCCGACTACGTGCGCCACGGCCTGGCGTCGGTGGGGATGGATCTCACGGCGCCCGAGAACATGGCCGGCGCGGCGAGGCCCGGCGACCTGATGGTGCTGGCCCCGGGCGACCAGCCGCCGCAGGGAGCACAGCAGCTCTTCGACGAGGAGGCGACGGTCGGCTCGCCGGTCGTGACCGTGGTTGGTCCGCAGAGCACCAGCGTGGTGCTTGTGCAGGTCTATCGCCGCTAGTCCAGGCCGAGCGGTCAGAACAGCCCCCGCTGCTATGGTTCACGCAGGCGCCGCGCACCGGGCGCCCGGGTTCTCTGGACAGGGGAGTGAGGGCATGGTCGACGTCGTCATCGTGGAGGCGGTGCGCACGCCGCTGGGCCGCGGCAACCTGAAGAACGGAGATCTTCGCGACGTCCATGCGGTCAGGCTCGCCGCGCATGTTCTCCGCGAGGTCACCAGCCGCGCGCGTGTCGAGCCGGCTCTCGTCGACGACGTCGTCTTCGGGTGCGTGATGCAGACCGGCGAGCAGGCGGTGAACATCGCCCGCCAGGCGGTGCTGCTCGCGGGCTTTCCCATCGAGGTTCCGGCGACCACCGTCGACCGGCAGTGCGGCTCCTCGCAGCAGGCGGTGCACTTCGCCGCCAACCTCATCCAGTCGGGGGTGTGCGACATCACCATCGCCGCCGGCGTGGAGAGCATGAGCCGCGTGCCCATGGGCGCGACCGTCATCCAGGGGCCGGGGACGCCGTTCCCGCCCGAGCTGCTCGAGCAGTACAACCTGGTGAGCCAGGGCATCGCCGCCGAGATGATCTGCGAGGAGTTCGGCATCACCCGCCGCGACGCCGACGAGTACGCCGCCGAGTCGCAGCGCCGCGCCGCGCGCGCCCAGGCGGAGGGACGCTTCGACCGCGAGATCGCCCCCATGGTGGTGGGCGAGAACGGCGACGGCCACATGGTCTCGCAGGACCAGGGCATCCGCCCCGGCACCACCGTCGAGACCCTCGCCGGCCTGCAGGCGTCCTTCAAGCAGGGCGGTGTCTGCCATGCGGGCAACTCCTCCCAGATCACCGACGGCGCCGCAGCGCTGCTGCTCATGTCCGCCGAGAAGGCCGCCGAGCTCGGGTTGACGCCCCGTGCGCGCATCCGCTCCCAGGCGGTGGTCGGCGTCGATCCGGTGACCATGCTCAAGGGCCCCATCCCCTCGACCGCCAAGGTGCTCGCCCGCGCCGGCCTGCAGCTCTCCGACATCGACCTCTTCGAGGTGAACGAGGCATTCGCCCCCGTGGTCCTCGCCTGGGAGCGCTCGCACCATCCCGACATGGACCGGGTGAACGTCAACGGCGGCGCCATCGCCCTCGGCCATCCTCTCGGCGCCTCCGTGGCGCGGCTGATGACCACCCTCCTCCACGAGCTCGAGCGCAGCGACCGTCAGCTGGGCCTGGAGACGATGTGCTGCGGCGGCGGCATCGGCACCGCGACGATCATCGACCGGGACGTCTGATCCGGGAACCCACCCAAACACCAGCTGCGCCTCAGCGCTGCCGGCGTTGTCATTGTGACGTCGGCGTCACGGCGGGCTCGCGGGAGCGGAACACTGCGCCACCGACGTCCAGGGGCTGCGCAGACCCCGTGATATAGTCGGTCCGCCCTCGACGGCCACTCCCGTCGCCCGCCCCTTTGCCCGGTTGCGAGATGAAGAAGGTTCTGATCATCGAGGACTATTACGCCCTCGCCGACATCGAGTCCCTGCTCTGCACGATGGAGGGATACGAGGTCAAGGTGGCCAAGTCCGGTGACGAGGGGCTGCAGCTGTTCGGTGAGTTCAGGCCTGACCTGATCCTGCTCGACCTGATGCTGCCCGGCGAGCTGAGCGGCTCCCAGGTGCTGGAGCGGATCCGCTCCGAGCACGGCGACGAGCCCAAGGTCCTGGTGGTGAGCGCCCTCGTGAACCCCACCACCGCCCCCAAGCTCGAGGCCTACGGCAACGTCGAGACCCTCGGCAAGCCCTTCAAGATCAAGGAGCTGGCGGCGCGCATCCAGGCGATGCTCGACAACTAGCCGCCGAGGGGACACAGTCACAGGGTGCGTGCCGAGCCCCCGCCTCCGCCCCGTCGCCGCGACTCCGAGTCGACGCCCTCCAGGCAGGACCGTCGTTCCGTCCCACCTCGCCAGCGCTGCCCGTACCTGGAGCAGATCATCCGCGAGAAGGCGGGCCCGTTCAAGCTGCTGACGCGGTTCAAGGCCGACTGCCACGTCGACCGGCGCACCCACACCTGGACCGGACGGAACCCCATGCCCCCCTGCGTCAGCGACCCCCAGAGCTGCGCCCTCTACCGGCGCGCGCGGTCCGACGAGGACCAGCGCATCCAGCGCTACCGCGACTGACCCTCCGCAGGGCATAGTGCGGTCCCCATGGACGTGTACATCTCGATGGGGCTCGAGGGGGTGGCGGGGGTGGTCGATCCCGGCCAGGTCGACGACATCGGTCGCAGCCGCGCCTATCGCGCCGCCTGCCACCTGATGACCGGCGAGGCGAATGCCGCCGTCGCCGGGGCGATGACCGCCGGCGCGCAGCGGATCATCGTCAACGACGCCCACGGCCGCATGGGGAACCTCGACATCGAGGCCCTCGATCCCCGGGTCGAGTGCAGCATCGGCTACCCCAAGCCGTTCGGCTCGATGGCGGGGATCACCGCCCGCTTCGGCGCCTGCTGCCTGGTCGGCTACCACGCCGGTGCCGGTTCGGCGCCGGCGATCCTCGACCACACCCTCTCCCGGCGGATGTTCCGCGCGGTGCGGATCAACACCGTCCGCCAGACCGAGACCACGCTGAACGCCGGCCTCGCAGGTCACCACGGCGTGCCCGTGGTGATGGTGAGCGGCGACGAGGCCACCTGCGCCGAGGCGAACCTGGTGCTCGGCCCCAGGGTGCAGACGGTTGCGACCAAGGCCGCATTCGGCAGCGCGGCCGCCTACTGCCTCCATCCCTCGGTGGCGCGCGAGCGCATCGAGAACGCGGTGCACGAGGGCATGGTGCGGGCGATCGCCGGCCACGCCGAGCCGTACCGGGTGCCGCCTCCGTACCTGCTCGAGTGCGACACCACCACCACCCTGGCGGCCGACTTCGCCTCCACCATCCCCGGGGTCGAGCGGACCGCCGGGCGCACCCTGCGCTTCACCGCCGACGACTACACGACGGTCTACCGCGCCCTGCTCACCATGTCGCTGCTCGCCGAGCTGGTGGGCTGACCCGGCGGGATTCCCCCTTCAGGACGGAAAGCAGCGCGAGAAGGCGAGGAGCAGGCGCGGGTTGCCGCGCAGCCGGATCCGCCGCCGCAGCAGCGCCCACACCACCGCGGTCTCGCCGGCGAGCATGCGCAGCCAGGTGCGCGAATCGGCGGTGACGCGGAGGTCGGCGCGGCCGAGGTGGCCCTCGCTCACCGTCAGCGTCCGGTCGCGGATCTCGACGGTGACGGCGCGCTCCTCGTCGCCGGTGAAGCTGAGGTGGTACACGGCGGCGAGCCCGTCCGAGCGGCCGCGCTGGAAGGCGATCGGCAGCCCGCCGACGAAGGTGGCGATCGAGGTGGGCCGCAGGCCGTTGCCCACCCGCCGGGTGCGCTTGCGCGGGAAGCGGCGGGCGACGTGCGCCTCGGCGTCGGAGCCGGCGACGACGTAGACGGTCTCGCCGCGGTCCTGCAGCGGCCGCACCACCTCGTCGAGGTAGCGCGGACGCTCGGTGAGGAAGGGGGCGATGACGTCGGAGCCCGCGGGGCAGACCGAGAGGCAGTACGCCGCCTTGTAGTTGGCCCCGAAGGAGAGGCTCTGCCACATCGACGCGCTCTCGCCGGCGGTCACCCGCTCGCGGTAGCCGCGGCGGCTGCCGCTCTCGGCGATCTGCTCCACCCAGTCGTTGAAGCCGCCCATGAACTCGCGGTAGTTGTGGGTGTAGCACGCGGTGAAGTCGAAGTGGCCGTCGGCTCCGATGGCGCCGGTGGGACAGGCGGCGACGCAGAGCTTGCACTCGAGACAGGGGTTGTAGTCGACCGGCCGCGATTCGGCGTCCGCCGCAACGTCGACGACGACGGTGCCGAGCAGGATGAAGCTGCCGAGGCGCGGATGGATGACGTTGCGGTGGATGCCCATCCTGCCGAGCCCGGCGGCGATCGCCACCGGCTTGTGCGCGACCACCCACATCCGCTGCGGGAAGTTCTGGATCTCCATCGGAAAGCCCATGGCGCCGCCGTTCATCGCCCGGACCCCGCGGGCCTCGAGCTCGGCCACGACCCGCCGCGCCACCTCGTCGACGTGGTCGCCGGCGTGGTGGAACTCGAGGTTGGCGATCGACCGCGCCGGGGTCCGGATGTTGTCGCGGTTCATGCGGCAGACGAAACTGATCAGGGTCGCCGCGCGGGGGAAGGCGGCGAGGATGCCCCCGCGCTGGTCGGCGACCTCGTCGCGGTCGAGCGAGACGACGCCGGCGTCGTCCGCGCCGGC
>DATARS010000096.1:0-2672 GCA_036269455.1 Candidatus Dormiibacterota bacterium | reverse complement strand
CACGGGCCGGCTGCGGGACGAGATCCGCCGGACCGACCGTCGCGAGGCCGACCGTACGTGAGCGCGCCGCTCTTCACGGCGTACACCGAGCTTCCCCGCCGCCTGCCCCACGGGGTATGGCGCCCGATGCGCTGGGCGGGCGTCGCCGTGGGCCTGGCGATCGCCATCGCTGGGTTCGTGCGGCCCACGGACGCGCTCACCGCCTTCTGGTTCGTCTTCGTCCCCATCGCCCCGCTGCTCTTCCTCGTCGCCCCCGGGCTCTGGCGCAACACCTGCCCGATGGTGTCGCTCAACCAGGTCCCCCGAACGCTGGGATTCACCCGCGGCCTGACCCTCCCGCCGCGGCTGGCACGGGTGACGCCGCTGATCAGCGCCGGGTTGTTCCTCGCCATCGTCCCGCTGCGCAAGGTGTGGCTCGACGGCAACGGCACCGCGCTCGGACTCATGCTGCTCGTCCTGCTGACGATCCCCTTCCTCGGCGGGTTCGTGTTCAAGGGGAAGAGCGGCTGGTGCAGCCAGTTCTGCCCGATGCTCTCGGTCGAGCGCTTCTACAACCTGGCGCCGCTGGTCGTCGTCGCCAACAGCCACTGCCGTCCCTGCGTCGGCTGCACCAAGAACTGCTACGACTTCAACCCGACCGCCGCCCACCTCGCCGACCTCGACGACGAGGACGCGCGCTGGTCGGGGTACCGCACCGCGTTCGCCGGGCTGCTGCCCTGGCTGATCGTCGGCTTCAACACCACCAACGCGGTCGCCGCCGCCTCGCCCGGTGACGTCGCCGGCGTCTACGGACGCCTGCTGCTCCTCGCCGCCGCGGGCATCGGCACCTTCCACGTGCTGGAGGCCGTGACCCCGTTCACCCGCTTCCAGCTCGTGCTGCTCCACGTGGTGGCGGCGATCAACCTCTTCTACTGGTACGTCGCCCCCAAGGTGCTCACCCACTTCGACGTGAGCTCCGACCTGGCCCCGCACCTGGTGCAGGCCGCGGTGGCGGTGGTCAGCATCGTCTGGCTGGTGCGCGCCTGGCCGCGCGAGGCCGCCTTCGCGACCTCCGACAGCGCGCCGCGCTCGCGGGCGAGCAGCGCGGTGCTGCGCGCCGCCGGGCAGGCGGGCGGGGAGATGGAGGTGGCCTTCCACAACGGCCCGACGGTGCTGGCCCGGCAGGGCGACACCCTGCTCACCGTCGCCGAGCAGAACGGGGTGCGCATCGAGGCGGGCTGCCGCATGGGGATGTGCGGCGCCGACCCGGTGCGCATCCTCCGCGGCCTCGAGAACCTGTCACCCTCGACCGGAACCGAGCGGGCGACGCTGCAGCGCGTCGGCGCCGGCGACGGATGCCGGATGGCGTGCGTCGCCCGGCCCACCGGCCCGGTGACCCTGAGCCTCGACCTCGGCGCCTCGGTGAGCGCGGCCGGCGGCGAGGCGGCCGCGAGCGCCGCACCCGCGGTCGAGGTCGACCCGACGGTGCGCCGGGTGGTCGTCATCGGCACCGGCGCGGCGGGGATCACCACGGTCACAGAGCTGCGCAAGCTGAGCCCGTCGGTCGAGCTGGCCATCGTCGGCTCCGAGCCCTACGACTTCTACAACCGCATGAACATCGGCAAGCTGGTCTCGGAGCAGACCGCCATCGACAAGCTCTACATGCTCCCCCGCGACTGGGCGGAGCAGCGCTCGATCCGGCTGCTCCGCGGGGTCACCGCGGTCCGCATCGACCGCCACGAGCGCACCGTCGCCCTCGACACCGGCGAGCGGCTGGCCTACGACCGCGTCGTCGTTGCCACCGGCGGCCGCGGCAACATCCCCCGCATCGACGGCTTCGGCATGCCGGGGACGTTCGTGCTCCGCACCCTCGACGACGGGGTCACCATCCAGCAGTACGTGCGCCGCAATCGCTGCACCAGCGCGGTCGTGATCGGCGGCGGGCTGCTGGGGCTCGAGGCGGCGTACGCGATGTCGTACCTCGGGGTGCGCAGCTATGTCCTCGACCGCAATCCCTACCCGCTCAGCCGCCAGCTCGACCGCCCCGCGGGCGCGCTGCTCTGGCAGCTGATGAAGGACCTCGGCATCGAGGTGGTCCCCGACACCAGCGCGCGGCGGCTGCTCGAGGGCGCCGAGGGCCGCCTCGCCCGCGTCGAGCTCACCGACGGCCGGATCCTCGACGTGGGCATCGGCCTCGCCGCCGCCGGGGTCACCCCCGACGTGGTCCTCGCCGCCGACGCGGGGCTGGTCACCGACCGCGGCATCGTCGTCGACGACCGCCTCGCCACCAGCGATCCCGACATCCTCGCCGTCGGCGACTGCATCGAGCACCGGGGACGCACCTACGGGCTGTGGCCCGCGTGCGTCGACCACGCCCGCATCGCGGCGATCAACGCCATGGGCGGCGACCTCCGCTATTACGGTGACGTGCCCTCGTGCAAGCTGAAGGTCGCTGGCGTCGACCTGCTCTCCGCCGGCGAGACCCGCGCCCGCGGCGACGGCGACGAGGAGATCCGCTTCGAGGAGGCCGGCGTCCGCCGCTACCGCAAGCTGGTCATCTGCGACGGCGAGGTCCGCGGCGGGATGATCATCGGCCACCCCGACCTCATCGAGCCGGTCTCGACCGCGGTCGGCGAGCGGCTGCGCGCCGAGCCGATCCTCGAGGCGCTGCGCGCCGGCGACTGGAGCGGACT
>DATARS010000095.1:0-9317 GCA_036269455.1 Candidatus Dormiibacterota bacterium | reverse complement strand
CGAGCGCCGTGTTGTAGATCTCGGTGGCGATCTCCTCGGTGGTCCGAGCCGGGGGGGCGGCGGCCTCCGTCTCAGTCGCCGCCGCGGGCCCCTCCTCCGCCGCGGGAGACGCGTCGGCGACAGGCTCCATCGGCACCCACTCCCCGGAGGCGGTGTCGAAGGTGAGCCACTTCTCGCCGTCCCAGTACGGCGCGGCGGCCGCCGGCTCCGCGGCGGTCTCAGAGGCGTCCCCGGGGGCCGCCTCCACGGAGGCCGCCGCGTCCGTGACCATCTGCCACATCCGGTCGGTGCTGCCGAGGAGCTCGCGCTGCTCACTCTCGGGGCTCTGCTCGATGGTGGAGACGACCTGCCAGAGCATCGGGTCGTCCTCCTCGGACGACACCCCCGCCGCCTCCAGGACCTTGGGCTTCAGCTCCTCCCAGGTGGCCTCCGCGGGATCGACCCCATCCGCCGCGGCGACGAGCGCCTCGTAGACCTGTTCCGGCAACATCGGGCACCCTCCTGGCAACGTGCGGCATCCGGCGCGATGTCCGTGCCGGACACTGGGACGACCATATGCGCGTCGGTCCCCCGCCACGAGGGCGGTCGGGGAGGACCTCCGGGCAGCGCGGCATGCCCGCACGGGCAGAGCGAACGGCCGTCTGAGCGGCGGTCAGCCGCCGAGGTCGAGTTCGGCGAGGACCTCCAGGTAGCGCCGCCGCGCCCGGGCGGCGGCTGCTCCGTCGCCCGCGTCGTCGTGAGTGGCGATGAGCAGCCGCCAGAGGTCGTCGCGGTAGCGGTCGATGCGCAGGCCCTGCTCGCACGCCGCGATGGCGAGGACGCTGTCACCGCGGTCGCGGTGGAGCGTGGCGAGCCCCAGCGCGACGTCGTGGGCGATCGCCCGGTATCGGTCGCGTTCGGCCACAACCCAGTCGGCCGGGCCCTCCTCGGGAAGCAGCTCGCCGCGGTAGATCGCCATGGCCCGGACCAGGTCACGGAGCGCGCGCCGCTCCTCGCCGGCGGCGCGCTGTGCCCGCGCCGAGGCGGCGCTCTGCTCGAAGACCACCGTGTCGATGAGCGTGGCGGGCGGGAGGATGAGCCGGTAGGCGTCTGCGTCGCGGCCGATCCGGGCGTCGAGGCCGGCGCCGTCGAGCACCCCGCGGAGCGACGAGACCGCGACCTGGAGGCTGTGGGTCGCGGCCGTGGGGTCGGCCTCGGGCCAGAGTGCCTCGACGATCACCTCGCGGTGGAGCGGCCGCTGCGAGTTGAGCACCAGCAGGCGCAGCAGGGAACGCACCTTGGGCCGGGCCGCACGGAGGTCGATGCGGCGGCCGCCGCGCTGGAGGATGAAGCCGCCGAAGGTGGCCACCGCCAGCGGCGCGGCCGCGCGCACCGAGCTCGGGGCCGGGGCGCCGCGCGGACCGGTGCGGGACAGGCAGGGGAGGGCGAGGCCGCACTGGTCGGAGATCGACCGCGCCGCATCCCGGTGCCGTGCCGCGGGCTCGAGCTCGGCGAGGGCGAGCAGGGCGAGCGCGCGGGCACCGGGGACGCGCAGCGCCCGCGCCCGCGCCTCGGTGCGGCGGACGCCCGAGCGGGCCGATGCCGGGTTCTGACGGACGCGGATCAGGCCGGCGAGGGCGCGGGCCCACACCTCGAGCACCGGCGCGGCGAGCTGCTCGAGCGTGCCGGCGGCGCGATCCAGCTCGTCGGGATCGCCCCCGCCGCGTCCGGCGGCGCACCAGCCGCTGAGCAGGGTGAGCAGCGCCGTTCCCCAGGCGTCCTCGCGCATCCCCGCCGCCGCCGCCGGCGCCGGCGGCTGTCCCAGCAGCGCCCCGGCGCCGGCCCGGGCGAGCCCGGCGAGCCAGGGGAGCTGGGCGCCCTCGGCCTCGTCGGCGACCTCCTCCCAGATGGTCAGCGGCGCCGCGTCGCCCGCGAGCAGGGCGGCGACGGCGGTGGCGAGCCGCGCCGAGAGGCGCTCGGCGCGGCTGAGAGGGGGGGAGCCGGACAGGGGGGTCAGCCGGCGCGAGGCGGTGCGCGCGTCGCCGGCGAGCAGGGCGGCCAGCGCGGCGACGAGCAGGTCCTGGTGGGAGCTGGCGGCGGTCGCGTGCTCGCAGACGGCGAGGGGATCACGCTGGGTGGCACTCCGCAGCGCCGCCGACCAGCCCGCGCCGGGCACCGGGGAGGCTCCCGCCCAGCAGGCGACCGCGATCCGCTCGCGCTGGCACATCCGCTCGGCGCCGGCGCCGGTGAACACCGCCTCGGCGCGCCGGTAGGCCTCGACCGCCGAGTGCCAGCGCCCCGAGGCGCGGTGACGGCGGGCGACGGCGAGGCGCACCCAGGGGTCGTCCTCGATGAGCGAGGCGGGCACCAGGTCGACCCACCAGCCGGGGTTCGCGACCAGGCCCTCGCCGCGCAGCCCCAGCAGGCGGCCGGCCGAGGCCCAGTCCTCGGCGCGGCAGTACGCCTCGAGTGCCTCGTCGAAGGCTCCGGCGCGCTCGAGCAGGCGTCCGGCACGGCGCCGCTGCTGGCGCATCGCCGTCTCGCCCATCTCCTCGAGCACGATCGACTCGAGATGCGAGCGGAGCATCTCGTGGTACCGGTACCAGCCGTCGTCGCCGATGGCGTAGGTGAAGAGCTGCCTCCGCTCCAGCTCGGCGAGGATCGCGGCGCCCCCGGTGCCGCCGAGCAGCTGGTCGCAGAGGTCGCCGGTCATCCGGCCGAGCACCGCGGTGCGGAGCAGGAAGCCGCGCAGCCGCTCGTCGAGGCCGTCGAGGACGTTGCGGGCGAGATACTCGCGGACGAGGCGCGAGCGGGTGCTGAGCGCGGCCAGGGTCCGCCGCCGGTCCTCGGCCGGCTTGCCCCGGGTGGCGAGATGGAAGAGCTGCAACCCCGCCGCCCATCCCTCGGTCCGGCGCGCAAGCTCGGCCACCTCCTCGGGGCCGAGCGGCTCGCGGTAGAGCTCGCGGAAGAGGCGCTCGACCTCCCAGGAGCGGAAGCGCAGATCGTCGGCGCGGACCTCGAGGAGAAGGCCTCCCACGCGCAGACGCGGCAGGTTCATCCCCGGCTCGGCGCGGCTCGCCGCCACCACGGCGACGTGCGGGGGCGCCTCGTCGACCAGGCGCTCGATCACCGCCTCGCCGGGCGTCCGCCAGAGGAGGTGGAGGTCGTCGAGGACGAGGAGCACCCGGGTGCCCTCGATCCGCTGCAGCGCATACACGGCGTCGGCCGCCTCGTGCCACGGGCCGTCGACGCCGCCGACGGCCGCGGCGACGGCGGCGTGGAGATGGCCGAGGAGAGCCCGCGGCTCGGCATCGCCGGGCCCGGGCCGGCACCACGCCACGGCGTCGTCAGCGCCGGCGGCGAGCTGGGTGAGCAGAGTGGTCTTGCCACATCCGGGAGGCGCCACGATCAGGGCGAGGCGGTGGTCCCAGACCGCGCCGAGGAGCTCGAGCAGCCGGTCACGCCGCATCGCGGTGATCGCCGGACGGCGCAGCTTGGCGGTGACCACGGCGGCCCGCGGATCGAGCGGGAGTGTCCCCGAGCGCACGGACCGGGGACCGGCCGCGGCGAGGCCGCGTTCGGTCATCGTCCACCCCTCATCGCACCGGGCCCCGGCACCTGCCGCCGGGGGTTCGCCCTTGCCCGTCGACGGTACCCGGGAGTGGCGAGTTCAGCGTCCGCCGGGGTGGCCGATGGCTTAGCCGCGGCCCCCCGCCACGACGCCCTCCTCGCCACCGGCGGCGAGATACGCGGCGCCCAGCTCGCGCCGCGAGCGCACCTGGAGCTTGGCGAAGGCGCGCTCGAGGTGGGTCTTCACCGTGCTCGTCGACAGCGAGAGGAGGCGGCCGATCTCCTGGTTGGTGTGGCCCTCGGCGGCGAGCCGGGTGACCCGTGCCTCCTGGGCGGTGAGGCGGTGGGGGTCGGATCGCCGCGGCCGGCGGCCCCCCGCCACCCGGAGGTCGGCGAGGGCGCGCTCCGCGAGGCCGCGCGCCCCCAGCTGCTGGGCGTGGCGCACGGCCTCGGCGAGCAGCGGCCGCGCCCGCGCCGGGGCGCCCCCGCGGCGCAGGAAGCTCCCCTGCTCGATCAGCGAGGCGATGCGCTCGAGGGGCAGCGTCACCTCGCGGTGGAGGGTGACCGCCCGCTCGTGGAACGAATGCGCCGATTCGAGGTCCCCGCGTCGCTCGGCGAGGATCGCCCGGCCGGTGGCCGCCGCGATCCGCGGCCAGCGGCACGGCAGCGCCTCGGCGGCGTCCTCGAGCCAGGAGATCACCCGGGCGGCATCGTCGTGGGCGCCGCAGCTCGCGTGCGCGGTGATCGCCGGGCCCGCCCAGGGGACCACGCAGGGCTCGCCGAGCCTCATGAACCGGCTGATCTCCTCGGCGCGGAGGAACACCTCGCGGGCGCGCTCGGGCTGGCCCCGGCCGAGCAGGCAGCGGCCGCGGACGTCGCACACCTGGAGCACGGCGAGCAGCTGCGCCCGCTGCCGCGCGAATCCATCGGCCCGGTCGCAGCAGGCTTCGCTCCGGTCGAGATCACCCAGGTGGAGATGGACGGCGGCGAGGGTCACCCACGCGTGGGCCTCGATCGAGGGCTCGAGGTCGGCGAGGCCGGTGGCACGCTCGGCGAGCCGCAGCGCCTCGTCGAGGCGTCCGAGCCGGAGCATGGTGTCGGCCTGGACGGTGGCGATGGCGCAGACCATCCCCGGCGCTCCGGCGTGCTCGGCGCTCGCCAGCGCGTGGGCCATCAGCTGCTCGGCGTCGGCGAAGCGCTCGACGTAGCGCGACGCGATGGCGTAGACGGCGAGGGCGCTCCAGCCCCAGGCGGCGGCGCTGTGCGAGGGAGGCCGCGCCCGCAGCCCGCGCACCGTCTCCGCCATCGGCTCGATGCCGCTCGGATCGCCGGTGAGCAGCGCGGCGAGCCCCCAGATCGCCTCGGCGCGCTGGGACAGTGCCGCGCCTCCACGCTGGGCCAGCGCCCGCGCCCGCGTCGCCACCTCGAGGCTCTCGGCCGTCCGGCAGACGAGGCCCAGGACCTGGGCGTAGTCGAGGAGGCACTCGGCGGCGAGGGCGGGCTGGTCCGGGGCGGCGAGCTCGGCGCCGTCCTCCCAGCAGGCCGCGGCGGCGTCGAAGTCGGCCCCGAGCCAGCGCGCCCGGGCCAGCAGCCGCAGCGCGGCCGTCCGGGAGGCGAGGTCCGCCTCGGGGTGCTGCACCAGCCGCTCGAGCGTCGCGATGGTCGAGGAGCGGCCCCCGGCGCTGAGGGTGGCCTCGCCGGTGACCTGGAGCAGATCGGGCGAGGCGCGGTCGCCGGCGAGCTGGACCGCCGACTCGAGCAGCCGCGATGCGGTGGCGACGGCACCGCGGCGCGCCGCGGAGCGGCCGACCCTCTCGATGAGCGCGAGCGCCGGCGGGCTGCCCACCAGGCCGCCGCGCACCGCCTGCTCGGCGGCCTCGGCGTCGCGTCCGAGGCCGCGGAGCACCTCGAAGGCCCGCTCGTGCAGGCGGCTGCGGCCCGGTGGGGTGAGGTCGGCGTAGAGCGCCTGGGAGAAGAGGGGATGGGCGAACTCGACCATGTCGCCGCGCACCGGCCGCACCAGCCCGCTGCGCACCAGCGCCTCGCCGGCGAGGCCGACCTCGGCCTCGCCGAGCCCGGCCACCGCCGCGGCCACCTCGATGCGGAACTGGCTGCCGAGCACGCTGGCACCGCGAGCGCAGCGCAGGCCGGCGTCAGCCAGCCCGGCGAAGCGGCCGAGCAGGAGCCTCTCGGTGAGCGCCGGCGCCGCCGCCTCGTCGAGGGCGAGCGGGATCTCCTCGCCACGGCGCAGGTAGAGGGCCACCTGCTCGAGGAGCAGGGGATTGCCGCCGCAGAGCCTCCAGGCGCGCTCCGCGGTCGCCCCGTCGACCTGGCCACCGCTGGACTCGGCGAGCAGGCGTCCGGCGGAGACCTCGCTCAGCGGGGCGAGCCGCTCGAGGTCGGCGTGCCCGGCGTCGGCGAGCGCGACGACGACCCGCTGCGCGTCCGCCGGCCAGGGGCGCATCGTCCCGATCACCGCCACCGGCATGCGGTGGAGGCGGCGGCAGAGGAAGGCGAGCAGCTCGACCGAGTCGGCGTCGGCGCTGTGGAGGTCGTCGAGGGCGAGCAGCAGGGGCTGGACGGCGACGTCCTCGAGCCAGCGCAGCACGGTGACGAAATGCGCCGCCCGGCGCTCCGGACCGGGGAGGCTCATGTCGACGCGATGGGCCTCGCGGCCGCCGAACTCGCGGATGATCTGGGTGACCACTCCGAAGGGCACAGACGCCTCCATCGCATCGCCACGCGCGAGGACGACGTGCACGCCCGCCGCCACGGCGCCGCGCCGGGCGCCGTCGAGGACGGTGGTCTTGCCCAGCCCGGCCTCGCCGATCACGAACAGGGCGCCGCCCCGCCCCTCGCGCAGACCGGTGACCAGACGACCGGCGGCGCGAAGGGTGGTATCACGCTCCCACACACGCGCCGTCCGATCACGAGCCATCTGTCGTGGGTGCCCCCTCCGCTCCGGCCTGCGAGGAGATGGTATTCGGTGACAGTTCTGTACAGCAAGACGCAATCAGCGGTGCATTCCGGACTCTGACTGCAGGCAGTCGCCTGTGACAATCGACTGGCAATCGTCGCCGATTCGTCGGCATTGCAACCCCGGTCGGGGAAGGGCGCCACTCCGTCCGGCGTGGATGGCCGGGTAGCATCCCGGGGATGCCGGAGGTCGTCGTCGTCGGTGGGGGACTGGCGGGATGCTGGGCCGCGGTCACGGCCGCCCGCTCCGGGCTGAAGGTCGTCCTGGTGCGCCGGGGTCCCGCCGCGACCGCGATGTCCTCCGGAGCCCTCGACATGGTCCCCCCGTCCGGCGCCTGGGAGGCGTCCGCCTGGCTGGCCCGGCTGCCTCGGGACGCCGCGGATCATCCCTACCTCGCCGGGGGTGCGGCGCCCCCGCCGCTCGCGGAGCTCGAGGCCGAGGCGGGGCGGCTGGCGGCCGCGCTGGGAGCGGCCGGCCTGCGCCTGCGGGTCGGGCTGGAGCGCCCCGCGCTGCTCGCCGCGGTCACCGGCCAGCTCCGGCACGCCGGTGTCGCCGTCGAGAGCGTCGCCGGCGGCGACCTTCGCGAGCTCCGGCGGGTGGCGGTCGCCGGCATCCGCGGGCTGCTCCGCACGGACGCGGACGCCGTGGCCGCGGCGATCGCCCAGCGTCTGCGGATCGAGTGCCGCGGCGTGACCCTGGACCTCGCCCTCCCGGAGCTCGAGGACATCGCCGGCGACCTCGACGACGCCAGCGTGGCCCGGGCGGTCGAGGCGCCCGGCGGCGCCGAGGTGCTCGGCGAGGCGCTCGCCGCGACGCTCGGCGGCGGCGGGGTCGACCTCGTCCTGCTCCCCGCGGTGCTCGGCCTCGAGGACTCCGACAGGGTGCGCGCCCGGGTGGAGGCCGCCGGCGGGATCCGGGTCGCCGAGCTGCTCAGCCCGCCGCCATCGGCCCCGGGGTGGCGCCTCGCCCGCGCCGCCGAGACGATGGCGCGCCGCGCCGGGGTGGAGGTGCTGACCGGGAGCGTCACCGCGGTGTCCTGCGAGGGCGATCGCGCCGTCGCCGTCGAGGTCGCTGGCGGCGAGCGGCTCGCCTGCGAGGTGCTGGTGCTCGCCACCGGCAGCTTCCTCGGCGGCGGGCTGGTGGCCGACCGGCGGCTGCGCGAGCCGCTGCTCGGGCTGCCCCTCTTCGTCGACGGCCGCGACGCCGGCTCGCTGAGCCCGCGGGATCTGGTCGAGCGGACCCGCTTCGCCCCCCAGCCCTTCCTGGCCGCGGGGGTGCGCACCGACGCCTCCGGCCGTCCGGTCGACGGCTTCGACGCCCCGGTGCTCGACAACCTGGTGGCGTGCGGGGCGCTGCTCGCCGGGCTCGACACCACCCTGCGCTCCGGCGGCCTCGGCGTCGCGGTGTGGACCGCGGCGCGCGCGGGGCGGACGGCGGCGCGGCTGCGCGGCGTCGAGGCCGCGTGACCGCGCTGCCGGGCGCTCTTCTGGACGACCTGCGCTCCGCCGTCGGCGAGCCGGGGATGAGCACCGACCCGGCCGACCGCGACGCCGTCGCCCACGACCTCTGGCCGAGAGCGCTGATCCGTGAACGCGCCGGCGAGGTGCTGCCCGGACCCGACGCGGTGGTCTGGCCGGCGACCCGCGAGCAGGTGGCCGCGGTCTGCGCCGCCTGCCATCGCGCCGGCGTGCCGCTGACCCCGTTCGGCGCCGGCACCGGGGTCTGCGGCGCCGCCATCCCCGTCCGCGGCGGGGTGGTGCTCGACCTCAAGCGCCTCGACCGCATCCTCGCCTGGGACCTGGAGAGCGGCTGGGTCGTGGTCGAGCCCGGGCTGCTCGGCGTCCGTCTCGAGGAGGCCTGCCGGGAGCGCGGCCGCACCACCGGCCACCACCCCTCGTCGCTCGCGCTCTCGACCGTCGGCGGCTTCGTCGCCACCCGGTCGGCGGGTCAGCTCAGCACCCGCTACGGGCGCATCGACGACCTCGTCGCCGGGCTCGAGGCGGTGCTCCCCGACGGCACCCCGGTGTCGCTCCGCGCCCAGCCCTCGAGCGGAGCCGGCCCCGACCTGCGCCGCCTCTTCCTCGGCAGCGAGGGCGGCTTCGGGGTGGTCGTCGAGGTGACCCTGCGCCTGCACCCGCTCCCGGAGCGCCGGGTCGACCACGCCGCCGTCTTCGACGGCTTCGCCGCCGGGGTGGCGGCGGTTCGCGAGCTCCTCCAGGCGGGACTGCGCCCGTCACTGCTGCGCCTCTACGACCCCGCCGACACCGCGCTCCAGGCCGCCGAGCTGGGGGTGGGGGAGGGGAGCGGCGCGCTGCTGCTCAGCTCCTGTGAGGGCCGCGCCGGGGTCGCGGAGGCGGAGGCGGCGGAGCTCGCCGCGATCTGCGCGTCCCATGGCGGGAGCCCCCGCGACCCCGCCGCGGTGGAGGCCTGGTACCGCCGCCGCGACGACATCGGTTTCGCCCAGGCGCGCTACCTGCCCCTGCCCGGGGCGGTCCTCGACACCGTCGAGCTCGCCGCCCCCTGGCCGCGGCTGGTGGCGCTCCACCAGTCGGTGCGCCGCCGCCTCGGCGGCCGGCTGATCGTCCTCTGCCACCTCTGTCACGGCTATCCTGACGGAGCCTGCCTCTACTTCAGCTTCGCCGGTGTCACCGGGGACGACGGCGAGGCGCTCCGCCTCCACGAGGAGCTCTGGGAGGAGGTGATGGCCGCGGCCGCCGAGAGCGGCGCGAGCATCGCCCACCACCACGGCGCCGGCCTGGCGCGGGCCCCATACCTGGCCGGGGAGCTCGGC
>DATARS010000094.1:0-22538 GCA_036269455.1 Candidatus Dormiibacterota bacterium | reverse complement strand
GGCGGCATGCTGGAGGCCATCCTACCAAGCACCGATCGGCCGCCTCGGATGTGGCGGCGGCGCAATAGAACGCCCCGGCGGCGCGTCATGGCATATGGCGGCCGTGTCACCGCCGGTGGGTCTCGAGTACCCCCGGCATAGAATCGCCCCGATCCCTCTCTCACCGATGACAACCCAGACCGCGACCCCGCGCCTCCGCCACGTCCCCGCCCTCGACGGCGTCCGGGCGGTCGCGTGCCTCCTCGTCATCGTGTTCCACACCTGGAGCGTCGCCGCCCCCGGCGGGCTCATCGGCGTCGACCTCTTCTTCGTCCTCTCCGGGTTCCTCATCACCACGCTGCTGCTCGACGAGCACCGCCTCACCGGGCGGATCGCGCTGGCGCCCTTCTACGCCCGCCGCGCCCTGCGCCTGCTCCCGGCACTGGTGGTGCTGCTCATCGGCTGCGGGCTGATCGCCGCCCTCGAGCCCGACGCCACCTTCGCCGCGGCCACGCTCCGGGCGGTCCCCTACACCGTGGGCTACGTCGCCAACTGGGCCTACGCCTACGGCGTCGACCTCGGACTGGTGGCGCACACCTGGTCGCTCTCGGTCGAGGAGCAGTTCTACCTGCTCTGGCCGCTGATGCTCGTCGGACTGCTGCGCTGGTTCGGCGCCCGCTCGGCGCTGGCCGCCTGCTTCTGGGGCGTGCTCCTCGTCTTCGCGGTGCGCGCCCTGCTGCTCGCCCGCGGCGGCACCTGGCTGGAGCTCTACGGCGGCTCGGGCACCCGCGCCGACGCCCTGCTCGCGGGCTGCGCCCTCGCCCTGGCGGCGCACCTCGGCCTCTTCCGCCGGGTCCCCGCCGCCGTCGTCGCCCTCCTCGGGATGGCCGGGCTGGCGGTGATCGTCTGGGTCGTCCACAACCCCGATCCCTACTCCTGGCTCCTCCACGGCGGCTTCACCCTGGTCGCGATCAGCGCCGCGCTGGTCATCGCCGCCCTCGCCGTCAAGCCCTTCGCGCCGCTGGTGTGGGTGCTCTCGCTGCGGCCCCTGACGAGCATCGGGAAGGTCTCCTACGGGGTCTACCTCTGGCACTACCCGCTGGTGCTGCTGATCTATCCGGTGGTCGCGTCGCGCGGTGCGTCCAGCCCGGTGGTGATCGCCGTACTCGCGTACACTCTGGCCTCGCTGTCCTACGGTCTCGTCGAGTCGCCCTTCCTCCGCCTCAAGCGGCGGATCGGTGCCGGCGAGCCGGCGGCGCCGCTGGAGCTCCGGCCCAAGGCCGGGGCCGGTGCGAGGGTGGCGGAGGGCTGACCATGACGCAGGGCGGGGCCGCGGTCGTCACCATCCCCGCCTTCGGCCTGGATCCCCAGCGGCTCGTCCCCCTCGCCGAGCGCTTCGGCGAGCAGTACCGGTCCGCCGAGCCCTTCCCCCACGTGGTCATCGACGACTTCCTCCCCGAGGAGGTGCTCGACCAGGTCCTCGCCGAGTTCCCCACGCCCGACGGCATCCCCTGGCGGCTGTACACCGACCACGGGCACACCCACAAGCTCGCCACCGAGGCGCCGACGCTGATGGGGCCGTTCACCCGCCATCTCCTCAACGAGTTCAACGCGGCGGTGATGATCGACTTCCTCGAGCGGCTCACCGGCATCGACGCCCTGGTGCCCGACCCCCACCTCGCCGGCGGGGGGATGCATCAGATCGAGCCCGGCGGCTTCCTCCACGTCCACGCCGACTTCAACTGGTACGAGCGGATCCGTCTTGACCGCCGCCTCAACCTGCTTCTCTACCTCAACCGCGACTGGGAGGAGGAGTACGGCGGCCATCTCGAGCTCTGGAACCGGGACATGAGCCGCTGCACCCACCGCATCCTGCCGGTGTTCAACCGGATGGTGGTCTTCAGCACCAGCGACTTCTCCTTCCACGGGCACCCGCAGCCGCTCTCCTGCCCGCCGGGGCGGACCCGCAAGTCGCTGGCGGTCTACTACTACTCGAACGGCCGCCCCGCCGAGGAGGCCTCGGACCCGCACAGCACCCTCTACCAGGAGCCCGGGGTGCAGCCGGCCCCCACCGCCTCCCCCGAGCCGCCGGCGCCCCCGCCGGCGGTGGAGCCGGTCGCCGCCGCACCGGTGACGGCCGCCCCGGCGACGCCGCCCGGCTGGCGGTCGCGGCTGCGGCCATGGCTGCCGCCGGTCGCGGTCGAGGCCGCGCTCCGCGCCGAGCGCCGCTGGCGCCGCCCGCGGTGAGGTGATCGGGGCCCCGGTCCTCGGGCGTGCCGCCTACCTCGCCGCCGCGGTCGCGGTGCTGGTGGCCCGCCGCCCCGACGCCGTGACCCATCCCCAGATCTGGGCCGAGGACGGCACCATCTGGTTCGCCGACGCCTACAACCGCGGCGCGTCCACCCTTCTCGACCCCCACGCCGGCTACCTGGCGCTGCTGCCCCGCGCCGTCGCCCTGCTCGCCGTCGCCGCCGGCCTGGGCCACGCCGCCCAGCTCTTCACCGCCGTCGGGCTGCTGCTCCAGATCGCCCCGGCGGTGTTCATCCTCTCCCGCCGCTTCGACGCCCTGATTCCGAGCCTGCCGGCACGCTGCGCGCTCGGCCTCGCCTACCTGCTCATCCCCGACGCCGAGGCCCACGCCAACCTCGCCAACGCCCAGTGGCACCTCGCCGTGCTCATGCTCATGGTGCTGGTGGCGGCGCCGCCGCGCGGCCGGCCCGGCGCGGCCGGGGACCTGGTGGTCATCGCCGCCGGCGGCCTCACCGCCGCGGTGGGCATCGTGCTCGCCCCGATCGCGGTGGTGCGCTGGCTGGTGGTGCGGACCCGCTGGAGCGCGGTGCTCGCCGTGGTCGCGGTCGTCACCGCGGCGATCCAGGTGGTGAGCGTGCTCACCCACCCGGCCGCCCGCGGCACGGCGCCGCTCGGCGCCGGGGTGCGCACCCTGGTGCGGATCGTCACCGACCGGGTGGTGGTGCCCGGGCTCGTCGGCGAGCAGAACCCGTCGCTCTTCTCGGTGCACTGGTGGCACGGCCTGCTCGGGGCGGCGGCGGTGACCGCCGCGACCCTGGCGCTCGCCCTCTGGGCGCTCCGCCGCGGCCCCTGGGAGCTGCGCCTGCTGCTCGGCTTCGGCGGCCTCGCCCTCGGCCTGGCGCTGCTCAGCCCGCTGGTGGCGCCCACCGGCGACCAGTGGGCGGCGCTGCTCGCCGGCGACACCGCCACCCGCTACTTCCTGCTCCCCACCGTGGCCCTCTGGGGGGCGCTGGTCTGGGCGGTCAGCCGGCTCCCGCGCCGGGCCAGGCCGGTGGTCGGGGGTACCCTCGCGGTGGTGCTCGTCACCGGGGTGGCGCTCCAGCTCCCCTACCCGCCCCTGGTCGACCGCCATCCCGCCCAACAGGCGGCGACGCTGCGGTCGGCGGCCCCGGGGACCCCCGTCGACCTGCTCATCAACCCCGCCGGCTGGCACATGGTGCTGGTCCGGCGCTGATCAGAGCGCGCGGCCGCCCCCGGCGAGCCGTCCGGCGCGCCGCCGCAGCCAGCGCAGCCCCCCGGCGGCGACCGCGGCAGGTCCGCCCGAGGAGAGCTCCTCGCCGGCCCGGGCGACCAGGCGCCGCAACCGCGGGGTCGCCCGGAAGGGGACCGGGGCCACCACCGCCGGGGGCGCGGGGGACGGCGCGGTCCGCCGCGGGGCGAGCCGGTCGGCGGCGAGCCGCGGGGCGGCGCAGAAGGCGATCAGCGGCGCCGCCGTCCGTGCCCAGGTGAGCGTGCTCGCGTGGTCGCGCACCCGGGCGGCGATCCCGGCGCGGCGCTGCGGGTCGGCGAGGGCGACGAGCGCCGCGGCCACCGCCTCGGGGTCGCCGGGGGCGACGGTGACCCCGAGCCCGCCGGCGTCGACGGTGTCCGCGAGGGCGTCGCCCTCGGTGCAGAGCACCGGCAGCCCCGCCCAGAGGTAGTCGAGCACCCGGGTGCGGAAGGCGAGGCGCGACTCGACGTGGAGGCGGTGGGTGGTCACCCCCACGTCGGCCTCGAGCAGCCAGTCGGCCCGATGCTCGTAGGCCACCCACTCCTCGTTGAAGAAGACGTGGCGGCCGGTCAGCTCCAGGTCGCCGGCGAGGCGGCGGGTCTCGTCGACCACCCGCATCGCCCCCACCGAGGGGTTGGGGTGGCGGGCGGCGTGGAACACGAGCCGGAGCCGGGGCAGCCGCTCGGCGGCGAGCGCCACCCCGCGCACCAGCGTCAGCGGGTCGAACCAGTTGTAGAGGCCGCCACCCCAGAGCACGACGTAGTCGTCCGCCTCGATGCCGGGGATCACCCCCCGCATCGCCGCGGCGCGGTGCACCGGCGGGTCGGCGGGCAGCCCGAAGGGCACGACGTCGAGGAGCGAGCGCAGGGAGGGGTCGGCGTCGTGGGTGCGCGGGTTGATCCGGCCGAGCGCGGTCAGCGCGCCGAGCCAGTAGTCGCGCTGCCGCTCGCTGGCGCAGAGGAAGAAGTCGCCGTCGCGCAGCTGCTCGACGAGCACCTCGACCTGGTGGTCCTGGAGCGCCTCGCGCTCGGCGAGCGGCGACCCCGCCATCGCCACCAGGGTCTCGAGCGGGAACGGGTCGTAGAGGTCGACGACGAGCGCCGCCGGCCCCTCGCGGAGGAAGGGGAAGGTCCGCAGCACCCACCCCTGCGAGACCACCGCGTCGTGGGTCGCGGCGAGGCAGCGCAGCTCGGCCTCGTCGTGGCCGCCGAGCGTGAGCCCGGGAGCGTCGATCTCGGGCACCGCCGGAGCGCAGAGGGTGACCGCGTGCCCGGCGGCGGCGAGCTGTCGGGCCAGCTCGAGGTTGCGGATCCCCGGGCCGGCCATGCGTGGCTGGATCAGGTCGTTGGAGACCACCAGGACCCGGGACACGCCCGGAGGGTACCGCACCGCCCCTCGGGTGCAATGGCGCACGCGGACGGGCGCTAGACTTCGCCGCCGTGGCGGATCAGGAGCGCGCGGCCGAGCCCGCCGCCCGCGCGGCGCTCGCCGTCCACCTCGCCTCGCTCGCCGGCGCCTTCGCCGCGCTGATGTACGTGAGCCGGAACATCTGGTTCTTCGCCGACGACTGGGAGTTCCTGGCGCGGCGCCGCCACGGCACCACCATCGGGGTCTGGGTGCCCCACAACGAGCACTGGTCGACGGTGCCGATCCTCGTCTACCGCGCCCTCTACGACCTCGTCGGGCTGCGCAGCTACCGGCCCTACATGGCGGTGCTCCTGGTGGTGCACCTGCTCCTCGCCCACCTGCTCTGGCGGTGGATGCGGCGGAGCGGCGCCGGCGCCTGGATCGCCACCGCGCTCGCCGCCATGTTCCTGCTGCTCGGCGCCGGCTGGGAGTGCCTGCTCTTCCCCTTCGCGATGAACTTCAGCGGCGCCCTGCTCTTCGGCTTCGCCGCGCTGCTCCTCGCCGATCACGACGGCCGCTTCGGTCCGCGCGACGTCGCCGCCTGGGCGGTCGCGGTGGTGGCGCTGATGTGGTCCGGGGTGGCGGTGTCGATGGTCGCGATCATGGGGATCGCGGTCCTGCTCCGCCGCGGGGTCCTCGCCGCGCTGGCGACGGTGTCGGTCCCTGCGGCCGTCTACCTCGCCTGGTTCGCCGCGGTCGGCCACCACAACGCCAACACCACCCCGGCCTCGAGGGCGCAGCTGCTCGAGGTCCCCACCTTCGTCTGGGTCGGTCTGACCCGTGGGGTGGAGGGGATCACCGGCCTGCCCGGGGCCGGACCGGTCCTCGTCCTCGCCCTGCTGGTCCTGCTCCTGCGCGAGCGCGACGCCGCCCGGCACCGCGCCGCGGTCGCCGTCGCCGCGGCCCTGGGGACGGTTGCCCTCCTGGCCCTGACCGGGGTCGGGCGCATCGCGCTGGGGGTCGACGCCGCCGCCGCGCCCCGCTACGCCTACGCCGTCGGCGCCCTCCTCCTGGTCGGGACCGCGATCGTGGTCACCGAGCTGGGCCGCTCCTCCGCCGCGATCACCGCGGTGGTGCTGGCCGCGGTCGCGGCGTTCACGGTGCAGGGCGCCGGCCAGCTGGTGACCGCGGCCCGGGCGCGGGTGGCGGTGCTCGCCCCCCCGGAGCATCAGATCCTGGCGGCGGCACGGATGGTCGAGACCGGCGAGCTGCTCATCGCCGGGCCGGCCGCGCTGCCCGAGCCGCGCTACTCCTTCGACATGCCGCTGGACGCGCTGCGCCAGCTCGTGGGCGAGGGCGCCTTCGGCACCGTGCCCGAGCAGCCCCCGGAGAGCCGGCTCGCCGCGGCGCTGCAGCTCCAGGTCGCGGTCGGCCCGGAGCCGGCCGTCGACGGCGGCCCCGGCCCCCGCCTCGGCGAGGCTCCGGCGGCGGCGCGGGTGACCGGGGGGTGCGCCCGACTCCACGGCGCCGGCCCGGTGTTCGTCCGGCTGCTCTTCGCCGGGCCCGGCTGGGTCAGCGTCACCCCCAGCGCCGGCGGCGACCTCACCGTGGCGATGGCCACGAGCGCCGACCCCTCCCTGGTCAGCGCTCCCCGGACCTTCCCGCTGACCGCCGGCCGGACCGCCGTGCTCAGCGTGTCGGCCGCGGACGCCGCGCCCGTGGTCTCGCTGCCGGCGGGCGACGACGTGGTCTGCGGCCTGCGCCCCTGAGCCCCTAGAGTCGCCCGGTGGAAACGCCTGGCGGCGGCGGCTCGCGCACCCTGATCGTGCTTCCCACCTACAACGAGGCCGCCAACCTCGCCGGCGTCGTGTCCGGCATCCTGGCCCAGGGCAGGGGCATCGACGTCCTCGTCGTCGACGACGGCTCCCCCGACGGCACCGGCGCGCTCGCCGAGCGCCTCGCCGCGACCGAGCCTCGGGTCTCGGTGCTCCACCGGGCCCGCAAGGAGGGGCTGGGGCCCGCCTACATCGCCGGGCTGCTCTGCGGCCTGAGCCTCGGCCACGACCGGCTGGTGACGATGGACGCCGACCTCTCCCACGCCCCCTCCGACGTGCCCCGCCTGATCGCCGCCGTCGACGCCGGCGCGGACGTCGCCTGCGGCTCGCGCTGGGTCCGGGGCGGCGGCACCGCCGGCTGGCCGCTGCATCGCCGGCTGCTCAGTCGCGGCGGCTCGGCGTACGCGCGCACCCTGCTCGGGCTGCGCCTGCGCGACGTCACCGGCGGCTTCAAGTGCTTCCGGCGCGAGGCGCTGCTGGCGATCGACGTCGCCTCGATGGGCACCACCGGGTACGCCTTCAACATCGAGCTCAACGTCCGCGCCGTCCGCCGGGGGCTGACCGTCGTCGAGGTGCCGATCGTCTTCACCGAGCGCGTCGCCGGCCAGAGCAAGATGGGCTCGGCGATCGTGCTCGAGGCGCTGCGCGCGGTGCCGGCGCTGCGCTGGGCGCCGCAGCCGCCCGCCGAGCTCCACGCGCCGCCGCCGCCCTTCGTGCAGGTCGAGGCCGGCGCCGTCGAGCTCACCGGCCGGCGTCAGGCCCCCGAGCCCGCGCCCGCTCAGCCCCTGGTCGAGACGTAGTCGCGGACCCCCTCCCGCCAGTCGGGCAGCGGGGGTTCGCCGAGCAGCCGCCAGGCGCGGTTGTCGAGCACCGACGAGCGCGGCCGGCGCGCCGGGAGGGGAAACTCCGCGCTGCTCACCGGCACCACCGGGGTGGTCAGCCCCGCCGCCGCCACCACCGCCTCGGCCCACTCGTGGCGGGTGGCCGCGCCGCCGCCGCTGAGGTGGAAGGTGCCGGGGACGCCGAGCTCGACGAGCCGCACCAGCGCCGGGGCGAGGTGGCCGGTCCAGGTGGGCGAGCCGCGCTGGTCGGCGACGACGCGGAGCTCGGGGCGCGAGCCGGCGAGCCGGAGCATGGTGAGAACGAAGTTGGGGCCGTCGCGGCCGTAGAGCCAGGCGGTGCGGACGATCTGATGGTCGGGGCAGAGGGCGCGCACCTCCTCCTCGCCGGCGAGCTTGCTCGCGCCGTACACCGAGAGCGGCCGCACCGGTGCCCACTCCTCGTACGCCGCCTCGGTCTCGCCGTCGAAGACGAAGTCGGTGCTGAGGTGGCAGAGCCGCACCCCGGCGGCGTGGCAGGCGGCGGCGAGCAGCCTCGGGCCGAGCGCGTTGCCGCGGTAGGCGCCGTCGGGGTCCGCCTCGGCGCCGTCGACGTTCGTCCAGGCGGCGCAGTTCACCACCACGTCGGGGCGGGCGGCGTCGAGCATGCGCCGCACCGCCCCCGGCTCGGTGACGTCGCAGCCGCTGCGGTCGTGGGCGAGGGCCACGTGCCCCGCGGCGCCGAGGACGTCGACGAGCTCGCGTCCGAGCTGGCCGCCCGCGCCGGTGACGGCGATGCGCATCAGCGCGCCGGCGCCGCCGGATGGTAGTTGCGCCGGTAGAACTCCCAGAACTCCCCCGACTTCAGCGGCCTCCACCAGTCGGGGTTGTCGACGTACCAGCGCACCGTGCGGCGCATCCCCTCCTCGAAGTCGATCCGCGGCGCCCAGCCGAGGGCGCGCAGCCGTGAGCTGTCGAGCGCATAGCGGCGGTCGTGGCCGGGGCGGTCGCGGACGAACTGCCTGAGCGAGGTGGGCAGCTCGAGCAGGCGGAGCACGGTGTCGGCGACGGTGATGCCGTCGGTCTCGGTCTCGCCGCCGACGTTGTAGTCGCCCCCGGTCTCGCCGCGGCGCAGCGCGGTGTCGATGCCCCGGCAGTGGTCCTCGACGTGGAGGTAGTCGCGGACCGCCGAGCCGTCGCCGTAGATCGGCAGGGGGCGGCCGTCGATGGCGTTGGTGATGAACAGCGGGACGATCTTCTCAGGGTACTGGTTGTGCCCGTAGGTGTTGCAGCCGCGGGTCACCACCACCGGGGTGCCGTGCGAGGCGCGGTAGGCGTTGATCAGCAGCTCCGCCGCCGCCTTGCTCGCCGAGTAGGGGCTGCGCGGGCGCATCGGGTCGCCCTCGATGCTGCGGCCCTCGGGGACGTCGCCGTAGACCTCGTCGGTGCTCACCTGGAGGAAGCGTTCGTGTCCGGCGGCGCGCGCCGCCTCGAGCAGCACGTAGGTGCCGTAGACGTCGGTCTGGATGAACTGTCCGCCCGCTTCGAGCGAGCGGTCGACGTGCGACTCGGCGGCGAAGTTGACGATCACCTCGGTCGCCGCCGCCAGCTCGGTGACCAGCGGCTCGTCGGTGATGTCGCCGTGGACGAAGCGGAAGCGCCCGTCCTCGCGCACCGGGTCGAGGTTGCGCGGGTTGCCCGCGTAGGTGAGCTTGTCGAGCACGGTCACCCGGTCCTCGGGGTGCTCGCGAAGGGTCATGCGGACGAACTCGCTGCCGATGAATCCCGCGCCGCCGGTGACGAGGAGGTGCATGTCAGATGTTCTGGATGGACCAGTCGAAGCCGATGCGCTCGTCGTCCCAGGGGATCCGGCCCTCGTCGGGGTCGGCGGGGTCGTAGGGCTCGGTGACGTAGTAGGTGAGCACCACGTCGCGCAGGTCGACGGCCTGGTAGCCGTGGGCGACGAACGGGGGGATGGCGACCATCCTCGGCGAGTTCTCGCCGAGCATCAGCGCCTGCACCCGGCCCTCGGTCGGCGAGCCCTCGCGCAGGTCGACGAGCACCACCCGCGCGTTGCCGGCCACGATGTCCCAGTAGTCCCACTGCCTGCGGTGCCAGTGGAACGCCTTGATCAGCTCCGGCGGATTGCCGCCGCGCGCGTAGGCGAGGCTGCGGGACATCTGGGCGAACTCGCCGGGGGGCGAGAACGGCCGGCCGTTGTCGTCGAGGTCGCCGCGCTTGAGCTGCTCGATGAAGAAGCCGCGCTGGTCGGCGTGGCGGACGAAGGTCTTGACCATCACCCCGTCGATCGCTCCCGTGCGCCGGGCGGCGGGGATGCCGCGCATGCGCTCGAGCACCCGCTCGATGGAGTCGGGGATGGGCAGCCAGGGCATCAGAGCAGCTCCACCCGGGAGTGGTCGCCGAGCATCAGCTTGATGGCGCGGGGGCGCAGCGGCGAGGTGCAGACCACGCACTCGCGGCCGATGAGCGAGCTCTCGAGCTTGGCGCCCACGTCCTCGATGCGGGTGCACTCGAGCACGATGCTGTGCTCGATCTCGGCGTTGCGCACCACGCAGTCGTCGTGGATCGAGGTGAAGGGGCCGACGTAGGCGTTGCTGATCAGCGTCCGGCGGCCGATGATCGCCGGCCCGCGCACCACGCAGCTCTCCAGCCGGGCGCCGGGCTCGACCACCACCCGACCGTCGATGCGCACGTCCTCGCCGACGTCGCCGTCGATGCGCGGGGTCAGCGCGTCGAGCATGATCCGGTTGGCCTCGAGGATGTCGTCGAGCCGGCCGGTGTCCTTCCACCAGCCCTCGATCACCTGAGCGGTGACGCTGCGGCTGCCGTCGGCGATCATCCGCTGGATCGCGTCGGTGATCTCCAGCTCGCCGCGGGCGCTGGGCTCGATCGAGTCGATGGCCTCGAAGATCGAGGGCGCGAACATGTACACACCGACCAGCGCGAGGTCCGAGGGCGGCACCTCCGGCTTCTCCACCAGCGCGACGACGCGGTCGCCGTCGACCTCGGCGACGCCGAAGCGCTGCGGCTCGGGGACCCGGGCGAGCAGGATCATCACGTCGGGGCCGGCGCTTCGGAAGTCCTCGACGAAGCGGGTGATGCCGTCGGCGATGAGGTTGTCGCCGAGGTAGACGACGAACCGGTCGTCGCCGGTGAAGTCGCGGGCGATGCCGATCGCGTGGGCGAGGCCCAGCGGCGCCTCCTGCTCGATGTAGGTGACCGTCACCCCGAGCCGCGAGCCGTCGCCGACCGCCTCGCGGATCTCCGCGCCGGTGTGGCCGATGATGATCCCGACGTCGGTGATCCCCGCCTCGCGGAGCGCGTCGACGGCATAGAAGAGGATGGGGCGGTTGGCGACGGGAAGCAGCTGCTTGGCGCTGGTGTGGGTGATCGGCCGCAGCCGTGTGCCCCGCCCCCCGCTGAGGATCAGCCCCTTCATCGCGGGCGGTGGGTCCCGTACACGGCGCCGTAGCGTAGCAGGGGCCCTCTCTCGAACATCGGTGTGACCTCTCGGGTGTCCTGATTCGACCTTCCGGTCAGTCGACTGCAGGTGGAATGGGAACTTTAAGTCGGACCGACAGGTTTGAAGCGTTCGTTCGTCGTACTACTTGGCGGGACCTCGAACCGGGCGTCGCCGCGGGCGTCGTTCGCAGAACGCAATACGGGTGAAGGGAAACATGTTCAAGCGACTGCTGGTCACGGCCGGGCCGCTGCTGCTGGCCGGTGCGGTTCCTGCTGCACTGAGCCTCAGCGTCGCGTCGGCCGCGACGACCACTCCTCTGATCCAGCTGCCCACGTCGGCGCTGGCTCCGGTCACCAACCTCGTGGCGTCCCTGTTCCCGGCGAGCCATCCGGCCGCCGTCGTTCCGGTTCACGCCTCGGCTGCGCCGGCGGGTCATGCCCCCGTCAGCCACGCCACCGGCAACGGGCTCAAGCTGAACCCGCTCGACACCTGCATCAGCTGCACCAACGCGGACGCGGCGTCGGGCGCGTCGAGCGGCACCAGCCACGCGCTGCGCCTGCTCGGCAACGACCTCTCCGCGGGCCAGGCCACGAGCAACGGCGCCAACAGCGGCGCGCTGCTCGCCCTGCCGCTCAACCCGATCCTGGGCCTCGCCCTCGCCGACTGGATGAACCAGGCGCAGGCGAACGGCATCAGCTCGCTGTCGCACGCGCGCTCCGCGCTCGTCGACGCCGCCGTCGGCAACGGCCAGGTGGCCACCCTGGCGGTGCTCGAGGGCATGAGCAACGCCTCGTACGACGGCACGATGTCGCACGGCGACGCCGCCACCAACGGCGCGAATCTGAACCTGCTCAACGGCGGGCTGGGGATCATCCTCCTCCACTCCGAGTCCTCGAGCAACGGCGCCCAGGAGGTCTACCTCCTCTCGCTGAACGGCAGCAAGCTGCTCTCCAGCGACCAGGGCATCGGTGGGATCCCGATCAGCATCCCCGGGATCATCGACCTCAACCTGCTCCAGACCGGCGCCGCCGGCGGCCTCGGTTCCGCGGCCATCGGCACCATCGCCAGCCTGCTCGGCAGCGGCCCGGTGGCCGGCGTGCTCAGCACCGACTCCGCGGGCTCGCCCGCGGTGACCGCCTCGGCCGTGACCCCCGCCGCCCCCGCGGCGAATCACACCGCGGCCGCGGCCTCGACCGGCAAGGCCCCCGCGCTCCGCGCGCCGATGACCGGCGCCGCGATCGGCATGGCGGGCTTCGCCCTTCTCTTCTCGGGCATCTCGGTGGTGATGGCGTTCATCACCCGCCGCCCCCGGACCAACGCGGCTCGCTAGCCGGCCCGGCGTCCAGCACTGAGCTCCACGGGCGGGGCCACCTCGGTGGCCCCGCCCGTTTCTCTATGGTCGGGGGATGACCGAGCCGGCCGGCGCCGACGCCGTCGCCCTGGTCGAGGCCTTCCGCACCGCTCAGAACCGCGGTGACGTCGAGGGCTGCCTGGGCCTGCTGGGTGACGGCGCGATCTTCGACATCGGCACCGGCCGCTTCGAGGGCGCGCGGCGCATCGCCACCCTGCTCCGGCTGCTCGCCCGGATCCACTACACCACCGCGGGCGAGCCCCCCGTCGCCGGCGATGCCGGCCTGCTCACCGCGCTCTGGACGGTCCGCCACGACGACCTCCGCCGCAACGGGCTCGGCGAGCTCGCGGTGCACGCCGAGATCCAGGTGCGCGGCGGCGCCATCGTGCTGCTCCGCACCCGCCCCACCGCCGAGACGCTGGCGAGGCTGCGGGCGGCCAGCGGTACCACCGATCCGGCCGCGTATCAGGACCCAACCTCTGAGCGCTGACGCGCTCACGTGCGGGGGGGACTCCCCCCTGCATCCTGCCTGGACCTCTGAGCGCTGACGCGCTCACTAGCGGGGGGGACTCCCCCCTGCATCCCCCCTGCTGCGCGAGCCGTAGTCGCCGAAGGGGTCGTCGCGTTCTCGCACGGCCTGGCGGAAACCCTCCTGCCGGGCCCGCTCGACGAAGTCGCGGCCCTCGCGGGTGTGCCGGGCGATGCCGTCGAAGACCGTTCCCAGCAGCCGCGCCGACGCCATCCCCATGTTCTCGACGGAGTGGTTGCAGAGCGTCTTGAGCATCACCAGCTGGTTGCGGGGCATCAGCGCCATCCGCCGCGCCAGCGCCATCGCGTGCTCCTGGAGCCGGTCGTCGGGGACGGTCTCGAGGATCAGGCCGATCCGTGCCGCCTCCACGGCGGGGATCTCGTCGCCGGTGAGCAGGTAGCGCTTGGCCCGCTCCACCCCCAGCCGGTGGACCCACATCGCCGTGGTCGGCGTCCCCCACACCCGCGCCGGCGGGTAGCCGAAGCTGGCGCCCTCGCCGGCGACGATGAGGTCGGCGCAGAGCACCATGTCGGTGCCGCCGGCGATGCACCATACCTGCACCGCGGCGAGGGTGGGGATGCGCGCGTACCAGAGCCGCATGAAGGCGTCGACGAACGGGGTCAGGAACTCCAGGTCGGCGACCGAGTCCCAGACCCGGCCGTCGCGCTCCTCGGCGCGCTGCGCCGGGGTGGCCCAGTCGAGCCCGTAGCCGGCGCAGAAGGCGGGTCCCTCGGCGCGGAGCAGGATCACCCGCACCCCGGGGTCGGTCTCGGCCTCATGGATCGCCGCGACGAGGTCGTCGCGGAGCTCGGGGGTGATGGTGTTGTACGCCTGCGGGCGGCAGAGCACGAGCGAGCGCACCCCCGCGTCGGTCTCGGTGCGCAGCGTGGTGTAGGTGCGGCCCGGCATCGCTCCCCTCCGTGGTCAGCAGCTGGGGAGGAAGGGTGCCACCAGCACCGGGGCGGAGGCGGCGCGCGCCGGCACGGTGGCGAGGGCGAGCAGGGCGGGGGCGGGACCGGCGCCGGCCCGCACCCGCAGCGACCACCGGGCCGAGGCCGCCGCGGGCGCCACCCGCATCGGCGCGACCGCCACCTCGGTGCGCGCCCCGGTGCAGCGGTCGAGCACCTCGATCAGCGCCCGCACCGTGGTCGTGGCGGTGCGGGGCAGGAGGTCGACGCGGAGCTGCAGGGCGCAGACCGCGGCGGGCAGGCAGGGGCCGGCGGCGGGCTCCAGGTGCACCGCCGCGATCACCCCCGCGCTCGCCGGGGCGACGGCCGGGACCGCGGGGATGGGCGGAGCCGGCGGGGCGGACGGCAGCGGGGTGGCGGCGGCCGCAACGGGTGGTCCGCCGGTGCTGGGTGGGGCGGTGCCCGCGGAGCCGCGGCCGATCCAGATCGCGGCGCCGAGCGCGGCGGCTCCCACCGCCGCCAGCACCAGGCGCCGCCGCCGGTGGGCGGGCGGGCCCTGCGGCGGCACCGGCCGCGGTGGCGCCGCCGGGGCCGAGATGACGGTCGACGCTCCCGCCGCCCCGAAGGTGGGCCGGGCGGGGCCGTGGCCGTAGCGTCGCAGCGGCTCGACGAGCTCGGCGAGCCGGGCCGCCGCCCGGCGCTCGCCGGTGGGCTGGGCGAGCTCGCCCGCGGCCGCCTCGAGGGCGGCGAGCGCGGTCCCGGCGCCCCCGGGGGGCGGGGGCCCGTCGAGCAGGCCGCGCAGCGCCGCCGGCGGGGTGACCAGCGACGCCGCGAGCAGGGTGCGGACCATCTCCCAGGCGGCGCCGACCTCGGCGCGCTGGCGCCCGGCGAGCAGCTCGGGAGCCGGCTCCGGGCCGGAGCCGTCGCCGGCGAGGCGCACCGTCCCGTCGTCGCCGATGCGCACCGCCCCGGCGTCGAGGCCGCCGTGGACGAGCCCGCGCCGGTGCAGGACCTCGAGGCCGGCCAGGACGGCACGGCCCGCGGCGACACTCGGCCCGGGGCCGAGGTGGGCGACGGCACACAGCCGGCCGAGGCTCACCTCGGGCCGGCCCTCCCTCTCGGGGCTCATGAGGGGGGAGAGGGTAGATCGCGCGAGGGCCCCCCCGTCCGGGGCGGATCGCATGGCTATAGTCGGTCCGAGGTGAGAGCGCGACCAGCCGGCGGCTTGGGGTCGCCGTCATGACCCCGCCGCCGCCCGAGGCCGGCACCGCCAGCCTGCCCGCCGGCGCGGCCCCGGCCGCCCCGCGACGCCGGCTCCGGGCCACGCTCCCGCTGCTCGGCCCCGCCTTCGTCGCCGCCGTCGCCTACGTCGATCCGGGCAACGTCGCCACCAACGTCCAGGGCGGCGCCCGCTACGGCTACCTGCTGCTCTGGGTGGTGCTCGCCGCCAACCTCATGGCGATGCTGGTCCAGTACCTCTCCTCCAAGGCCGGGATCGCCACCGGGCACACCCTCGCCGAGCTCTGCCGCGACAACCTCCCCCGCTGGGCGTCGCTCGCGCTCTGGGCCCAGGCCGAGCTGATGGCGATGGCGACCGACCTCGCCGAGTTCGTCGGCGCCGCCGTCGCCCTCGACCTGCTCTTCGGCGTCCCCCCGCTCACCGCCGGGCTGATCACCGGCGCGGTGTCGCTCGGCATCCTCGCCCTGCGCCCGCGCGGCTACCGCCGCTTCGAGGTGACCATCGTCGGCCTGCTCGCGGTGGTGCTGCTCGGCTTCCTCTACGCAGGGCTGCGCAGCGGCGCCGATCCGGGCGGGGTGCTCCGGGGGCTGGTCCCCTCCCTCCACGGCCCGGACAGCCTGCTGCTCGCCACCGGGATCGTCGGCGCCACGGTGATGCCCCACGCCATCCACCTCCATTCGGCGCTCAGCCAGGAGCGCCTCGCCTCCCTCGGCGGAGCGACCGAGCGGCGCCGGCTGCTCGGGGCCCAGCGCCTCGACGTCACCCTGGGGATGGGGGTCGCGGCGCTCCTGAACCTCGGCATGCTCGTGGTCGCCGCCGCGGTGCTCGGCGGCGGCGGTGGCGACACCCTCGAGGCCGCCCACGCCACCTTCGGGCGGGTCCTCGGCGGCGGCGCCGCGGTCGCCTTCGCCCTCGCCCTGCTCGCCTCGGGGCTCGCCGCCTCGAGCGTGGGGACCCTCGCCGGCCAGGTGGTGATGCAGGGCTTCCTCCGCCGCACCCTGCCGCTGGCGCTGCGCCGCGCCGTCACCATGGCGCCGGCCCTGCTCGTGCTCGGGCTCGGCGTCGACCCCACCCGCAGCCTGGTGATCAGCCAGGTGGTGCTCTCCTTCGGCATCCCCTTCGCGCTCGTCCCCCTCGTCGTTCTGACCGGCCGCCGCTCGGTGATGGGTGACCTCGTCAACCGCCGCACCACCACCGTGGCCGCCGGTCTGGTGGCGGGGGTGATCGTCGGCCTCAACGTCGTGCTGCTGGCGACGACCGCCGGGCTCTGACCCGAGTTCGTATCGTTTGGTCTACCAAGCGGGCTGCTAGACTGACTCTCCATGGACCAGAGTGAGACGTGGTCGGCGCTGGGGGACTTCATCCGCTCGCAGCGGCAGCTCGCGAGACTCTCGCTGCGCCAGCTCGCCGAGCTCACCAAGGTGTCCAATCCCTACCTGAGCCAGATCGAGCGCGGCCTCTACCGGCCGTCGGCGCAGGTGCTCAAGAGCATCGCCGAGGCGCTCCACCTCTCCGCCGAGACGATCTACGCGGAGGCGGGGCTGCTCGACCACCGCACCGGCGACGAGGAGGTCGGCTCGCCGCGGGTGGAGGAGGCGATCCGCCTCGACACCCACCTGAGCACCGAGCAGAAGGAGGCGCTCATCCAGGTCTACCGGGGATTCCTCCGGACGCGTTGACAACGCAGCGGATGCTTGGTACACTAAGCGTATCCACCACCGCAACCACCGGAGACCCCCGATATGGCAAGCACCGTCACCGATTTCGCCGAGGCCGTCCAGGAGCAGGTGACCTCGGGGATCAAGCAGGCCCAGGAGATCAACCTCGCCGCGCTCGAGGTCGTCCGCGACTTCACCGCCCTGTTCCAGCCGACCAACGGCAAGAGCGTCGTCGGCGTGAGCCTTCCCAAGGGCATGCCGAGCCCGACCAAGGTTGTCGACCAGGCCTACGGCTTCGCCGGCAAGCTCCTCGAGCTGCAGCACGACTACGTCGTGCGCGTCATCGAGGCGATGACCCCGCCCTCGATCGCCGAGAAGAGCTGAACCCTCCTCGAGTCCCGCCCCGGGCGCAGCGTGCGCCCGGGGCCGGGACCCCCCCCGCAGCACAGCCTCCGTAGAGTCGGGGAATGACCACCACCGATCAGACCCGCCGGCTCCGCGTCTTCCGCGAGGAGCTCTCGCCGGTCTCCTTCCTGGAGCGCGCCGGCACCGTCCACGCCGAGCGGCTCGCCGCGGTCGACGGTGAGCGCCGGTTCACCTATGCGCAGTGGCGGGCGCGGTCGCGCCGGTTCGCCTCGGCGCTGCGCGGCCGGGGGCTGCGCCGCGGCGATCGCGTCGCCTTCCTCGCGCTCAACAGCGAGCCGTTGCTCCTCGCCCACTTCGCCGTGCCCCAGGCAGGGGGGATCCTGGTCGCCGTCAACACCCGGCTGACCGCCGGCGACGTCGCCTACATCGTCGAGCACTCCGGGTCGAGCTGGGTCTTCCACTCGCCGGAGCTCGCCCACCTGCTGAGCGACGTGCCCGCGTCGGTGCGGCGCGTCGACCTCGCCACCGACCTCGAGCCGCTGCTCGCCGAGGGCACCGAGGACCCGGTGGAGTCCTGGCTGCAGGACGAGGACGACGTCATCTCCATCAACTACACCTCGGGCACCACCGGGCGGCCCAAGGGGGTGATGTACCACCATCGCGGCGCCAATCTGAACGCGCTGGCGATGGCGCTGCACCACCGCCTCACCGAGGAGAGCGCCTACCTCTGGACGCTGCCGATGTTCCACTGCAACGGCTGGTGCTTCACCTGGGCGGGCGCGGCGGTGGGGGCGACGGCGGTGTGCATCCCGGCGGTCGACCCGGCCCGGATCTGGGGAATCCTCGACCGCGGCGAGGCGACCCACTTCTGCGCGGCGCCGACGGTGCTCACCATGCTCGTCAACCATCCCGACGCCCACCGGCTCGAGCGCCCCGTGCGGCTCTTCACGGCGGGGGCGCCGCCGTCGCCGGCGATCATCACCCAGATGGCCGAGCTCAACTTCGACCTCGTCCACGTCTACGGCCTCACCGAGACGTACGGCCCCTTCACCATCCACGTGCCCGAGCCGAGCACGCTGGCGGCCGCCCCCGAGGAGCGCGCCCGGCTGCTCGCCCGCCAGGGCGGTGCCCACGCCGCCGCGGGCAGGGTGCGGATCGTCGACGAGCAGATGAACGACGTGGCCGCCGACGGCGCCACCATGGGTGAGGTCGTCTTCCAGGGCAACGTGGTGATGTGCGGCTACTACGAGAACCCCCAGGCGACCGAGGAGGCGTTCGCCGGCGGCTGGTTCCACTCCGGCGACGTCGGGGTGATGCATCCCGACGGCCACATCGAGCTGCGCGATCGCAAGAAGGACATCATCATCTCGGGGGGCGAGAACATCTCCACCATCGAGGTCGAGCAGGCGGTGGCCTCCCACCCGGCGGTGATGGAGTGCGCGGTCGTCGCCGTCCCCCACGAGCGCTGGGGCGAGGTCGCCAAGGCGTTCGTCACCCTCAAGCCGGGGAGTGAGGCGACCGAGGAGGAGATCATCGAGCACTGCCGCGGCCGTATCGCCCGGTTCAAGTGCCCGCAGCGCGTGGAGTTCATCGAGCTGCCGAAGAACGCCACCGGGAAGGTGCAGAAGTTCGTGCTCCGCGAGCGCGAGTGGGCGGGGCGGGAGCGCCGCATCAACTGATCGACAGGAGGCACGGCACGATGGCGACGACCATGGACGAGGTCCGCGACGGTCTCTCCGAGGCCCAGTACGGCGCGCGCATGGCCGGGGGCACCGCCTCCAGCTTCACCGGCGCCCTGCGCAGGCTGGCCCTCGACATCGCCGCCCATCCCGCCGACGCGGTCCGCACCACCGCCGACCTGGCGCTGCGCCAGGGCACCGTCGCCGCGCACACCGTGAGCCGGTTGATGGGCGCCGATCCCAGCCCGGTGGTGTCGGCGCCGCCGGGCGACCGCCGTTTCGCCGACCGCGCCTGGAAGGACAACCCCTTCCTCCGCCAGGTGCTGGAGAGCTACCTGGTGAACGCGCAGTGGTGGCGCGACCGGGTCGAGAAGTCTCATCTCGGGACCGCCGACCGGCGCCGGGCGCGCTTCGCCATCAACGCCATCCTCGACGCCGCCGCCCCCACCAACCTGCCGGTGATCAACCCCGCGGTCGTCAAGGAGGCGATCGACACCGGGGGGATCAGCTGGGTGCGGGGCATGACCACCATGGTCCAGGACGCGGTGCGCAACGGCGGCCGCCCCCAGCAGGTCGACGCCTCGCCCTTCGAGCTGGGCCGCGACCTCGCCGCCACCCCGGGCCGGGTGGTGATGCGCAACCGGCTGATGGAGCTGATCGCCTTCGAGCCGCAGACCGAGAAGGTCCACGAGATCCCGATCATCTGCAGCCCGCCGTGGATCAACAAGTACTACATCATGGACCTCGCTCCGGGCCGGTCCTGGATCGAGTACATGGTGAAGAACGGCTTCACGGTTTTCGTCATCAGCTACCGCAACCCGGACGCCTCGCTCGCCGAGACGACCATGGACGACTACCTGGTCGAGGGTGTGCTCACCGCCATCGACCAGGTGATGAAGCTGACCGGGGCGCCGCGTGTCAACCTCGCCGCGCTCTGCCTCGGCGGCACCTACGCGGTGCTCGCCGCCGCCCACCTCGCGGCGACGCGCCACGCCGACCGGCTCGGCTGGGTGACGACCACCAACACCCTGGTGGACTTCTCCGAGCCCGGCGACCTCGGCGTCTTCACCGACCCCGGCGCGGTGGCGCGCCTCGAGAAGGCGATGTCGCGCAAGGGCTTCCTCGATGCCTCGCAGATGGCGTCCACGTTCGACTGGCTGCGCGGCAACGACCTGGTCTGGAACTACGTCGTCTCCAACTGGTACATGGGCCGCAGGCCGCCGAGCTTCGACATCCTCGCCTGGAACGCGGACAGCACCAACATGCCGGCGAGGATGCACAGCCAGTACCTCCACGCCTGCTACCTCGAGAACCGGCTGGTCCGCCCCGGCGCGTACACCATCGCGGGGACCCCCGTCGACCTGACCAAGGTGCGCACCCCCTTCTTCGTCCTCGGCGCCGAGGCCGACCACATCACTCCGTGGAAGGGCACCTACCGCACCACCCAGGTGCTCGGCGGCGAGGTGACCTACGTGCTCACCAACAGCGGCCACATCGCCGGCGTGGTCAACCCCCCGGGGGCGCCGAAGAGCGCGCACTGGACCAATCCCGCGACCCCCACCGAGGCCGACGAGTGGCGCCGCGGCGCCACCGTCCACCAGGGCAGCTGGTGGGAGACCTGGCTGCGCTGGGCGTCGGAGCGCTCCGGGCCGATGGTCGCCCCCCCGAGGCTCCCGCCGGGCGAGCCCGCCCCCGGCCGCTTCGTGCGCAACCAGCTGGGGCCGCTCTTCGCCGCCGCCCCGGTGGTGACGACGGACGAGACGGCGCCGAAGCCCGCCCGGGCCACGGCGCCGAAGGCTCGGCAGCGGAGGACCGCGGCCCGCCGGCCGGCGAAGACCGCCCCGGCCGCGGACACCGCGCCGCCCGCGGACACCGCCCCGGCCGCGGACACCGCGCCGCCCGCGGACACCGCGCCGCCCGCGGACACCGCGCCGGAGATGCCTCCGGCGCAGCAGAACCGCGCCCTGGTCGCGCTCGGCGAGGCCGAGGCCCCGCGGACCGAGCCGTCGAAGAACTGAGGAGGGCGCCGCACCCTCGCCGTCAGCAGTGGCCGGCGGTGAGGGTGTAGGTGACCTGCTGGGGGCCGCTGAGCTTCAGCGTCAGGCTGTACTTCCCGGCGCTGACCGAGGCGACGTCCATGTGCAGGCTGGTGCCCGTCACGGTGGTCTCGGCCAGCGTCTTCGACTTGTGATCGAGCAGCCGCAGGCGCACCGTCGCGGTCCCGCTCCAGCTCAGGTCGACGCCCATCGGTCCGGCCGCCACCTCCTTGAACGAGATGCTCTTCGTCGACCCCTTCTTCAGCTTGCCGCTGCTGCTGGTGCTCAGCGTGCAGCCGGCGGTGGTGGTGCTCGTCGTGGTGGTGCTCGTCGTGGTTGTGGTGCTGACGGTGGTGGTGGTGTCGGTGGTGGTGCTGCCGGTGCTGGTGGTGCCGGTGGTGGTGGTGTCGGTCGTCGTGGTGGTGGTGTCGGTGGTGGTGGTGCTGCCGGTCGTGGTGCTGCCGGTGGTGGTGCTGGTGGTGGTCACCGGCGCCGGCCAGACGCCGAGGGTGCAGCTCCACGGGTAGGGCTTGCAGGCCGAGGACTCCTGGCCCTCGGGATAGGCGCAGTGGGCGCTCGGGGTGCCCGTCGAGTGATCGTCCGCGTCGCCGTCGCCGTCGCACTCCGAGCCCTGCGACCCCGGCGAGGCGAGGCCGAAGTTGTGCACCAGGATCGGGTCCGATGCGCTCCCCCTGAACGTCGACCCGCTCGGATAGACCGCCACGGTCCCGTCGGGGTACACGTTGGTGGTGGTGGCGGTCGCCGCGCCGGAGCTGGAGACGGTGAGGTCCATCTCCTGCCGCTGGCAGGCGCTGCCACCGTTGCAGGCGGCGTATCCCTCGGGGTTCGAGCTGTTGCCGGGGGGCGTCACCAGCTCGTGGATCCGGTACGTCCCGGGCGGGAGGTTGGCGATCTGCACGCATCCCACGGTCTGGGAGCTGCAGTTGCCCCGCGGCACCGGGCAGTTGCCGGAGCCGACGCCGGCGCGGGCCGCGGAGGGGGTGGTGACCTGGAGGTCGATCCCGTTGTCACCCACCACCTGGTACTTCGCGCCGCCGAGCGCGTCCTTGCAGGAGTCCATGGTCTGCAGCCAGACCGAGACGGTCACCGACGAACCGGCGGCCACCGGGCGTGCGCCGGGCCCCCAGATCATCGCCGCGCCCAGCATGACCGTCGCCGCCCAGAGGGCGACCTTCCAACGCGAGCGCAGCGTGCGCACCGACCCCTCCCTTCCATGAACCCCAGTGCGGGGGTGCCGTGGTGATGAGAATGCCAACGCGACTCCGCGGAGAAACCTGTGCCGGGTGGGGTCAGGCGCTGGTGGTTGTCGTGCTCCGCTGGGTGGCCAGATGCGACGGGGAGGGCGCGTGGCTGGTGCCGCCGCCGGTCCGGCTCGAGGAGGTCGAGGAGGTGGTGGTGCGGTGGCTGCCGTGGGAGGCGCCGTGGGTGCTCCCGTTCCGCTGCCCCTGACCCGGGGTGTAGCCGCGGAGCTGGCAGCTCCACGGATAGGGCTGGCAGGTCACCGTCCCCTCCTCGGACTCGGGGAAGCCGCAGTGCGAGCTCGGCGTCCCGGTGAGGTGGTCGTCGGCGTCGCCGTCGCCGTCGCAGCTGCCCGGGCCGAGGCCGAAGTCGTGGATCACCAGCGGGTCGTCGGGGGCGCCCGAGTAGGGGCCGCCGTTGTCCGGCCAGGTCTTCACCGTGCCGTCGGGGTAGACCGCCGTGACCGTCCCCGACACCGAGCCGTTGGGGCCGACGGTCACGTCGCCGACCTCGGACTGGCAGGCGCTC
>DATARS010000093.1:0-77354 GCA_036269455.1 Candidatus Dormiibacterota bacterium | reverse complement strand
CTGGGGACGCCCCGACTGGCCGCCGATCGTCGCCTCGTACGTGGGAGCGGTGCTGACGGTCGCCCTCTTCTGCGCGGTCGGGACGATGAGCAGCGCGCTCACCCCGACGGCGGTCGTCGCGGCCCTGACCAGCTTCGCCCTGCTCGTCGCCCTCCAGCTCGCCGCGAGCATCGACGGGCTCCGCCCGCTCTCCTTCCAGCCCCACCTCGACGACTTCGCCCGGGGCGCCCCGGGCCTCGGCGACCTGGTGTACTTCCTCAGCGGCACCGCCGCCGCGCTGGTCATCGCCGGCGCCTGGCAGCGGCTGCGCCGGGGCGCCCTGAGACGGGGGCGGGCGCTGCTCGTCCCCGGCGCCGCGCTCGGCCTCGCGGTTGCGGTCAACCTCGTCCCGATCCCGGCGCAGGCGCGCTGGGACCTCACCTCCGCGGGCCGGTACACGCTGTCGCAGGCGTCGAGGCAGGTCCTGCAACGCCTCGGAGCGAGGGCCCAGGTCACCGCCTTCGAGCCGAACGGCTCGGGCGAGGCCGACGACGCCCGGGTGCTCCTCGACCAGTTCCAGCGCGCCGACCCGCAGATCGCCTACCGCATCCTCGACTTCACCACCGCCCGCGGTGAGGCGCTGCGCCTCGGCGCGCACGACGACGGCGACGTCGCCGTGGAGGTGAACGGCCGCCGCGAGGTGGTCAACCCGCTCACCGAGCTCACCGTGACCAGCGCCCTGCAGCGGCTGGCGCGGGGGAGGGCGCAGACGCTCTGCAACATCGTCGGCCACGGCGAGCGGGAGCTCGACGACACCGACCCCGGCGGCTACGACGCCGCCCGCGCCCTGCTCGAGGACAACGCCGTCGACACCGGGCGGCTCGATCTCACCGTCGCCGACCGCATCCCCCCGCAGTGCACCGTGCTCGCGCTCATCGACCCGCATGCCACCTTGCTGCCGCGTGAGATCCAGCTGATCGACGGCTGGATGAGGAGCAACGGGAGGATGCTCATCGCGCGCGAGGCCAACGGCCCCAACCTCGACGCGCTCACCACCCCCTGGGGCCTGCGCCTGCTCCCCGGGCTCCTCTTCGATCCCGCCCGGGGCCTCGCCGGCGACCCCACCTCGGTGCTGGTGAACAGCTTCCCCACCGAGTCGCCGGTGGCGAAGGACGTCAGCGGAGCGCTCTTCGTCGCCGCCGGCGGGGTGACCACCGCGGCGAGCGAGGACGCCGGGCTCAGCGTCGCCCGGGTCGCCCAGTCGAGCGACCGGTCGTACCTCCACCTCGGGTCCGGCACCACGAGATTCGAGCCCGAGAAGGGCGACCGCGCCGGCCCGGTGGTGATCGCCGGGGCCGCCGACCACTCCATGGTCCAGCCCGGCGGCGAGACCCGCATCCCCGGTGGCGGCCCGAGCATCGCCCGCACCCGCCTGCTCGTCGTCGCCGACGCCCAATGGGCGAGCAACGAGTTCATCGGCGAGCTCGACAACCGCCGCCTCCTCGCCAACGGCGTGAACTGGCTCGCCGGCGAGGAGGACATCGTCGCCGTCGCCGGCGAGAATCCCGACCTCCGCCGCCTCACCCTCACCTCAGGCCGCCGCACCCTCATGGGCGCGGTGAGCATCGGCGGCCTCCCCGGACTCGCCCTGCTCACCGGCGCGGCCATCTGGTGGCGCCGGCGGCGCCGTTGAGCTGCGCGTCGGCGCAGCGAGGTTTCAGGGGATCCCGTAGACCGCCTCGGCGTCGTCGGCGTCGTCGATCGGCTCGAGGTGGCGGAACGTGCCGTCGGCCTCGCGGGGGGTGGCGAGGTAGAGCCAGCCGTCGGCGTCGCGGGCGACCATGTCGCCGGTGAGCAGCCAGCCGTTGCGCAACCGGCGCGCGGACGCCTCGGGGTTGCGCCAGTAGCTGAGCCGGGCCTCGCCGCCGACGGGCCGGAGCACCAGCTCGCCGACCTCGCCGACGGCGACGGGACGGCCGTCGCCGTCGACGACGTCCATCTCGAGCAGGTCGGCGGGGGGCTTGCCGATCGAGCCGACCGGGCCGACCCCGACCGGGTTGCAGGAGAGGCCGCCCTCGAGGGTCCCGTACCACTCGAGCACCTTCACCCCGAAGCGCTCCTCGAAGGGACGCCAGATCTCGCGGGGCATCCCCGCGCTCACCACCAGCCGCACCCCGTGGGAGCGGTCGCGCGACGAGCTCGGGACGCTGTACATCGCGGTGGAGAGGTCGCCGGTGTTCGACCAGGTGGTGACCCCGTGGGTGATGCAGACGGTCCAGAGCCGGGCGGCGTCGAAGTCCGGCGAGATCACGGCGTGGTCGACGTCGCCCCAGATCGCCGGCATCACCGTGGTGACGAGGGCGTTGAGGTGGGTGAGCGGCAGACCGGTGTGGGGGACGTCGTCGGACCGGTAGCCGAAGAGCCCGGGGAGGCGGCGGTAGAGGAGCATGCGGTCGTGGCCGAGCTCGACGGCGTCGGGGTCGGCGCCGGTGCCGTGGAGCAGCAGCCAGGGCTCGGACAGGTCGCGGACGTGCTCGCCGCAGAGCGGCGCCTCGGGTCCCGCGAGGGCGCCGTCGAGCGACCGCCAGTGGCTCGCGAGGCTCAGCCCGCGGCTGTGGCCCTCGGGGGTCGAGACCACCCAGGTGGGCACCCCGCTGGCGCGGATCACCGTGGCGGCGCGCTCGTCGGCGACCACGGTGTCGGCGGTGATCAGCCCGGCACAGCCGGCGTTGCGCAGCCGGTGGGACAGGCCCTGGCCGCGGGCCCGCGGATCGATGGGCACGGTGGGCAGCCCCATGCGCGCGTCGGCCACCAGCGCCTCGACGAGCTCGGGGATGTTGGGGAGCATCACGGCCATGCGGTCGCCGCGGCGCAGCCCGGCCTCGCGCAGCAGTCGCGCCAGGAGGTTGGAGCGGCGCGCCAGCCGGCCCGCGGTGACGTGCTCGGCGGGGTGGGGGCCGTTCTCGAAGACCAGCACCAGCCGGTCGGGGTCGCGGTCGGCCTCCGTCTGCACCACCCGGGAGAGGACGGCGGTGTCGAGGCTGCCCACGGCGGCGAGGGTCACGGCCAGCTCTACACCGGCACGGGCGCGAGCGCGGCGAGGCGCTCGACGTAGAGCTGGCAGGCGCGCTCGATCGAGCGGCTGAAGCGCAGCGCGTTGAAGACCTGGGCTCCGGCCAGCCCTGGCAGGATGTAGCGCCACGTGAAGTCGAGGACGGTCTCGTCGCCGCGGGTGCCGAAGCGGTACTCGTGCCAGGAGGTGCCGCACTCGCGGCTCGGCCAGGTCCACACCTGCGAGGACTCGAACCACGGGCCGGCGCGGTCGCGGCCGTGGTCCTTGAGGTACTCCTCGACGGTCACCGTCGCCGCCCCCGCGCCGGGCGCGCGGATGCCGACCTCGAAGGCCAGGCCGGCGCTGTCGCCGCGGGCGTCGTGCGCCCCGGGGAAGCACAGGCGCGCCTGCGCCGACCGGCACCAGAGCACCGCCTCGTCGACCGGACGGGGGATGGTGGCGCGAGCCCGGATGGTGGTGAGCATCGCACTCCTCCTCGCGACTGCGGCTCAGCGCCGGAGCTCTGCCCTCGCCGCCGCGGGGACGCCGCGCACCTCGGTGCTCTGATCGGGCAGCAGCGCCGCCTCGAGGAGCTGGCCGAGGTAGTCGATGCGCTCGCGGAGCTGGTCGTTGGTCGCCTCCACCTCGCCGAGCCGGTCGAGGATGGCCCTGTCGTCCTGGGAGCGGATCACCACCATCCCCAGGCCCGCGAGCAGCAGCGCGCCGACGCCGCCGATGAGGATGTAGGGCATCTGCACGGCGACGTAGATCTCGTCGCGGATGCTCACGTAGCCGGCGAGGAGAGCCACCACGGCCGCGACCACCAGCGCCCCGCCGATGAGCTGCCGGGTGTGCTCCCGCGCCAGTCGCTGCATGTTCTTCTCCATGGCTCCTCTTCCCTACGGGTGCTGGCTGACGTCTTCGCCGCCGCTCACCGCGGCAGCGCCGGTTGCAGGGGTGCGCTCGCCTTGCCGAGGTACGCGCCGTGGAGCACGTCGACCTCGGAGCGGAGCTGTTCCGCCGAGCCCCGGAACACCACCTCGCCCTTGCGCAGCAGGTAGGCCGAGCTGGCGATGGAGAGCGCGGCGGTCGCCGCCTGCTCGACCAGCAGGCAGGCGGTGCCGCGCTCGGCGTGGAGCCTTCTGATGGTGTCGAGCAGGGTGAGCACCATCTTCGGCGCCAGGCCGAGCGAGAGCTCGTCGATGAGCATGACCCGCGGCTCGGAGAGGAGCGCGCGGCCGATCACCAGCATCTGCTGCTCGCCGCCGGAGAGGCTGCGCGCCGACTGCCGCCGGCGCTCGGCGAGGCGCGGGAAGATGTCGTAGACCGGGGCGAAGCGCTGGCTCGCGTCGCGCCAGGTCCCGCCCTTGGCGTAGGCGCCCATGAAGAGGTTCTCCTCCACGCTCATCGTGGGGAAGATGCGGCGCCCCTGCGGCACCAGGGCGACGCCGCGGCGCACCACCTCCTCGGCGACCGCGGGCAGCGGCTCACCGTCGAGCCACACCTCGCCGGCGCGGGGGAGCAGGCCGGCGATGGCGTTGAGCGTGGTGGTCTTGCCGGCGCCGTTGGGCCCGATGAGCGCGACGATCTCGCCGTCGCCGACCTGCAGGTCGATGCCGCCGAGGACGCGGACCGGCCCGTAGGAGACGGCGAGGTTGCGGATCTCGAGCATCAGGCGCTCCTCCCCAGGTAGGCCTCGATCACCGCCTCGTTGGTCTGCACCTCGGTGGGCGTCCCCTGGGCGAGGACCGTCCCGAAGTCGAGCACGGTGATGGTGTCGCAGAGCCCCATGACGAAGCTCATGTCGTGCTCGATGAGCAGGATGGCGAGGCCGAGATCGGCGAGGCGGCGGAGCAGCCGGACCAGGTCGCCGGCGCGCTCGGTGTCGAGGCCCGAGGCGGGCTCGTCGAGCATCAACACCCGCGGGGCGGCGCAGAGGGCGCGGGCGAACTCGACGACGCGGAGGTCGCCGAAGGAGAGCCCGCCGGCCGGCTGGCGCAGGTCGCCGCGGAAGCCGACGATGCGCGCGATCCGCTCCGCGCGCTCGGGAAGGGCCAGCCGCAGCAGGCTGGGCTCGAACTGGTACGGCCGCCCGGTGGCGCCGGCCACCGCACAGCCGAGCAGCAGGTTGTCGAGCACCGACAGGCTGGCGAAGAGCCGCGGGGTCTGGAAGGTGCGCCCCAGCCCGAGCCGGCCGCGGCTCACCACCGAGCCGCGCAGCGGGCGCCCCTCGTAGGTGATCTCGCCGCTGTCGGGCGCGTAGAGCCCGGAGACGCAGTTGAAGAACGTCGTCTTGCCCGCGCCGTTGGGCCCGATCACCCCGGTGACCTCGCCGGTGCGCGCCACCACCGCGACCTGGTCGAGCGCCTGGAGGCCGCCGAACCGGATGGAGAGGCCGCTCACGGTGAGGATCTCCTCGCCGTGGACGCGGCGGTCGACGAACCAGCCGCTGTTCGGGTCCATCCGCGCCGCCAGGCGGTCGCGGGCCGGCTGGAGGCGGGCGAGCTTGGCGGGGTCGAAACGCGGTGCGGTGCCGAGCCGCGCGGCGACGCGCTCGCGCGCCGCGTCGAGCCGGGCGAGCTTGCGCGGGTCGGCGATCCCGGCGCCGCGGTGCGAGCCGTTCTCGTTCACCGGCGGCCCTCGATGCGCCGCCAGAGCTTGCCGCCGATCTCGTGGAGCCCGCCGCGAGCGGTGAGGATGATGAGCAGCGCGAGGAAGCCGGCGAAGAACTGGTCGTAGCCGACGAACCTGCCCTCGGAGAGCGAGTCGAAGTACTTCGGCAGGGTGCCGAAGATCACGCCGGCGGCGATGGCACCGCCGATCGACCCGAAGCCGCCCACCACCGCGTAGGCGAAGTAGAGGACGGCGAGGATCGGGCTGAAGTAGTTGGCGGGGACGACCTGCTGGAGGATCCCGTAGTAGACCCCGGCGATGGTGGCGATCATCCCCGCCAGGCAGACGGTGAAGAGCTTGTAGCGGGCGGGGGAGTGGCCCAGCACCGCGAACGCCATCTCGGAGTCGCGCAGCGCGGTGATCCGGGTCCCGATCCAGGAGCGGCGGACGATCGCGCACACCACCGCGAGAGCGAGCAGCGAGCCCATCAGGAGGTAGTAGAGGCGGTAGTCGTCGGAGACGAACGAGGGCCGGTCGATGACCTGGTCGAAGCCGCCCTGGCCGCCCAGATAGGTCTGGAAGAAGGTCTTCTGGGCGAGGTAGGCGAAGGCCAGTGTTGCGATCGCGAAGTACACGCCGCGCAGGCGCAGGGCGAAGAGGCCGATCACCAGCGAGACCGGGATCGAGGCCACCGCCATGATCGGCAGGACCGCGAGGAAGGGCACCCCGTGGCGCTCGAGGAAGTAGAGCCCCACCACTCCGATGCCCATCTGCGCCAGGGTTGCCAGGGTGATCTCGCCGATCCAGGCCAGAACCGAGATGGAGAGGGTCGCCATGGCGACGATCAGCCCGAAGTCGATCGCGTAGGCGGGGCCGGCCCACTTCAGCGCGTAGGGCATGGTGAGCAGCAGAGGGGTCAGCAGCGCCAGGCCGGCGAACCGGACCGCGAGCGCCCGCACCCCCGGGCCCCCGGGGATGGGGAGCAGCGCGGTCGAGGGCGGCGTCGCCGGGGTCGCCTCCAGGGTGGCGGGGCGTGCCTCGATCACCGTGCTCATGCGCGCACCACCGCGCGGTCGTCGAGCGAGCTGCGCGACCGCGCGTAGCGCAGGGCGAGCACCAGCACCAGCAGGATGAAGGGCCAGGCGTCGGCGAGGCCCTTGGCGCTGGGGAAGTAGACCTGGGTCATGGCCTCGAGCAGCGCCAGGCCCATGGCCCCGGCCACGGTCAGGGGCAGCGACACCAGGCCGCCGATGAAGGTGACGGTGAGCGCCTTGAGGGTCAGACCGGTGAGCGACTGGTTGTCGAGGAAGAGGATCGGCGCCAGCAGCATGGTGGTGAGGCCGCTCAGGCCGAAGGCGAGCCCCCAGACCACCGGCGAGATCAGCCGCGAGCGCACCCCCATCAGCCGCGCCGCGGTGCCGTCGTCGGAGATCGCCCGCATCGCCATCCCCAGGCGGGTGCGGCGGAGCAGGAAGGCGAGCCCGGCGAAGACGGCGGCGGTGGCCACCAGGAGCACGATCTGGTCGTAGGTGATCGCGTAGTCGGCCGCGGGGATGCGCACCGTCCTGTCGAGCAGCGGCGAGGGGAAGAGCTGTCCCCAGGTGTTCCCCCACCAGGGGACGATGAAGACGAAGCCCTCGGCGAGGATGAAGAGCGCGAGCGTCGAGATCGTCTGCAGGTCGGGGCGGCCGGCGAGGCGGCGGATGACGATGCGCTCGAAGGCGAGGCCGAGGAGCACCGCGACCACGATCCCGGTGAGCACCCCGAGGTAGTAGGGCACGTGGCGCAGGGTGATGAGGTCCCAGGCCACGAAGCCGCAGAGCACCCCGATGCCGCCGTGGGCGACGTTGAGCACGCCGGTGGTGCGGTAGACCAGCACCATGCCGAGCGCGATCAGCGAGTAGAACGACCCGGCGATCACCGCGATGATCAGGGTCTGGAGCAGTTCCTGCACGGCGCTCTCCTTGGTCCCGGCGGCCTGATTGACAGTAACGTCACCACCGGAGGGCGTCGTCGGTAGCCGCTACCGATTCGGATACGTAGGGCAATCGGTAGGGGCTACGGACGACATCGCCCGACCGGCGGCGCAGGATGTGCGCGGTACCACCAGCGGAGGAGGAGACGGTGTGATCCGATCACGTCCCGTACTGGCGGCCCCTGCCCTCGCCCTGCTGGTGGCCGCCTGTGGCGGCGCCTCCACGGCGCAGCAGGCGGCGATCCAGCAGCAGGAGCAGCAGGCCGGGTCGGCGCAGTCCGGGAGCCAGCCGGCCCCCGGGGCCGCGCTTCCCGGCTCGGGCGGCTCGGGCCAGCAGGGCACCACCGGCGGTTCCGGGGCCCAGTCCTCGAACGCCGCCGCCCCCAACGCGGCCCCCGTCCAGGGCGCCACCGGCAGCACCGGCTCGACCGGCGGCACCGCCCCGGGCGCCAGGCCCGGGACCACCATCCCCGGGCCTCCGAAGCCCGGCGGGGCGGTCCCCAACCCCGGCGCCGGCGGCGCCACCGACACCGGAGTGACCGCCTCCTCGATCAAGCTCGGCCACATCGGCATCTACTCGGGTCCGGTGGGCTCCTTCGGCGCCAACCTGTCCTACGCCTGCCGGGCGACCCTGCAGTCCGCCAACGACACCGGCGGCATCAACGGGCGCAAGTACGACGTGCTGGTGCGCGACGACGCCTGGGACGCGACCAAGGGCAGCGCCGCGGTGCGCGACCTGGTCGAGCGCCAGAACGTCTTCGCGATGGCCTGCAGCCAGTCGGTGCCGACCAACGACGCCATCACCCCGTACCTCGACTCCCAGAAGGTGCCCAACGTCGGCAGCGACGGCTGGGGCGAGGCGCAGTACGGCGGCGCATGGAGCTTCCCGGTGGGGGCGTCGGCGGTCAACCAGGCGCAGAACCTCGCCGACTACCAGGTGGCACACGGCACCAAGAAGGTCGGCGTGCTCTACCTCAACAACACCACCGGCCAGGCCTACGCCGACGCCTACAAGAAGATCCTCGAGGCCTCCGGCGGCCAGATGGTGGTCTCGCAGGCCGCCAACTTCGACGACCCGGGCACCTCGACCTTCCTGGCGCAGTGCCGGGTCAACAACGTCGACACCATCACCACCATGCTCGATCCGGGCATCTTCGCGCGCATGGTGCGCGAGGCCGCGGCGCAGAGCTACAAGCCCCCGCACGGCTACTCGGGCAACGCGGCGCTCTACTTCCAGGTGACGCCGAGCTTCACCGGGCCGACCGCCTCCGGGACCATCGCCGCCATCGACTGGATCCCTGACGATCCCACCGGCCCCTCGGCGTCGAGCGCGGGCTTCCGCCTCTACCGGCAGACGGTCGAGCACTACTACCCGAACATCGACCACTCCAACTGGACCAAGGCCGCCTATGTCGGCGGGACCATGCTCAACGAGGCGCTCAAGCGGCTCGGGGTCAACCTCACCCGGGCGAAGCTGAAGGACGACCTCGACAAGCTGACCGGGTTCGACACCGGGCTCGGTCCGAAGATCAGCTTCCAGGTCGGCCACCACCGGTCGAACAAGACGACCTACCTGGTGCAGCTGCAGGACGAGGGCGGGAAGCTGGTGTGGAAGTACATCGCCGGCCCCATCGTGAATCCCCACGTGAACTGACAGCCGCCTCGACGCCCCGGGGGCGCCCGGCGACGGGCGCTCCCCGGGGTGCAGCGGCCCCCACCCGTATCGGAGGTGTGACTGACGTGCGCAGGCCGATCGTCGCGATGTCGGCGGTGCTCCTGGGGGTGGCCGGGTTCCTCCAGCCCGTGGTCGCCGACGAGGGCGCGCCCGCCGCGGTCTTCCCCGGATTCACCGCCGTCGACGCCCTGGCCCAGGGCCAGCTGGCGACCGGCTACCTCTTCGCCGTCGGCGACGAGCTGACCCGTCTGGTCGGCGCGCAGGTCGAGATCAACGGACCTCCGGCGGGCTCGGAGGCGATCGCCGCCTTCATCCAGCGCGGCGCCGGCGGCAACTACGTGTACGGCGTCGCCGGAGGCGGCGGCAACGGCAAGGGCGGCGCGCTGCCCCAGCCGCCCCCCGGTGAGGCCGACGCCTTCTTCCCGGCCAACCCGCAGACCTCGTCCTGGGAGGGCCCGCTCACCGGCGGCGCCAAGACCCAGATCATCGACGGCCGGTTCACGTCGAAGGCGACCGCAACTCCCGACGCCCGCGGCGACGCCGCGGTCACCCACGTCGTCGTGCCCGGCGCCTTCGAGATCCAGCAGGCGGTGGTCGACTCCCACGCCGAGCCCACCACCGACGGGGTGGTGTCGGAGTCGGTCTCGGTGCTCCACCAGGTCACGATCGGTCCGCTGACCATCTACAACCTGGTCTCGCGCGCCTACATCGCCTTCCCCGCGCTGCCGGGGCCGACCAAGGCGATCGCCAACACCATCGTCGACGGCGCCACCGTCAACGGCACCCCGGTGCAGATCACCGACCGTGGCCTGCTGGTGGGTCCGAACGCCTCGCCGGGCGCCCAGGACCAGGTCAACGATGCGATGGCGAAGTCGGGCTTCCCGCTGGTGCGGCTCACCTCCTCGAGCGTCGCACCGGGCCCGGACGGCTCGGCCCGGGCGGTCACAGGGGTGATCCAGGTGATCCACCGTGACGACAAGCTCGGCGCCCAGAACCCGCAGGGATTCCAGGGGGGCGGATTCTCCGTCGGCGGCGCCGAGGCATCGGTGCTCGCCGGTCGCTGCGCGCCCAGCTGCGGCGGTCCCCTCGACCTCTCCGCGCCGCCGACCGCCCACGGGGCCGCCTTCAACCCCGGGCCTCCGGGCGGCGGCTCCTCCGGTCTCGGCTCCGGCTCCAGCGCCGGCTCCGGGTACGGCTCCTCGAGCAGCTCGGGCAGCGGCCTCTCGGCGCTCGGCTCCGAGCCCTCCGGCGCGACCGGCACCGAGCCGGCCACACCGGTGACGCCGCCACCGCCGGACAGCTCGACGACCACTCCGCCGGGCACCTCGGCGGGCACCGCACCGGGATCGACCTCGGCTCCGGCGGCGCCGCAGCGTCCCAGCAGCCTCGCGGCCACCCAGCTCACCCCCGACATGGCCGGCTGGATGCGCGACGCCTACCTGGCGATGGGTGCGGCGCTGCTCATCCTGCTGCTCGCCGGCGGCCTGCTGCTCCGCGCGGCGGTCAGGCGGTGAGCTCGGTCAGACGGCGGGCGAGCTCGCCCTTGGAGGCGACGCCGAGCTTGACGTAGACGCGCGCCAGGTGGGCCTCGACGGTTCGCCGGCTGATGAACAGCCGGTCGCCGATCTCCTTGGCGGTCAGCCGCTGGGCGGCGAGCCGGGCCACCTGCAGCTCACGTACGGTGATGCCCTCGGCGCCGCGCACCGCGTCGGCGGCGCGCAGCCCGTCGCGGCCGCGTGCCCGCAGTGCCTCGAGGGTGCGGTCGCGGCGCCAGAGCGCGCCCGCCGACTCGAAGGTGCTCGCCGCCTCGGCGAGGGCGCGGAGCTCGGCGCTGCAGCTGCGGGTCTCCAGCGCCCGGGCGCAGGCGACCAGGCTGCGTCCGCGCAGGCTGGCGCACGCCTTCTCGGGGAGGAGCGTCGCGGCCTCGCGGGCGGCCGCCTCGCCCTGGGGATGCTGGCCGCGGCCGATCAGCGCCCAGGCGCGGCCCAGCCCGGCCAGGGCCCGGTAGAGGTCGCGGTCGGCGATCGCGGCGATGCGCTCGAGCTCGGCGGCGGCGCAGTCGGCCTCGGCGGGCAGCCCCGCCTCGACCGACACCTCGGCGAGGTCGAGGAGCAGCGGTGCGGCGAAGACCACCGCCCCCATGCCCAGCAGTGCGTCGGCGCCACGGCGCAGCAGGCTGATCGCCTCCGGCAGCCGGCCGCCGTGCCAGGCGAGCACCCCGGCGGCGTGCTGGGCGAAGCCGGAGGCGACGAACCAGGTCCGGTCGCCGTAGATCCGCGCCACGGTCGCGACGTTGCGCCGCGCCTCGTCGAGCTGGGCGGTCTCGACCGCGCTCAGCGCCGCGAAGCAGAGCCCGGCGGCGCGGCGCCGGCTCAGGCCGCCGGGGTTGAGCACCACCGCCTCGTGGGCGCAGGCGAGCGCGCCGGCGTAGTCGCCGGCGAGCCAGCGCACGTGGGACTCGAGCTCGAGCACGTTGCTGTCGCGCCAGCCGGGCACCGAGCGCGCCTCCTCGAAGGCGGCGTGGGCCTCCTCGAAGCGGCCCTCGAAGCCGTACATCCAGCCGAGCGACATCAGCCCCCAGGTGACCCGGTAGAGCTTGCCCGCCTGGCGGGCCATGTCGACGCTGCGGCCGAGCGCCTCGGCTCCCTCGACGAAGCGGCCCTGATAGAAGGTCGCCGTCCCCAGCACCCCGAGCGCCTGGACGGCGGCGTGCTCGTCGCCGGCCTGCTCGGCCTCGGCGAGCACGGTGCGGGCCCCCTGCTCGAGCGCGGGGAGGTCGCCGGCGAGCCCGCGCGCGTAGGCGAGCTCGAGGGCGGCGAGGCGCGCCTGGGTGGGCTCGTCGGCAGCCCGGTAGAGGCGGATCGCCTCCTCGGCCGCGACCGCCGCCTCCTCGAGCTGCCCGGTGCCCCAGGAGAGGAAGCTGGTCAGCCGGCTCTTCACCGTGGCCCGCAGCGCCGGTCCGCTGCCGGCGGCGAGGACGGCGTCGATCTCGCGCAGGGCCGCCACCGCCGACCGGGTGTCGGCGTCGGCGCGGTGGTCGACGACCCACTCACCGCGGTCGAGGGTGGCGGCGACCGCCAGCCAGCGGGCGTCGCCCGGCGGCAGGATCTCGGCGAGGGCGCCGAGGATCTTGAGCGCCTCGCGGTAGCCGCCGCGCTCCTCGGCCTGGCGGAGCGCGTCGCGGAGCACCGCGATCGCCTCGTCGTCCCCGCTGTCCGCCGAGCGGGCGAAGTGGAGCGCGGCCTCGCCGAGGTGCCCCGCGATGAGCAGGGCGCGGCCGACCTGGCGGTGGAGGGCGAAGCGGGTGGCGCCGCCGATGTCGTCGTAGATCGTCTCGGCGATCATCGGGTGGGCCACCTCGTAGGCGACCCGGTGGGCGCGCTCGTCCTCGGCGACCAGCCGGGTGCGGGTGAGGCGCCGCACCGCCGGGGCGAGCTCCTCGAGGGGACGGCCGCAGAAGCGCACCAGCTCGCCGAGCTCGACCCGGCCGCCGGCGACGGCGAGCACCTCGAGCACCCGCTGGGCCTCGGGGTCGAGCAGGCCCACCCGGGCGCGGACGCGCTCGGCGAGCTCCTCGGGGAGGACCCGCAGCCCCGGCCGCGGCACCCCGCCCTCGTCGCGCAGCGCCCGGAGCAGGCCGACGGCGAAGAGGGTGTTGCCCCGCGAACGCTCCGCCACCCAGTCGAGGACGTCCTTGCCGACGGTGCGGCCGAGCACGTCCTCGGCGAGCAGCTCGACCGCCTCCTCGCCGAGCGGCTCGAGGTCGATGCGCCGGAGCATCTCCTGCTGCTCGAGGTCGAGGAGGACGCGCACCGCCAGGGGCTGGTCGGCGAGCTCGCCGGGGCGCACTCCCGCGATCACCAGCGCCGGGGTGCGCGAGAAATGGAGCGCCAGGTACTCGAGCACCTCCCACGAGGAGGCGTCGGCGAGGTGCATGTCGTCGAGGTGGAGCACCACCGGGCGCCGCCGGGCCAGGTTGGTGAGCAGCGTCCCCAGGCTCTCGAGGAAGCGGATCCGCGGCGGCTCGCGGTCGGGGATGACCCGCCGCACCCCGGCGACGCTGCGCAGCAGCCCGGCGAGGTCGTCGAGGAACCCGCCGCAGAGGCCGGCCACCTCCTCGGGAGGCAGCTGGCGGAGGTGCTCCTCGAAGGCCTCGGCCCAGACCCCGAAGGACGCCACCGTGCTCAGCGGGCGGGCGCGCGCGGTGAGCACCGTCGACCCCGCCGCGGCGCGTGCGAGGCACTCCTCGGCGAGCCGGGTCTTGCCGGATCCGGGGTCACCGGAGAGCAGGATGCAGCGGAGCTCGCCGCCCGCGCTGCGATGCCGCTCGACCTCGACGGCGGCGATCTCCGCCACGCGTCCGACGAACCTGGGCCTGCCAGACATGCCGCCTCCTCGAGGGCCGAGAATACGCCGCGGAAGGGGCGCAGGGCGACAACCGTGTTCGGTGACGTGAAGCGCGGCTCGGCGAACCGGGGTTCACCCGCGGCCGAAACGGAGGACGGCCTCGCCGAGGCGGGTGCGCTCCGCCGGGGTCGCCGCCAGGGTGTCGGCGCAGAGCACCGCCGTCCCGGCCGCGGCGATCTCGGTCGCCTCGGCGCCGTCGCGCTCGTCGAGGACGAAGCCGTCGACCAGGCCGGCGTAGAGGCCGGCGACGGCGGCGGCGCGGTGGGGGATACCGCGGCTGCGGAGGAACGCCTCACGGACCCGGGCGCGGCCCTTCTCCGGCGGCGTGCCGGGCGGCCGGCCGGTCACCACCGGGGTGACCGCCACGGTGCCGCCCGGGCGCGCACGCAGCGCCGCGCGCACCCCGGCCAGCTCCAGGATCGGGCCCAGGCTGCTCACCGGGTTGCTCGGCGCCAGCACGACCACCTCGGCCTCGGTGAGCGCCTCCAGCACCCCCGGAGCGGGCTCGGCGGCCGCGAGCCCGGCGTGGTCGACGGAGGTCACCACCGGCTCGGCGCGGCGCCGCACCAGGTACTCCTGGAGGCTCAGGGTGCCCTCGTCCGTGCTCACCATGGTGCGCACCGGCGCGTCGGTCATCGGCAGCAGCCGGGCGGCCACCCCCCATGCCCGCGCCAGCTGCGCGGTGGCGTCGCTGAGCGCTGCCCCCTCGCGCAGCAGCCGGGTGCGCTCGAGGTGCTGGGCCATGTCCTCGTCGCCGACGTGGAACCAGTCGAGACCGTGGCGGGCGAGCGCCGCGTTGCAGGCGAAGGTGTCGCCTCGGAGCCCCCAGCCGCGCTCCTCGTCGAAGTGCCCGGCGAGCGCGTAGAGGACGCTGTCGAGGTCGGGGCTGACGTGGAGGCCGAGCCAGTCGAGGTCGTCCGCGGTGTTGACGACGCAGCAGAGCTCGCCGGCGTTCTCGCGCAGGCCGGCGAGGAAGCGGGCCGCGCCGAAGCCGCCGCAGAGGACGGTGATCATCCGGGAGGCGCCGCCTAGCGCAGCGCCGCGGCGGCGCGGTCGCGCCGTGGGGCGCGACCGTAGGTCGTGGTGCGCTCGACCGGCGTCCGGCCGATGGCGCGGATCGCCGCCTCCAGCTCCTCGGGCTCCTTGCGCACCCCCCAGTCGGCGCCGGCCATCCGCGAGATGGTCTCCTCCATCAGGGTGCCGCCGAGGTCGTTGCAGCCGCCCTGGAGCAGCTGCTGCGACGCCTCGAGTCCGAGCTTCACCCAGGACACCTGGACGTTGTCGATGAGCCCGCGGAGCAGGATGCGCGCGATCGCGTGGACCCGGCGGGTGTCGGCCACCGAGGCCCCCGCCCGGGCGCGGCCGGCGAGGTAGATGGGCGCGTTCTGGTGCACGAAGGGGAGGGGCACGAACTCGGTGAAGCCGCCGGTCCGCTCCTGGATCCGGCCCAGCCGGCGGATGTGCGCCAGCCAGTGCGGCGGAGCGTCGACGTGGCCGTACATCATCGTCGAGGACGAGCGGATCCCCAGCCCGTGGGCGGTGGAGACGATCTCCTCCCAGGCGTCGGCGGGGAGCTTGCCCTTGGTGAGCACCCAGCGCACCTCGTCGTCGAGGATCTCCGCGGCGGTGCCGGGGATGGTGCCGAGCCCGCGCTCACGGCACTCCTGGAGGAACTCGCGGAAGGAGATGCCCAGCCGGGCGGAGCCGTTGAGCACCTCCATCGGGCTGAAGGCGTGGATGTGCATCTCCGGCACCCGCGCGCGGATGGCGTCGAGGATCTGGAAGTAGAAGTCCGCGGGCAGCCCGGGGTGGATGCCGCCCTGGATGCAGACCTCGGTGGCGCCATAGCCCCACGCCTCCTCGGCGCGGTCGGCGATCTCGGAGAGCCGCAGCGTGTAGGAGTCGGCGTCCATCTCGCGCTGGGCGAAGGCGCAGAAGCGGCAGCCCGTGTAGCAGACGTTGGTGAAGTTGATGTTCCGGTTGACGACGTAGGTGACGTCGTCGCCGACCGCCTCGGCACGCATCCGGTCGGCGATGGCGCACAGCTCCTCGAGCGCATCGCCCTCGGCCTGGAAGAGCGCCAGGGCGCGCTCGTCCGTCAGGGTGCGTCCGGTCTCGGCGTCGCGCAGCGCCGCGCGGATCTCGGGGTCGCCGGCGTGCGGTGTCCACGCCGCGGTGACCGGCAGCGCGTCGATGTCGCCGTAGACCGCCAGCGCGTCGTCGCGCAGCCCGGCGTCCGCGCCCTTCGCGTAGGTCAGCGCGGTCTGCCGCGGCTTCCACGCGACGTCGGGGTCCTGCCACGGCTGCGGGGTTGCTCGCGCGCCCTCCACCGCGAGCCCGCCGTCGCCGAGCAGCGCCGCCACCGGGGCGCGCATCCGCGTCGCCAGGTAGGGGTCGGGTCGCGACGCGAACTCGGGGTAGAGGCAGAGGCGCTCGCGCAGCCGCAGGCCCTGCTCGGCGGTGCGCGCGGCGAGCTCGTCGAGCGCGGGCCAGGGCGCCTCGGGGTTGACGTGGTCGGGGGTGACCGGCGAGACCCCGCCCCAGTCGTTGATGCCGGCGGCGAGCAGCCGCGGGTAGTGGGGATCGCTCAGGTTGGGCGGCGCCTGGACGTTCATGCGCGGCCCCATCACCACCCGTGCGGTGGCGACCGCGGCGAGGAACTCGTCGAACTCCGGCTCGGGATGGTCGCGCATCGCGGTGCGCGGCTTGGCCCGGAAGTTCTGGACGATCACCTCCTGCACGTGACGGTGGCGCCGGTGCACGTCGCGGATGGCGAGCAGGGAATCGGCGCGCTCACCGGCGGTCTCGCCGATGCCGACCAGGATGCCGGTGGTGAAGGGGATCCCCAGCCGTCCGGCGTCCTCGATGGTGCGCAGCCGCACCGCCGGCACCTTGTCCGGCGAGCGGTGGTGCGCCATGCCCTTCTCGAGCAGCCGCTCGGAGGTCTGCTCGAGCATGATCCCCATCGAGGCGCTCACCTGCTTGAGCCGCGCCATCTCCTCCCAGGACATCACCCCGGGGTTCAGGTGGGGGAGGAGACCCGTCTCCTCGATGATCAGGATGGAGATGGCGCGCAGGTACTCGAGGGTCGAGCGGTAGCCGCGCTCCTCGAGCCAGCGGCGCGCGGTGGGGTAGCGGTCCTCGGGCTTGTCGCCGAGGGTGAGCAGCGCCTCCTTGCAGCCCGCCGCCTGGCCGGCGCGGACGACGGCGAGCACCTCGTCGGGGGAGAGGAAGGGCGCGCTCACCCGAGCGGGCGGCTTGGCGAACGTGCAGTAGTGGCAGCGGTCGCGGCAGAGCATGGTGAGGGGGACGAAGACCTTGCGCGAGTAGGTGATCTCGTCGCCGTGGCCGAGCTCGCGCAGCCGCGTGGCCACGCCGCAGAGCTCGTCGAGTGCCTCGCCCCGCGCCTCGAGCAGCGCGGTCACCTCGGCGGGCGCCAGGGTCTTTCCCTGGGCCGCGCGGTGGAGAGCCCGGCTCAGTGTCCGTTCCATGGCGGCACCTACTCTAGTGGATCGGTCCGAGCCGGGGCCCCGCGCTATCCGGCGAGGGTGGGGACGTTTCCGCAGAGGGTCATGCCGCCGTCCTGGTTGCGCTGCAGGGCGAGGTCGCCGCCGACCCGGGCGAGCCGCTGGGTCAGCGACGCCAGCCCGTAGTGCTGCCCGTCGCGGGGCACCTGGGTGACCTCGAAGCCGTCGGGCAGCCCGCGGCCGTCGTCCTGTACGACGATCTCGGCGCTCGCCTCGCCGTAGTGGAGGGTGACGAGCACCGTCGACGCCTGGGCGTGCTTGCCGACGTTGTGGAGCCCCTCGCGCACCACCGCGAGCAGGACCGCCTCCTGCTCGCTGCTGAGCGGCGCGGGCTCGCCCAGGACGGCGAAGTCGGTGGCGATGCCGGTGACGGTGGCGAAGCCGCGCACGTCCATGGCGACCACCGCGGGCAGCCCCTCGTCGCACGCCGCCGGCGAGAGCGCGCGCAGGATGTCGCGCAGCGAGGACGCCGCGTGCGCCGCCTGCGCCTCGATGGCGCGGATCTGCTCGGCGAGGTCGGGGACGGTGTCGTCGAGGGTGGCGCCGGCGCGCTGCGCGGCGCTGCCGATCCCGAAGAGCAGCGGGCTGAGGTTGTCGTGGAGGTCGCGGGAGAGCCGCTGCCGCTCCTCCATCGCGCTGAGCCGGGCGCTGCGCTGGGCGAACATCGCCGCGCCGAGGGTCGGACCCAGCTCGCCGGCGAACCCCTCGGCGATGCGCCGGGCGCGGTCGCCGATCTCGCCGGCGGTGCGATTCAGGGCATAGAGGACGCCGATCACCCGCCCGCGATGGATGATCGGCACCCCGAGGATGGCGTGCACCCCCTCCTGGTGGACCATGTGCTCGACCAGCCGCGGCGAGATCGCCGGCTCGGTCTCGAAGTCGGCGACCGACACGGTGCGCCGGTGCTGCAGCACCTTGCCGCCGACGCCGTCGCCGAAGGGGATCTGGAGCCCGTCGCGCACCCCCGGGGTGCGCACCCGCCAGGCGCCGCGGGTGACCATCAGCCGCGGACCCTCGCGCAGCGACACCCCGGTCGCGTCGGTTCCGACGATCGGGCCGAGCCGGCCGGCCGCGCGCCGCGCCACGACCGAGGCGTCGAGCAGCCCGACGAGGCTGCGCGATGCCTCGGTCACCCGTCGCAGATCGGCGAGGGCGAGGCGCGCGGCGCTGTCGTCGGGGCGGCTCACGCGCCGCGCCACCGCGGTCGGGCCGCGCCCGGCTCGGCGCCGGACGCGGCCCACCTCGGGCCGTGCATCAGAGCAGGCGCGCGCTCAGCACGTTGTCGACGACCAGGTGGTGGCCGTTGATGAACGAGGCGCGGTCGGTGGCGAGGAAGAGGACCGCCTGGGCCGCCTCGAGCGGGGTCCCCAGCCGGCCCTGCTTGGCCTGCAGGATCGGTCCGAAATCACCGAAGACCGCGGAGAGCTTGCCAAAGGCGCGGTCGGTGACCATCGGGGTGTCGAGGAAGGCGGGGCAGACGCAGTTGACCCGCACCCCGGTGTCACGCAGCTCGGCGGCCGCGGTCTTGGTGAGGGAGACGACCGCCGCCTTGGTCGCCGCGTAGGCGCCGAACATCGGGCAGCCGCCGACGCCCGCGACCGATGCCATGTTGACGATGTTGCCGCCGCCGGAGCCGATGATCGCCGGGGCGCCGTACTTGATCCCGAACCAGACGCTCTTGATGTTGACCTCGAGGATGCGGTCGAAATCGCTCTCCTCGTGCTCGAGCAGGCTGACGACCTGTTCGATGCCGGCGTTGTTCACCAGCACGTCGATGCCGCCGAACGCCTTGGTGGTGGCGGCGAGGGCCGCCTGCACGTCCGCGGCCTTCGACACGTCGCCGGTGACCGACGGGCTGCCCAGGCTGTCCGCGACCTCCTTCACGCCGGCGCTGATGTCCTGGAGCATCACCTGGGCGCCCTCCGCGACGAAGAGCTCGGCGATCTGCCGGCCGATCCCCGAGGCGGCGCCGGTGACCAGGGTCCTCTTCCCCTGCAGCTCAGCCATCCTGTCTCCTTTCTCCGTGTCCGTTACCTGCGCTCAGCGCCCGCGTGCTCAGCGGCAGGCGGGCGTGGACCTCCTGGGTGACGATCCCCCTGAGGATCAGGGTCATGTAGTGCTCGGCGATGTCGGCGTGATCGAGCCGCGCGCCGGGCTGGTACCACTGCAGCGTCGAGTTCATCAGCCCGGCGATCGCCATGCTGGTGAGCCGCACGTCGTGGGGGCGGATGCTGCCCTCGCGCACGCCGCGCTCGAGGAGGCCCTCGATGAGCACCTCGGTCTCGCGGCGCAGGTCGAACACGGCGCGGTACCTGGGGCCGCGGATGCGCCATTCCTCGCGCATCAGCACCCGCCACTGGTCGCGGAAGTGGTGGACCTCGTACATCCAGCGCCGGGCGACGTCGTAGGCGCAGTCGACCACGGGGAGATCGCGGGCGCAGAGCTCGCGCATGTCCTGGACGAAGGGCCCGCCGGTGTCGGTGACGATGTGAACGAGCACCGCCTCCTTGCTCTCCACGTGGTAGTAGAGCGAGCCGAGGGTGAGCCCCACCGCCGCACAGATGTTTCGCATCGTGGTCTCGGCGTAGCCCCGCTCGGCGAAGAGGCGGGCGGCCACGTCGAGAATCTCTCGGGTGCGCACGTCGGTGGGCTTGCGCTGCTGGCTCATCTCCCCCACGTTGACGACTATCGGACGTCCGATAGATACTACCAGCCCCGTGGGGGCCGATGGGAAGGCCCGGGTAGGAGGAGCCGTTCAGTGAGCAGCACCAAGCCGGTCGTCGTCTATGGCGCAAGTGGGTACACGGGCAGGCTCGTCTGCGAGTACCTGCGCGAGTACAACCTCCCCTTCATCGCCGCGGGCCGTGACGCCGGCCTGGTGCGGAAGGTGATGGAGCAGGTACCGGGCATCGAGACCGCCGACTACGAGGTCCGGCAGGTCGAGCACAGCGTCGGGGCGCTCACCGAGCTCTTCAAGGGCGCCAAGGTCGTGTGCAACATGGTGGGCCCGTTCATCACCTACGGCCCCACCTGCGCCGAGGCCGCGCTCAACGCCGGCTGCCACTACCTCGACACCACCGGTGAGCAGGACTGGTGCATGGTCGCCGACGAGCAGTTCGGCGAGCGCTTCGCACAGAAGGGGCTGCTGATCTCCCCGTCGGCCGCCCACCAGTTCAGCACCAGCGACATCGCCGCCCACATCGCGCTCGAGACGCCGGGCGTCGACTCGCTCGACATCATCTCGATCTGGGGCGGCATGCCGACCAAGGCGTCGACGGCGACGATCTTCACCATCCTCATGGCCGACCACCACTACCTCGAGCAGAACCAGTACGTGAAGTACCCGCCGGCGGCGCACTTCGAGGTGGTCCTGCCCGGCCAGCACCAGACGTCGCTGGTGATGTCGAACTGGTCCTCGCCGCACCCCGTCTGGCACAAGCGCAACCCGCGCGTCGCCAACTGCAAGGTGCTCGGCGGCGTGTTCAACCGCGCCGTGATGGAGCAGGTCGTCGCCATGGCGCAGATGGTCGAGGAGAAGATCAAGCCGCTCTCCGTGGACGACCAGCGCAAGGCGCTCGCCGACATCGCCGCCACCGTCCAGGCGGGGATGCCGCCGCGCGAGAACCAGCGGGTCAACCGCTCGCTCGACTCGGTGTACGCCACCGGCGCGCACAAGTCCGTGCACTGCGTGATCCGCGGTGCGGCGAACTACAAGCAGACCGCGCTCTACCAGGCCTGGTCGTCGCACAACCTCGTGATCGGCCAGCCTCGCGCCGTCGGCTTCAAATCGGTGTGCCAGGCGTTCGGGCATCGCGAGGCCCTCGCCGCGCAGCAGTACCACGGCCTCCTCGGCGAGCCGATCGTGAACGGCCAGGTGAGCGCGGTGCCGACGGCGGCGCCGCCCATCGAGCTGGGCCGCCTCAATGGCGCCGGCGTGCCCGCCGGCGTGCTCCAGGCCGTGCACTGAGCCGTCGCCGATGAACGTCGGTGACATCCTCACCGCGTCGGCCCGCGTCCACCCGGACCGCACCGCCCTCGTCTGGGACGAGGGCGGTGGCCGGCGCACCTATGCAGAGCTGAACCGGCGTGCCGGGGCCCTGGCGAGCGCGCTCGCCACGGGCCTCGGCGTGCGTCCGGGCGATCGCGTCGCGCTGATGATGTACAACGGCCCGACGCTCCTCGAGGCGCTCTTCGCGGTCTGGAAGGCGGGGGCGACGGTGGTGCCGCTCAACGCCCGCTTCACCGCCGACGAGGTCGCCTATCACGTCGCCGACTCGGGCGCCCGGGTGCTGATCGGGGGCCGCGACTTCGCCGAGACCCTGACCGGCATGCGCGAGCGCATCGAGGTGGAGACGCTGGTGTTGGAGGGCGGCGGCGACGGCGCCGTCGACCTCGACGCCCTGGCCGCCGAGCACGCCGGCCGTGCGGCGCCGGCGGTGCGGGTCGCCGACTCCGACGTCGCCTGGATCGCCTACACGTCGGGGACCACCGGGCGTCCCAAGGGGGCGATGCTCTCGCACGGCTGCCTCACCTATGTGGCGGTGACCTGGCTGGCCGACCTGCAGCGGCTCGAGCCAGAGGACGTCGGCCTCTACGCCGCGCCGCTGACCCACGGGGCCGGCATCATGGCGCTCGCCTTCACCATGAAGGCCTGCACCCAGGTGCTGCTCCAGCCCTTCGGCTTCGACCCGCAGCGCTTCCTCGACACCATCAGGCGTGAGCGGGTGACGCACACCTGGCTGGTGCCGACCCAGATCAAGATGGTCCTCGACCATCCTGGACTGGCCGGCGCCGACCTCTCGACGGTGCGCACCATCGTCTACGGTGGCGCGCCGATGCACGTCGAGCACCTCAAGGAGGCGATCCGCCGCATCGGACCGGTGTTCGTGCAGCTCTTCGCCCAGACCGAGTCGCCGATGACTGCAACCTATCTCCGCCGCGAGGAGCACGTCCTCGAGGGGCCGGGGAGCGAGCGGCTGGCGTCCTGCGGGCACGTGCGCTCGGGGATGGAGGTCGCCATCCTCGACGCCGAGGACCGCCCCCTGGGACCCGACGAGGTCGGCGAGATCTGCGTGCGCGGACCGGCGCTCATGAACGGCTACTGGGAGCGTCCCGAGGCCACCGCCGAGACGCTGCGCAACGGCTGGCTCCACACCGGCGACATCGGCCGCCTCGACGAGCACGGCTACCTGTTCATCATGGACCGCTCCAAGGACATGCTCATCTCCGGCGGCCTCAACGTCTACCCGCGCGAGATCGAGGAGGTGCTGCTGCGCCATCCCGCGGTCTCGGAGTGCGCGGTCATCGGCATCCCCGACGAGCGCTGGGGTGAGACCGCGATGGCGGTGGTGGTGCGTGCCAACGGCGAGGAGGTGAGCGAGACCGAGCTCAAGGACTTCGCCGGCGAGCACCTGGCCCACTACAAGAAGCCGCGGGCCTTCGAGTTCGTCACCGCGCTGCCCAAGACGACCTACGGAAAGATCGACAAGAAGGCGCTCCGGGCGCCGCACTGGGCCGGGCGGGAGCGGATGGTCTGAGGGTGATGCGGTGAGGGCTGCGTACTTCCGTCGCGTCGGGCCGGCGCGCGAGGTGCTCGAGGTGGGCGACCTCCCCGAGCCCTCGCCGGGTCCCGGCGAGCTGCGTGTCCGGGTGGCGGCGTCGGGGATCAACCCCGCGGACGTCAAGCGGCGCGCGGGGATGCGCGGCGAGCTGCCGTATCCGGTGGTGATCCCCCACGACGACGGCGCCGGGACCGTCGATCGAGTCGGGGAGGGGGTGCCCGAGTCGCGGGCCGGCGAGCGGGTGTGGGTGCACGACGCCCAGCTGCGCGGCGCCTTCGGGACCGCCGCCGAGGCGGTGGTGGTGCCCGCCGCGCAGGCGGTGCCTCTGCCCGCTGCGGTGGGTTTCGATGTGGGTGCCTGCCTGGGGGTGCCGGCGGTGACCGCCCACCGCTGCGTGTACGCCGACGGGCCGGTGGACGGGCGGGTGGTGCTGGTGCAGGGCGCCGCCGGCGCGGTCGGCCTGGCGGCGGCGCAGCTCGCCCGTCGCGGCGGGGCGCGGGTGCTGGTGACGGCGGGGTCGGTCGAGAAGCTCACCGCGCTCGCCGACCGGGGCTTCGGTGAGGGGGCGCTCTACGGCGAGACCGACGTCGGCGCCTGGGCGCGCGAGCTCACCGGGGGTGCGGGAGTCGACCGAGTCGTCGACGCCGAGCTGGGGGTGAACCTGGCCCGCGACGCCGCCGCGGTGCGCCCCGGCGGGGTGATCTGCGCCTTCGGGTCGGCGCTCGCGCCGGAGCCGGCGCTGCCCGCCTACGCGCTGCTCGGGAAGGGCGCGGTGCTGCGCTTCGTGCTCGTCTACCTGCTCAGCCCGGAGCAGCGGGCGGCGGCGAACGCCGAGGTGACCGCGGCGCTCGAGGACGGCGACCTGATGCCGCTGATCGGGGCGCGGTTCCCGCTTGCCGAGGTCGTCGCCGCCCACGAGGCGGTCGAGGCGGGGCCGTTCGGCCAGGTGGTCGTCGAGCTCTAGGTTCCAGGCGCAAGGTCGGCGGGTCCGGCGCGTTCTGGATGTCGATGCGGCGCATTGTCCTGGCCCGAATCCTGGCCGCCGTGGTGGCGGCGCTGGTGCTGGGCGCCTGCGCGTCGCACCTGCGTGCGGGGTCCGGGTCGGCGCCCTACCAGCCGCCGACGGACGTGCGGAGGATCGATCCCATGCCGCAGGTGCCGCTCCCGGTCACGACCGTGCCCTCGTACCAGCCCTTTGCGGCGGTGACGGCCGCGCCCTGCGTGGTGATGGCGGGCGCGACCGGCTGCTGAGCGGCGGGAGCCTGCGCGGGGCGGCCTCGCCGGGGAGCTGCTCGCAGCGCCAGGGGTCGTCCTTGGGACGGGCCGCGAGCCAGCGCTCGGCGTCGGCGCGGCCGCGATCGATCATCACGTCGTAGAACTCCGGGGCGAAGAGCAGGTAGCTCAGCACCTCGCCGCGCTGCGCGGAGTTGGCGACGTCGAGAATGCGACCGAGGAGGTGGAGGTCGCGGCAGCGGCGCAGCCCCCGAAACCCCGAGAACTCCGCCCGCCAGACCTCGGACGCGGCCGCCCCGATGGAGTCGACGCCGCTCGGCGCGATGAAGATGTACGGGATCGGCCGGTGGCCCTCGCGGCTGCGGCCGCCGAGGAGGCGGTTGACGGTGACGAGGGTCGCCACGTCGTGGGCGAGCTGGTCGGCGAGGCCGGCCTGGAGCATCTGCGCGGCCCCCGCGAAGACGTCCGGCCGCTCCACCGGCCCCTCCCGCCCGGTGGCGCCGATGGCGTTGAGCCCGATGACGACGACCCGGTCGGCACCCAGCCAGATGGCGGGCTTGAGCGGGGTGTTGAGCCGGGTGCCGCCGTCCCCGTACCACCCCGCAGCCCGGGACGGGCGGACGACCTCCACCGCCGGGAAGAGGACGGGGATGGCGGCCGAGGCGCGCAGGTGGGACTCGTCGAGGCGGGTGGCGACGTAGTCGATCCCCCGGACCGGGTCGCGCCCGGGCGCCGAGCCGCCGTGGTGGAAGACGACGCTGCGGCCGGTGCGGTACGCCGTGGCCACCGCGGCGACGGAGTGGAGCGCGCCCCCGCGCACGTTGCGGGCGATCCGGTCGAAGTCGACGCGCGCGGTGAGGCCGGCCGCCTGGGGTCCGGCGTCGAGCAGGCTCGGCAGACCGGCGCCGGGGAGGCCGACGAGCTCGAGGCCGTAGAGGAGGACCCGCCGGAGCTCGCGGGGAGAGAGGAGGGGGCCGAGGACCTCCTCGTAGCGGGTCGCCCGCCAGGTGGCGGTGGCGTGGGCGACCGCCTCGGGGAGGGGGAGGTGCGCCCCCGCCGCCAGCAGCGCCGCGTTGATCGCCCCGGCGCTTGTGCCGACGATGATTCCCGGCCGCTCACCGCGCGCCTCGAGGACGGGGGCGAGGGTCGAGAGGACGCCCAGCTCGTACGCCCCGCGGGCGCCGCCGCCGGAGAGGACCAGCGCAATTCGCTGTGTGGTCACGGTGCGGGATGGTAGCTCGGCCGCCTCGAACGTCCGGAACGCCCGGCCCCCACATGGGGGACCGGGCGTCCATGAGAGGGGAAGTGCTAGGCAGCCATCCGCCCGGTGCCGGTCGCGCCGTCCTCCAGCGCCACGGCGAGGACATCCTCCACCCGAGACGCCAGGTGGAACGTCATCTCCCTCCGCACCGACTCCGGAACGTCATCCAGGTCCTTCTCATTACGGCGTGGCAGCACCACCTCGGTCAACCCCATGCGATGCGCGGCGAGCACCTTCTGCTTCACCCCTCCGATGGGCAGCACGAGGCCCTGCAGGGTGACCTCACCGGTCATCCCCACCGTCGACCGGACCGGCCGCCCGGTCAGGAGCGACACCATCGCGGTGGTCATCGTGACCCCGGCCGACGGACCGTCCTTCGGCACCGCCCCGGCCGGTACGTGAACGTGGAACGCCCGCGCCGCCGCCGCCGGATCGACACCCAGCGACTCTGCGTGCGACCGCACGTAGGAGAGCGCGATCTGCGCCGACTCCTTCATGACGTCGCCCAGCTGCCCGGTCAGCACCAGGCCGCGCCCGGGCGTGTTGGTCGCCTCGACGAAGAGCACGTCACCACCCACGCCGGTCACCGCCAGGCCCGTGGCCACTCCAGGAACCGACGTCCGCTCGGCGACCTCGTTGTCGAACCGCGCCCTCCCCAGGTAGGTCACCACATCGCCGGCGGACACCCGCACCGGCGCCGTGAGCTTCCCGGTGGCGAATCCGGTCGCCACCTTCCGAACGAGCTTCCCGAGCTCCCGCTCGAGATTCCGGACGCCGGCCTCGCGCGTGAAATCGGTGATCACGCCCAGGATGGCGTCCTCGCTCACGACCACCTCGCCCTCGGTCAACCCGGCACGCGACACCACCCGCGGCAGCAGATGGTCGCGCGCGATGGCGACCTTCTCCTGCTCGGTGTACCCGTCGAGCCGGATCAGCTCCATCCGGTCGAGCAGCGGCGCGGGGATGGTCTCCCACACGTTCGCCGTCGGGATGAAGAGCACCTCCGACATGTCCAGGTCCACCTCGAGGTAGTGGTCACGGAAGCTGTGGTTCTGCGCCGGATCGAGCACCTCGAGCAGCGCCGCCGAGGGATCGCCCCGCCAGTCGCCGCCGACCTTGTCGATCTCGTCGAGCATGATCACCGGGTTCTTGGTCCCGGCCTCCTTGAGCGCACGCACGATCCGCCCCGGCAGCGCCCCGATGTAGGTGCGCCGGTGCCCGCGGATCTCCGCCTCGTCGTGCACACCGCCGAGCGACACGCGCGCGAACTTCCGCCCGAGCGCCCGCGCCACCGACTCGCCCAGGGACGTCTTGCCCACGCCGGGCGGACCGACCAGGGTGATGATCGCCCCGGATCCACGCCCGCCGAGCACCTCGAGCCCGCGCTCCGACCGCAGCTTGCGCACGGCCAGGAACTCCAGGATCCGGTCCTTCACGTCGTCGAGCCCGGTGTGGTCCTCGTCGAGGATCCGCCGCGCCGCGACCAGATCGTAGTTGTCCTCGGAGCGAACGTTCCAGGGCAGCTCGAGCATCCAGTCCAGGTAGGTCCGGATCCACCCGTGCTCCGGGTTCTGCTCGCTGGTGCGCTCCAGCCGGTCCAACTCACGCTCGACCTCGACACGCACCGCGTCCGGCATCCCCGCCTCGGCGACCCGCGACCGGTACGACGACAGCATGTCGCCGGACCCCTCGCCGAGCTGCTTGCGGATGGCCTCCATCTGCTGGCGGAGCAGGAAGTCGCGCTGGGTCTTCTCCATCCCCTCGGCGACCTCGCTGCGGATCTGCTCCTTCAGCGAAGCGTCGGCGAGGTTCTGCTTGGTCCACTCGATGAGCCGGGTCAGCCGCTGCTCGACGTCGATCGTCTCCAGCACCTCGACCTTCTGCTCGATGCTGAGCTCGGGCGAGTAGCCGGCGAGGTCGGCGAGGTGGCTGGCCGTGCGCGCGTTGCGCACGAACTGGACCGCTCCCGGAGCCCCCCGGGACTCCAGCACGTTCTCCAGCAGCGCGCGGTACTCGCGGGCGAGCTCGCGCACCCGCTCGGAGCCCTCGGGCTCCTCGATGGTCTCGACCTGCACCCAGAGGACGCCGTCGACGTCGGAGCCTCCACCGGGGCGGGCGCGGTGCTCTCCACGGAAGATGGCCACATCAACGCCGGTGGGCAGCTTGCCGGAGCTCTCGACGCGGGCGACGGTGCCCATGGCGGCGAACCGGCCCTCGAAGCGAGGCACCAGCAGCACCAGCCGGTTGCCCCGCCCCGCGGCCTCGACGGCCGCCCTCTGGGCGTCGTCGGCCAGTGCCAGCGTGACGGTCATGTGCGGCAGCACCACGACGTCGTCGAGCGGCAGCACGGGGAGGAGTTCGGAGTTCAGCTCGGTCATCTTCTTCTGTATCCCAGAGGAGCCCCCGACGGCCTCGGTCAGGAGCTTACGGGAGGTTCGTACCCACCCCGGCCGCCCGCCAACCACCGCCGGGTGCCCGCACCCGCTCCGGATGGGTAGGCTGATCGGGAGGCGACCGCGGGCCGCCCGGCGGAGGAGACGGCGATGGATCGGGACGGATACGGGGCGCGCGAGGGGCAGACCGCCATCGAGCGCCTGCTCGAGGACTGCCGCACCCTCTCCCCGGCGGGGATCGAGCGCGTCGCCGACGGCTGGACGCGGCACGCCGACGGCGGTCTGCACCCCGCCGTCGTCGAGGCCGAGCGCACTGCCCTGCGGCTGCTCGAGCGCGACCGCCGCACCGAGCAGTGGGACCGGCTCCGCGACCGGCTGCTCGGCCTCACCGAGCGCGGCACCCCGATGATCGCCTGGCGGGTCGAGCACGGCGACACCGGCCATCGCGCCGAGCGGGCGCTGCTCGCCGCCGCGCTCGCGCTGGTCGCCGGTCCGGATCTCGACCGGGCCCACCGCGACACGCTGCTGCGTCCGATGGGCGAGGCCCTGCCGTGGCTGACCGCCGGCAACCTGCCGGTCTAGCCATGCTCGCCGGCACCACCCTCACCGAGCGCGAGCGCGCCGTCGTCGCGGCGGTGCCCCGCGGGCTCCTCATCGGCGGCAGCCGGCGCGAGGCCTCCTCGGGGCGCACCTTCGCGGTCGAGGACCCCAGCACCGGACAGCCGCTCTGCGAGGTGCCCGACGCCGCCCCCCAGGACGGCCTCGCCACACTGACCGCCGCCGCCGCAGCCCAGCGGGACTGGGCCGCCCATCCCCCGCGCGAGCGCGGGGAGATCCTCCGCCGCGCCCACGAGACCGTGGTCCGGCGCATCGACGACCTCGCCCTGCTGATGACCCTGGAGATGGGCAAGCCGGTGGCGGAGTCGAAGGCCGAGATCCTCTACGCGGCCGACTTCCTGCGCTGGTTCGGCGAGGAGGCGGTGCGCATCGACGGCAGCTGGACGGTGGCCCCGTCGGGCCAGGCCCGGTTCCTGGTGATGCGCCAGCCGGTCGGCCCCTGCGTGATGGTCACGCCCTGGAACTTCCCCATGGCGATGGGCACCCGCAAGATCGCCCCGGCGATCGCCGCCGGCTGCACGATGGTGGTGAAGCCCGCCGAGCTCACCCCGCTGTCGATGCTCGAGCTCGCCCGCATCCTCGAGGAGGCGGGGCTGCCACCCGGTGTGCTCAACGTGGTCACGACCCAGAGCCCGGGCGAGCTCGTCGCCCCGCTGCTGCACGATCCGCGGACGCGCAAGCTCTCCTTCACCGGCTCGACCGAGGTCGGCCGCCGGCTGGCGGCCTGGTCGTCGGGCAACCTGCTCCGCGTCTCCCTGGAGCTGGGTGGCAACGCCCCCTTCCTGGTCTTCGAGGACGCCGACCTCGACGCCGCCGTCGAGGGGGCGATGATCGCGAAGATGCGCAACGCCGGGCAGGCCTGTGTCGCCGCCAACCGGTTCCTCGTCGCCGAGAGCGTCGCCGCGGAGTTCGCCGGCCGGCTCGCGGAGCGGATGTCGGCGCTGCGCATCGGCCGGGGCAGCGAGCCCGGCACCCAGGTCGGCCCCCTCGTCGACGAGGCGACCCGCACCAAGGTGACCGAGCTCGTGGACGACGCCCTCGGCCGCGGCGCGCGGCTGCTGACCGGAGGGTCGGCGATCGACGGTCCCGGGCACTTCTACATGCCCACCGTGCTCACCGACGTCCCCGCGGGCGCGCGGATGCTCCGCGAGGAGATCTTCGGCCCGGTGGCGCCGATCGTTGCGGTGCGCTCCGAGGAGGAGGCGATCGCAGCCGCCAACGACACTGAGTACGGCCTGGTGGCCTTCGCCTACACCCGGGACCTGGCTCGATCCCTGCGCGTCGTCGAGGCGCTCGAGACCGGGATGGTCGGCCTCAACCAGGGGATGATCTCCAACGCCGCCGCGCCCTTCGGCGGGATCAAGCAGTCCGGCTACGGGCGCGAGGGAGGCCACGAGGGCATCCACGAGTACGTCGAGGTCAAGTACGTCTCCATCGCCGGGGGAGGGGGATGACGCCGGGCCCCCTGGCCCTGGTCGGCAGCGGCGAGTTCCTGCCGGTGATGCGCGAGGTCGACGCCACCCTCCTCGAGGGGCGTCCCCAGCGCGCCGTCTTCCTGCCCACCGCCGCCGCCCCCGAGGGCGACGAGCGGCTGGAGTACTGGATCGACCTGGGCACCGCCCACTACCGCTCGATGGGGGTCGAGCCGGTGCCGCTGCGGGTGCTGACCCGTGAGGACGCCGAGGACCCGGAGCTCGCCGCCCGGATCGCCGGCGCCGGGCTGGTCTACCTCTCCGGCGGCAACCCCGGGTACCTGGTCGAGACCCTGCGCGACACCAGGGTGTGGCGGGCGATCCGCTCCGCCTGGGAGGCGGGGACCGCGCTCGCCGGCTGCTCGGCGGGAGCGATCGCGCTCAGCGCCGTCGTCCCCGACCCGCGGAGCACCGAGATCGGCCGCATCGAGCCCGCCCTCGGGGTCGCCCCCCACCTGGCGGTCATCCCGCACTTCGACCGCTTCGACCGGGTGCTCCCGCGGCTGGCGGCGCGCATCCGGGCCGAGACCCCGCCCCATGTGCTGACCGTCGGCGTCGACGAGGAGACCGCGCTCGTCGGCGGGCTCGAGGAGTGGACGGTGCGCGGACGCCAGCGGGTCTGGATGATCCACGAGGACGACGAGCGCGACGGCTACCGGAACGGCGCCCACCTCCACCTGCCGCTGCCCGCGGGCCCCGGCTGAGGTGCGGGCGCCGCGGCCGGGCCGCCACGTCCCCCAGGGGGCCTCGTGGGACGGTGAGGGCACCAACTTCTCGCTCTTCGCCGAGCACGCCGAGGGGGTCGAGCTGGTGCTGCTCAACCGCGAGGGCAATCAGGAGCGCGCCCTCGAGCTCGCCGAGCGGACAGAGTTCCACTGGCACGGGTACGTCCCCGGGGTGGGACCGGGGCAGCGCTACGGTTTCCGGGTGAGGGGTCCGTACCAGCCCTCGGCGGGTCTCCGCCACAACCCGCACAAACTCCTGCTCGACCCCTACGCCAAGGAGCTCAACGGCGACATCCGCTGGGGGCCGGAGGTGTACGGCTACAGGGTCGAGAACGGCGTCGCCGACGACGGCCAGCCGAGCGAGCTCGACTCCGTCGGATTCGTGCCCCACTCGCTGGTGGTCGACGAGCTCTTCCCCTGGGGCGACGATCGCGCCCCGCTGACTCCGTGGTCGGAGACGGTGATCTACGAGGTGCACGTCCGCGGCTTCACCATGCTCCACCCCGACATCCCCCCGGACCTGCGCGGCACCTACATGGGGCTGGCCCACCCGGCGGCCGTCGAGCACCTCACCTCGCTCGGGGTCACCGCCGTCGAGCTGATGCCGGTGCACCACTTCATCGACGCCCGGTTCCTGGTGGAGAGGGGCCTGCGCAACTACTGGGGCTACGACAGCATCGGCTACTTCGCCCCGATGGCTCGCTACGCGCGCGACGGCGGACGCCGCTACCAGCTGCGCGAGTTCAAGGCGATGGTGCGCGCGCTCCACCGCGCCGGGCTCGAGGTGATCCTCGACGTGGTCTACAACCACACCGCCGAGGGCGACCATCGCGGGCCGACGCTGAGCCTGCGCGGCATCGACAACCCCGCCTACTACCGCCTCGACGAGCGCGACCCGCACCTGTACCGCGACGTCACCGGCACCGGCAACACCCTCAACGCGCGCCAGCCCCAGACGCTGCGGCTGATCATGGACTCGCTGCGCTACTGGGTCACCGAGATGCACGTCGACGGCTTCCGCTTCGACCTCGCCTCGGCGCTGGCGCGCGAGTTCTACGACGTCGACCGCCTCTCGGCGTTCTTCGACATCATCCACCAGGACCCGGTGCTCTCCCAGGTGAAGCTCATCGCCGAGCCCTGGGACGTCGGCGAGGGTGGCTACCAGGTGGGCAACTTCCCGGTGCGCTTGGCGGAGTGGAACGTGCGCTACCGCGACACCCTCCGCGACTACTGGCGGGGACAGTCGAACGGGCTCAACGACCTCGGCTACCGGCTCACCAGCTCGAGCGACCTCTACCAGGATGACGGCCGCGGCCCCTTCGCCTCGGTCAACCTGGTCACCGCCCACGACGGCTTCACCCTGCGCGACCTGGTCTCCTACAACCAGAAGCACAACGAGGCCAACGGCGAGAACAACCGCGACGGCACCGACGACAACCGGAGCTGGAACTGCGGCGTCGAGGGCGAGACCGACGACCCGGCGATCGTCGAGCTGCGCGCCCGCCAGCGGCGCAACTTCATGGCCACGCTGATGGTCTCCCAGGGCTGCCCCATGGTCCTCCACGGCGACGAGCTGGGGCGGACCCAGCGGGGCAACAACAACGCCTACTGCCAGGACAACGAGATCGCCTGGATCGACTGGAGCGCTGTCGACCACGAGATGCTCGCCTTCACCCGCCGGGTGGTGGCGCTGCGCAACTCCCAGCCGGTGCTGCGCCGCCGCCACTTCTTCCAGGGACAGGTGGGGCCGGGGGCGCGCCGCAAGGACATCGTCTGGTTCGGCCCGGACGGCCGGGAGATGGACGCGCGGCGCTGGAACGACCCGGCGCAGCGCTCGCTCGGCATGCTGCTCAATGGCGAGCTCATCCCCGAGCGCGACGACCGCGGCGAGCGGGTGCGCGGCGACACCCTGCTGGTGCTGCTCCACGCCCACTACGAGGACGTCGCCTGGCGGCTGCCGAAGGGCTGGGCCGAGCACTGGCTGGTGCTGCTCGACACCGCCCAGCCCGACGAGGCGGAGGCAGCCCGGCGCATCGGCGCCGGAGCCTCGCTCCCGGTGGTGTCGCGCTCGCTGGTGGTGCTCCGCCGCGAGGGCGCGGACTAGGTCAAGCGCTCCTCCGCAGCCCGGGCGGGCGCAGCAGGACGGTGCCGCCGACCATGAGAGCGACCCCGAGGAGCAGCCCGGTGCCGCCGCTCGCCGCGGCGACGTCGGAGGAGAAGAGGCCGCCGAGGAGGACGTGGGCGTCGAGCTCGCCGGCCAGCTCGAGGGCGAGCCAGAGGACCAGGACGACGAGCATCGCCTCCCAGCGGGCCGGGCTGAGGGTGCCGCGCCAGGCCGGCCAGCTCAGCGCCACCACCAGCAGGCAGGTGGCGCACCAGACCAGGCCGCCGGCCACCCCGGCGTCGAAGGCGCGGACCGGGGTGGGGTCGGGGCGGGCCGGGATGGTGGCGAGGGGCAGCAGCAGCAGGGTGAGCAGCACCGTGAGGGCTCCGGCGACCAGAAGCGCGCGTCCCGGCGTCGCGTGGGGCGGCGGCGCCGGGGGCTGCGGCTCCGGATCGCCGGCCGGCGCGGCCACCCCGGTGCGGAGGAAGGCGTCGCGCTGGCGGTCGAAGGCGGCGCGCCGGGCGGGCGAGAGCAGCACGCTCCTCGCCTCGTTGATCTCCGCGAACCGGCGGCTGGCCCGGATCCCCGGGTTGACGTCCGGGTGGTGACGTTTGGCCAGCTCCCAGAATGCGGCCTTGATCTGCGCCTCGCCGGCCTCGACATCCACGCCGAGCACGGCGTAATGGTCGCGGAATGCGGTCATCTGCTCCGCCGGGCTCATGTCCGCGCAATGCTACCGGTGACGGACCGGTCATGGGAGCGCACCGCGGATCCAGTCGACGGCGAGGCCGTTGGCGCGGGCGAGATCGGCTCCGGCGAAATTGTGGTGCGCGCCCGGGAAGCTGACGAAGCGGGTCTGCACGCCCTTCGCCTGCAGCGCCGCGACCGTGGCCGCGGTCCATTCCGCGGGGATGTCCTCGTCCAGCGTCCCCTGGAGGATGAGCACCGGCGGCCCGTCCGCGCGCAGGTGTCCGCGCGGTGAGATCTGGGCATATGCGACCGGATTGTCCTCGGGGGTGCCGAGCAGCCCCGGACCGCCCGGCCGACGCGACCAGAAGCGGTGGGCGTTGTCGGCCATGTCGGTGCTCACCGGCGCATAGAGGACGACGGCGCGAATCCGCGGGTCGATCACCATCATCAGCTCGGACACGCCGCCGCCGTTGCTGTGGCCGGCGACCGCGATCCGGCGGGTGTCGGCCTGGGGCAGCGTGGAGAGCGCACCGATGAGGTCCATCGACGACACCGCCTCGGCCTCGATCATGACCAGGTCGGGCTCCGGCGGGCTCGACCCCGCGTAGCCCGGATAGTCGGGCGAGACGGTGAGCATCCCGGCGGCGGCGAGGGCGTCGGCGTACTTGGTCGAATCCTGCCCCACCTGGTAGGCGGAGGCGGGGATGTACCCGTGATTGACGATCACCACCGGGAACGGGCCGGCCCCGGCGGGGATGTCGGCGAGCCCGGTCATGGTTCCGCCCTGGCTCGGCCAGGTCACCCTGCGGGTGGTGTACGCCGCGGTGCCCCCGGTGCGGGCGCCGATCTGCAGGGTGCCGCCCGTGTAGCTTCTCGCCCGGAGCGACTCGATCGCGTAGGCGGAGAGCGCCGGGGTGGGGGAGGGGGCTGCGCTCGCGCTCGCCCTCGCCGTGGCGGTGCCCGTCGCGGTCGGGTGCGCCGGCGGGTCGGAGCAGGCGGCGAGCAGCCCGATGGCGAGCACCGCCGCCGGGGCCGGGAGGATCCTCACGCCGACGATTGTCCCGCGGTCCTGGCTACCATCGGGCGCGATGAGCATCCTCGGCACCCGGGTGCTGCGCACCGAGGACCCCCGGTTCCTCACCGCCGGCGGCACCTACGTCGACGACGTCCCGCTGGCGGGTGCGCTCCACGTCGCCTTCGTGCGCTCGGTCGTGGCCCACGCCCGCCTCGGTGCCATCGACACCGAGGAGGCGCGCGCCGCCCCCGGGGTGGTCGCGGTGCTCACCGCGGCGGACGTCGACATCCCCGCCCAGGCGCCCGAGCTGCCGATGGTCACCCGCGAGATGGCCCGGCCGGTGCTCGCCACCGGGGTGGTGCGCTTCGCCGGTGAGGCGGTGGCGGCGGTGGTCGCCGAGACCGCGGCGCAGGCGGCCGACGCCGCCGAGCTGGTCGGTGTCGACTACGACCCGCTGCCGGTGGTCGTCGACCTGGAGGAGGCGGCCGCCGGCGCGGTCCTGCTCTTTCCCGAGGTGGGGACCAACGTGGCGATGCGGCTGCCCTTCCCGCTCAGTGACGACCTCTTCGACGGCTGCGAGGTGGTGGTCGACGGCCGTTTCCGCAATCAGCGGGTGGCGCCGGCGCCGATGGAGCCGCGGGCGGCGGCGGCGCGCTGGGAGCAGGGGAGGCTCACCGTCTGGTCGAGCACCCAGCAGCCCCACGGCACCGCCGCCGGGCTGCGCGAGGCGCTGGGGCTGAGGCCGGAGGAGGTGCGGGTGATCGCCCCCGACGTCGGGGGGGCCTTCGGCGCCAAGGACGGCAAGTACCCCGAGGACCTGGTCGTCGCCTGGCTGGCGCGGAGGCTCGAGCGGCCGGTGCGCTGGCGGGAGACGCGCTCCGAGAACATGCTCGGCATGGGCCACGGCCGCGCCCAGCTCCAGACCGTCCGCATCGGCGGCGCGCGCGACGGGCGGATCCTCGCCCTCCACATCGACGTCCTCCAGGACTGCGGCGCCTATCCGCACATCGGCGCGTTCCTGCCATTCCTGACGCGAATCATGGCGGCATGGGTGTACGCCATCCCCCGGGTCGAGTGCACCTCGCGGTCGGTGGTGACCAACACGACCTCGACGATGGCCTACCGCGGTGCCGGCCGGCCCGAGGCGACCGCCGCGGTCGAGCGCGCCGTCGACCTCTTCGCCGCCGAGATCGGCATGGACCCCGCCGAGGTGCGCCGCATCAACCTGGTGCCGGTCGGCGCCTTCCCGTACACCACCCCGACGGGCACGGTGTACGACAGCGGCGACTACGCCGCCGCGCTCGAGCGGCTGATCGAGGTCTGTGGGTATGCGGAGCTGCGCGAGGAGCAGGCACGGCGCCGCAGCGCGGGGGACGCCGTGCAGATGGGCCTCGGGCTCTCGGTCTACGTGGAGATCACCAACGGGGTCCCCGGGGGCGAGTACGCCGGCCTGGAGGTGCGCGGCGACGGCCGGGTGGTGGTGCGCAGCGGCACCTCGCCGCACGGCCAGGGGCACGCCACCGCGTGGGCGATGCTCGCCAGCGAGCGCCTCGGCATTCCGATGGACAGCATCGAGGTGATCTTCAACGACACCGACCTGGTGCGCTCCGGCGTCGGCACCTTCGGCTCGCGCTCGCTTCAGGTCGGCGGCATGGCCGTGGACCAGGCGGCGGTGGCGGTGCTCGACCGCGGCCGCCGGCTGCTCGCCGAGCTGCTCGAGGCCGACCCCGCAGACATCGTCGTCGACCCCGCCGGCGCCCGCCTCCACGTCGCCGGGACCCCCGCGGCGGGACGGTCCTGGGCGGAGCTCGCGGTGGCCGCCCAGGAGCGGGGCGACCCCCTCGCCGTCGACGTCGACTTCCAGCCGCAGGGCGCCACCTTCCCCTTCGGCGCCCATCTCGCCGTCGTCGACGTCGACACCGAGACGGGGGGTGTCGTGCTCCGCCGGCTGGTCGCCGTCGACGACGCGGGGCGGATCGTCAACCCGCTCCTCGCCGAGGGGCAGCGGCACGGCGGCATCGCCCAGGGGGTGGCACAGGCACTGCTCGAGGAGGTGCTGTACGACCCCGACGGCAACCCGGTGACCTCGACCTTCGCCGACTACGGGATCATCTCCGCCTGCGAGCTGCCCTCCTTCGAGCTGGTGCCGATGGAGACCCCGACCCCGCTCAACGAGCTCGGGGTGAAGGGCATCGGCGAGTCGGGGACGATCGGGGCCGGGCCGGCGGTGCAGAACGCCGTCGTCGACGCCCTCTCCCACCTCGGGATCCGCCACGTCGACATGCCGGCGACCCCGCAGCGGGTCTGGACGGCGGTGCGGGAGGCGCGGGGATGATCCCGGCCGCCTTCGAGTACCGCCGTGCCGGCAGCGTCGAGGACGCGGTGGCGATCCTCGCCGAGGCCGGCGACGACGCCAAGCTGCTCGCCGGCGGCCACTCGCTGCTGCCTCTGATGAAGCTGCGCCTGGCGCGCCCCTCGGTGCTCGTCGATATCGGCCGCATCGACGGTCTGCGCGCCATCGAGGAGCGCGGCGGCAGGCTGGCGATCGGCGCGCTCGCCCGCCATCACGACCTCGCGACCTCGGCCCTGCTCCGCGACCGCTGCCCGCTGCTCGCCCACGCCGCGGGCCTGGTCGGCGATCCCCAGGTGCGCCACCGGGGCACGCTCGGCGGCTCGGTGGTCCACGCCGACCCCGCCTCCGACCTCTGCGCGGTGCTGCGCTGCCTCGACGCCGAGCTGGTGGTGCGCGGGCCCGGGGGCGAGCGCCGCCTGCCGGTGGCGGACGCGTTCCGCGGCTTCCTCGAGACCGCGCTCGATCCCGGCGAGGTGCTGGTGGAGGTCCTCGTGCCCATGCCCGCGGCCGGGCACGGCTGGTCGTACCAGAAGTTCACCCGGCGGGCGCTCGACTGGGCGATCGTCGGCGTCGCCGCGGTCGTCGAGCCGGCGGACGGCGGGATCGGCCGCGCCGCGGTGGGGCTGGTGAGCATGGGCCCGACGCCGCTGCGGGCAGCCGCGGTCGAGGACGCGCTGCGCGGCGCTCCCCGGAGCGCGGTGCCGGCCGCCGCCGAGCTGGCCGCCGACGGCACCGAGCCCAGCGCCGACATCCACGCCGAGCAGGACTTCCGGCGGCACCTCAGCCGGGTGCTCACCCGCCGCGCCCTGGAGCAGGCGCTGAGCCGCTGCTAGCCGGCGGGGCGCATGTCCCCGGCCGCGGCGAGCACGGCCCGGACGATGTTGTGGTAGCCGGTGCAGCGGCAGAGGTTGCCCTCGAGCCCCTGGCGCACCTCGGCCTCGGTCGGCGCGGGGTTCTCGCGGAGCAGGCTCACCGCCGCCATCACCATCCCCGGGGTGCAGTAGCCGCACTGCAGGCCGTGGTGCTCGCGGAAGGCGGCCTGCATCGGGTGGAGGGTGTCGCCGTCCGCCAGCCCCTCGATGGTGGTGATCTCGGCGCAGTCGGCCTGCACCGCGAGCACGGTGCACGACTTCACCGACTCGCCGTCGAGCAGCACCGTGCAGGCCCCGCAGGAGGTGGTGTCGCAGCCGACGTTGGTCCCGGTGAGGCCGAGCCGGTCGCGGATCAGCCCGACCAGCAGGGTGCGCGGCTCGACCTCGAGCAGATGGCTGCGGCCGTTGACGGTGAGGGTGACCGGAACCTGCGACATGCGCGGAGCATAGCCTCGCGCCGCCGGCGGGCGTGACGGAACCCACGACATTCGCGTCCTGAGTCAGGCACGGCGACGAGGTGGAGATGGCGTTCTGGCGGTACGCCCTGGCTACCCTGGAGCGGTGGCCTGCCGGCTCGGCGGGCCGCACCCGTACAGAGAAGGGAGGCGGAAATGATGAGAGTACGAGCGCGACGCCGCGCCGGGGTGATGGTCGGCCTCGCCGGGCTGCTCGGCGGCTGCCTGGTGGGGCTCGGATCGGTGGACGGGGCCCGGGCGGGCTCCTCGACGCCGGGTGGCGCCGCCGGGGTGGCGGCGACCCCGGGCGCGCCGGCGCCGTCGCACACCGGCCGCGGCATGCCCACCCACAGCGCCGGCAGCACCGGCTCGCCGACCTTCCGGGGCGTGGCCGGCACCGCGCCGCCGCACACCAGCCCGCAGGGGTCGCCGGCGGCGGGCAGCACCCCCCGCGGCACTCCCGCGACCACGCCGGGCACCACCCCGGGGACAACCCCCCGTGGAGCCGCGCCGGTCTCGCCGACCGGGGCCGCCGGGACCAACGATCGCAATCCCACCTGGCGCCACGACTCGCGGAGCTGGCATGAGTGGGACACGAGCTGGGGCGATCCCTCCTTCCGCCGCGACCACGAGCGCGACTCGCGTCACGAGCACGTCGAGGACCGCGACCATCGCTTCCACGACGACTTCCACTTCGACGAGTTCCGCAGCGAGGACAGGGATTTCCGGCACGACTGCGACGTGCTGATCGGCATCCACACTGTCCGCGCCCTGCTCGACTTCCTCGATGGCGAGACGTCGCTGCGTGACTTCTTCGAGCTCCACGGGGACCTCTACGACTTCCTCGTCCACCACCCGAATCTGCTCGAGGATTTCGACGGCGACTGCACCTTCATCGACCTCCACTCCTGAGGGTCCCGACTCGGCTGGCGGGGGTGCGGCGGACTGCACCCCCGCCCATTGCCGACAGTGATGTCGTCGGTCTCTCTCGCGCCAATTCCTTCGTGAAGGGCAACGAACCAACGCGCTATCCTGCTCGCCAAGCGGCGGAACCCTGGCGGCAGTGCGTGTCGCCTCCCGCCGGTCAAGGGAGGGCGGGATACATGAGACGTAGGGACCCGCGGCGGTCCAGGGCGCTGGTCGGGGTCGTCGCACTGGCGGGGGTGGTCTCGCTGGCGCTGATCGGCTCGATCGAGCAGGCGAGCGCCGCCACGGCGAAGGGGTCGCCGAGTGGGTCGCTCACCACGTCGTCGGGCACCACCAGCAGCTCCGCCTGCCCGCCGAGCTTCCCGAACTGCAACTCGGGGTCGTCGAACTCCGGGCGCTCGGGCGGCAGCAGCGGGTCGGGCAACCAGGGCTGGAAGGGCTCGAGCGGCGGCTCCACGGGCGGTTCCACCAACTCCAACTCAAACGTGAACCGCAACAGCGGCTCCGCCGGGAGCGGGAGCACCGGCAGGGGCGGCTCGAGCACCAACAGCCCGCCGCCGAAGTGGAACGGCAACGGCAGCTCCGGCAGCACCAACAACCCGCCGCCGAAGTGGAACGGCAACGGCAGCTCCGGCAGCAACAACAACCAGCGCTGGCAGGGCAAGGGCTCGACCGGCACCGGCAGCTCGGGCTCCAACAACAACAACAGCGGCACCAGCAACAACAATTCGGGCAACGTCAAGAGCTCGAAGAACAGCAACAATCCCGGCAACAGCTCCAGCAACAACCAGAACTGGCAGAACCAGAACTGGAAGCACAACGGCAACGGCTCCAACAACGGCTCCAGCAACAGCAACAACAACAACAGCTCCAGCAACAACAGCAAGAACTTCAAGAACAACAACGGCAACAACGGCAACTGGCAGCGGCACAACAACAACAACTGGAACCACGACTCGACGAGCTGGCACCAGTGGGACGGCCACTGGCGCAGTGACCAGAGCTGGCGGGACCGTCACAACCGCGACTCGTTCCACGAGAACGGCCGCTTCCGCGACGATCGCTTCCACGAGTGCGACAGCTGGAACTGCGATCGCTTCCACTTCGACGAGTTCCGCAACGAGGACAGCAGCGACTTCAGCAACGACTGCGGCATCCTCGACGGCTTCCACTCCGTCCGTGAGCTTCTCGACTTCCTCGACAGCGACACCGCGCTGCGCGACTTCTTCGAGCTCCACGGCGACCTGTTCGACTTCCTGGTCAACCATCCGGACGCGCTGCTCAGCTTCGACGGCAGCTGCTCCTTCCTCGACGTCCGCTAGACCGGGCGCGAGACCACCGGCTCATGCCGGGCGGAGGGGGTGCGGGTCACCGCACCCCCTCTCTTCGTGTCAGGGCAGCGTCGGGGTCGTCCGCCGGTGGGAGAAGTCGAAGAGACCCATGAGGTCGCCGATCGCCGGGCTGTTGCCGGGCACATAGGCGTCGTCGCCCCCCTGCGGGTCGGGCAGGTTGTCGGTGCTCCGCTCGGAGAGCGGCCGCAGGCCCCAGTTGCGCTCGATGAACTTCAGCACCGAGACGTGGTCGGTGTAGGTGTGGTCGACCTCTCCCTCGCGGGCGTACGGCGACACCACCAGCATCGGGATGCGCGGACCGTCGCCGAAGAAGGTGAGCGGCTGGACGTAGCCGGAGTCGTAGAAGCCGCCGCCCTCGTCGAAGGTGACGAGGATCGCGGTGCTGGCGAAGAGCTGCGGCTGCGCCATCACCCTCTTCACGACATCGCGGGTGAAGTCCTCGAAGAGGGGGAGGGTGGAGGAGGCGGGGTGGCCGTCGTTGTCCCCGGGCTTGACGAAGGAGACCGCCGGCAGCGACCCGGCGCTCACCGCCGCGGTGAAGTCGTCGTAGCCGTGGAGGTTCGCCCGCTTCGTCGGGTCGGTCATGATCGAGGTGGCGTACTGCATCGGGTTGCAGATGCCGCAGTACTCGGCGGTGGGATGGCCGCCGTTCCAGCCCACGCCGTAGTAGCCCCAGGAGATGCCCTTCGCGCTCAGCGCGTCGCCGACGGTGGGGAAGCGCTGCGGGGGCACGGTGAAGTGGGTGGGCCCGAGCGGCGCCGGGGTCCCGTCGGCGAGGTAGCCGGGGTCGTAGTTGTTGAGCAGGTAGTAGGTGTCGGGCGCGCAGTCCCCGTCGCGGAAGACGTGGTGCCGGTCGAGGAGGGAGCGGATCGGCCCCACCCCGGGCTGGTGGCGGTCGGAGCAGTTCGAGAAGGTCCCGCCCGAGTAGCCGTCCTGGGTGAAGTTGTTGTTGGTGCCGGGCTTGGCGTCGGGGTTCTCGATCTGGTTCTGGGGCGGCCGGGTGGGCCTGCCGCCGGCGTCGAGATAGGCGGCGGCGTCGCCGGTGCCGAGCGCCACGTGGTTGGCGCCGGTGCCGCCCATCACCGCCTGGTGGTAGTTGTCGGAGCTCGCGTAGTGGTCGGCGAGGAAGCGCAGCACCGGGGCATCGCCCGCGGCCATGCTGTAGTAGCCCATCTGCAGGGCCCCCTGGTGGATCGGCTTCGGCGGCACCGCGCCGTTGTCGAAGCCGGCGGTCTGCGCCGTCCAGACGTTCAGGTCGTTGCGCTCTCCGTCGCTCTGCTGCCACATCTGGTAGAAGCGGTGGATGGGGTCGCCGGTGTACGCGCTGTAGGGGACGTACTTCGTGATCCGGTACGGGCAGTTGGGCAGGTTCGCGGGGAAGCGGGTGTCGGGCACGTTCGGAGGCAGGCCCTTCGCCGTGGTGGTGTCGGGCTGGGGCAGCACGGCGTACGCGCCCGTCCGCGTCGGGTCGAGGCGGTAGGCGCCGCTGTCGACGGCCTGCTGCTGCCGGGCGAGCCCGGCGTGGTCGCCGCACTCGCCGCCGGCGGTGACGATGCCCTGGGAGAGCAGGGTGCGGGCGTGGCCGTGCGGCGGCGACCAGGTGGCGAAGACGTTGTCGTACGTGCGGTTCTCGCCGATGACCACGATGACGTGCCGGATCGGGGTGCGGGTCTCGGGACCGGACGCGGCCGCCGCCGGCCGGCCCGCGCTGGCGGCGGCGCCGGCGGCCACCGTCGCGGTGAGGAGGGTGCCGAGCAGGCCTCGGGCGCGGGCCCCCCGCACCGTCGAGCAGCGCATCACCGTCATCGCGATGTCCTCCCTGGTCCCGCCGTCCGGCCTCAGGATGCGAGATCGGGGGCGAAGGTCCGGTGAACACCGGATCAAGAGGTGGTGAGGGAGGCGGGGGCCCCGATCCGCACGGGTGGTCATGGCGGTGGTGTATATGTCAGGAATGATCAGATCACGCTGGCTGGCGCCGCTGCTGATGGCGCTCGCCGCCGCGGCGAGCTGGGCGGCGCTCGGCGGCCCGGGCGCGCGCGCCGCCGGCCCCGTGGCGGCGACGATCTGGGTCCAGACCATGGACTCGTGCAAGCAGGCGCTCGGCGGCGGCGGCTACGTGCTGACCGGCGGTGGCGCCACCCTGCACGCCGACTCCCCGGCGGCCACCAAGGCGCGGGTGTCGAGCACCACCCAGTGCCCGCTCCAGCAGGGCGACTGCCGCGCCGCCGGCGGGATCGGCTGCGTGAGCTTCACCGGCGTCGCGCCGGGGACGTACACGCTGCGCGAGGTGCGCACCCCCGCCGCAGACACCTCCAACCCCGAGGGCTACGCCCCCTGCGAGGGCGGCAGCGCCTGCCGCTCCGAGGTCGGGGCGGTCACCGTCGCGGCCGACGGCCGGGTGACCGCCACCGTCACCAACGTCTATCCCGACGGGGTGTCCGTGACCTGGCCGTCGAGCGGCGGGCGGCGCGGCCACACCGCCTACGCGGCGACCCAGAACGACCCGGTGGTCTTCCACGACTTCGGCCTCGCCCCGCCGGGGCGCAGCGGCCAGTGCGACGGCGACTCCGACGCCGACGACCACCTCACCGGGTCGCCGAGCGGCCACTGCGCCTATCCCGAGGCGGAGGAGGACGCCGCCTGCAAGCCCTACCCGTGGAGCTGTGCGGGTGGGACGCCGCCGCCCGGCTCCCGCCCGGGCGCCTGACCGGCGGTCGCACCCGGGTCAGGCCGCGCTGGTGGTGCTCCTCGAGGACGTCGCGGTGAGCGCCATCTCCACCTCGACGACCTCCACCTCCACGATCGCCGCCGCGGGGGCGGGGGCGGCGACGGCGCGGGCGGGGATCCCCCGCCAGCGGGTGCCACAGGGCAGGTACTCGCCCTTCATCACCAGGGTCTGGGCGTCGACCCGGGCGCCCGCGCCGACCTCGGCGTCGTAGAGCACCACCGAGACGGCGCCGAGCGAGCTGCGCTCGCCGACCCGCACCCGGGACATCTTCATCACCCGGTCCTCGTAGAGGTGGGTCTGGAGCGCGGCCTCCTCGCCCATCGAGGAGTCGTCGCCGAGCTCGACGAGGTCGAACTCGCTGAAGGCGATCGTCGCCAGGAAGACGCGCCGTCCGATGCGCGCGCCGAGCAGCCGGAGCAGTGGGGCGAGCATCGGCGTTCCGCTGAGGAGGCCGGCGAGCGCCGGGGCCGCGAGCATCGAGTAGCAGCCGGTGACGAGCTCGGTGCGGCGCACCCAGACGTTCCACATCGGCTCGACCCGCTCGCGGTAGCGGCCGATCACCAGCCACTTCAGCGCCACGACGCTGAGGTAGCAGCTCATCGCTCCGCCGATCCCGATCAGGGGCATGAGCGCGATCAGCACACCGGGGGGCACGGCGCCGGCGAGGCGCACGGTGGCCTCGAGCTCCAGGAGCACGCTCATGCCGGCGATCGCCGGGGGCAGGACGAGCCGGAGGAACTCGATCGCCAGCCGGCACGCGACCAGTCGCGTGCGTGGACGGAAGGTGAGCTCCTCGGGGAACGCCTGGCTCTGCTGGCGGCGCGGCAGCCGGACCGCCGGCGATCCCAGCAGGGTGGTGTCGGCCTCGACCTCGGCGGTGGTGGGGACGGAGTGGAGGCCGAGCAGGCTGCCCTCGCCCATGCTGCAGAAGCCGGGGAGGATCGCCCCGTTGCCGACGAAGCTGCGCCGGCCCACCCGGGCGGGTCCGAGGGCCACGCAGCCGCGATGGAACACAGCCGGCGCGACCACCGTCTCGCCGGCGACGAAGCTCTCGTCGCCGAGGGTGAGCATGTCGGGGTCGACGAAGTTGATCGTCGACACCTCCGCCCAGCGACCGACCCGCGCGCCGAGCAGGCGCAGCAGCGGTGCGAGGTAGAGGGTGTCGTAGATCGTCCGAATCAGGATCGTCTGGGCGATGACGTGGTCGCTGAGCCACTTGCGCAGGCCGAGCGCGCTGCGCTCGTGGTGGATGCCGGCCGGCGCCCGGCGCATCACCAGCCGCTTGGCGCCGGCGACCACCGCACACGACCAGAGCACGAAGAGCGGCGCGGCGACCGTGGTGCTCGCCAGCCCCCAGCCGAGGCCGCCGTTCCCCGCGACCACGCCGACCAGCACCGCGCTGGGGGCGAGCATCAGCAGGGGCAGGAGCATCATCGCCACCGCACCGGCGACATAGCCGGCGAGCAGCCCGCGGGTCCAGGGACGGCCGTCGGCGGCGCGCTCCATCTCGTCGAGCAGGGCGGGGGCGGAGCGGCGCTGCAGCGGCGATCCGACCCAGTTCTCGCCGGCACCGAGCACCTGCCCGGCGGGTACGAGCGACTGCTCGCCGACCGCGGTCCCCTCGCCGATCACGGCGCCGGCCTGCACCACCGTGTTGGTGCCGAGGAAGCAGCCGGCTCCGATCCGGACCGGGGCCAGGTGCAGCCAGCCGTCCTCGACGGCGTGGGGCAGGACGCGTACCTCGTAGCCGAGGCTGGCGCCGTCGCCGATCTCGACGAGGCCGGGCACGCCGATCACCACGCCGGTGGCGAGATGGCAGTCGCGCCCGATCCGCGCGCCGAGCAGGCGCAGGTAGGGGGCGAGCAGGGGCGAGCCGGCGAGCAGGCCGACCGGGGAGAGGGCGAGGAACCGTGCCTGGAGCCACCAGCGCAGGTAGGTGGCACCCCACAGCGGGTAGCTCCCCGGCGTCACCCCGCGCATCAGCAGCCGGCTTCCCGCGACCGGGAGCAGGAGCATCGTCGCGGCAAGCCAGAGCACGCCGACGGCGGCGATCGCCACCAGTGCGTCGGGGGAGAGGCGGTCGAGCTCGCCGCCGGCGAGGCCGTCGACGCGGTGGTGGAGCAGGGTCAGCACCGCGTAGAGCACGCCCAGCAGCGGCAGGGTGAGCAGCTGCATCCATCCGTAGATCGCGCCCGCCTGCACCAGGCCGCAGGTGCGGACGCGGCGGTCCGAGTGGAGCATCGGGGGCGGTCCCGCGGGGGCCTCCGCGGCGGTGGTGAGGCGGCGCTCGGCCACGAACCGGGCGAGCCCGCGGACGGTGGGATGGTCGTAGAGGTCGGCGATCGCCAGCGTCTGCAGGCCGGGCTGGCGGCGCAGCCGCGAGACCGTGCAGGCGGCGAGCAGCGAGTGGCCGCCGAGCTCGGCGAAGAAGTCGTCCTCGACCGAGACCCTGTCCCGTCCCATCACCTCGGCGACGACGGTGGCGATGCGCCGCTCCAGGCCGGTCTGCGCGGCCACGTGCGTGGTCGTGCGCGCCCCCAGCCGCGGCGAGGTCGGGGCGGGCAGCGCCCCGCGGTCCACCTTGTCGGCGGCGAGCAGCGGGAAGCGGTCGAGCACCTCGATGTGCGCCGGGATCATGTAGGCGGGGAGCCGCTCGCGGAGGCGGTCGTGGACGCGCTCGCGCAGCCCCTCGTCGTCGCCGCGCAGGGTCACGTAGGCGACCAGGTCCTCGGCGGAGCCGTGCTGCTCGAGGGTGGTGACCACCGCGTTTTCGATCGCGGCCTCCTCACGGATCACCGCCTCGATCTCGCCGAGCTCGATGCGATAGCCGCGGATCTTCACCTGGGTGTCGATCCTGCCCAGGTACTCGATCTCGCCGCCGGGCGTGAAGCGGCCGAGGTCGCCGGTGCGGTAGAGCCGGGGGGCGGTGGCGCGATCGGCCGCGATCGGGGTGGCGACGAAGCGGTCGCGGGTGAGGTCGGGCCGGTGGACGTAGCCCAGCGCCACGCCCGGGCCGCCGATGCAGATCTCCCCCGTCTCGCCGGGCGCCACCGGCTGCAGCCGCTCGTCGAGGATGTGGATCCGGTAGGTGGGGAGGGGGCGGCCGATGGTGACCGGGCGTCCGGGCACGAGCTCGCACCAGCTCGCCGTCACCGTGGCCTCGGTCGGCCCGTAGGTGTTGAGCATCCGGCGGCCGGGGCGCGACCAGCGGTCGACCATGCCGGCGGGGCAGGCCTCGCCGCCCACCAGCAGGGTGCGCAGCGTGGGCACGTCCTCGTCGATGGTGGCGAGCAGCGTGGGCACGCAGCAGAGCACGGTGATCCGGTTCTCGATGAGGAACTCGGTCAGCCCGTGGCCGAGGCGTCGGGAGTCGGTCGGCCCCGCCACCAGGGTCGCGCCGGCGATCCACGCCGGCCAGATCTCCTCGAAGGAGAAGTCGAACGCCAGGGTCATCCCCTGGTAGACACGGTCACCGGCGGTCACCGCGTAGATCGGCGCGACGACCCCGAGGAAGTTGACCAGGCTGGCGCGCGAGACCGCGACGCCCTTGGGCCGGCCGGTGGTGCCGGAGGTGTAGATGATGTAGCAGAGCGACTCGGGCCCGGCCTGCGCCAGGGGGCGGTGGGGGGGCTGGGTCGAGATCGCGTGGCCGGCACGATCGAGCTCGAGCACCGAGCAGGGGAGCCCCTCGGTCCGCTCGCGGAACGACGAGCTGGTGACCACCTCGCCGAGGCCGGCGTCGGCGGCGATGAAGGCCACCCGGTCGGCGGGCAGCGTGGGGTCGAGGGGCACGAAGGCTCCACCGGCCTTGAGGGTGGCGAGGAGCGCGACGTAGGTGTCGACCGAGCGCTCGAGGAGGATGCCGACCCGGAGCTCCCCGGCGCCGCGGCGCCGGAGGAGCAGGTGGGCGAGCCGGTTGGCGCGCCGATCGAGCTCCTCGTAGGTGAGCTGCTCCGACCCACACTGCAGGGCGATGCGGTGCGGTCGCGTGCGACACGTCTCCTCGAACAGCTGAGACGGGCACGCGAACCGGGTCGTCTGCATCGTCGCACAACTCCTTCCTGTCGAGCCTGGGGGGTCCTGTGGCTTAACGCTCTGCTGAGACGATTACTGCGCGGTCGGGCCCCTGCGGGACCCGCCACTCGACAACGGGTGTGCATCCGGGCACCGCGGTGCCGAGGCGGCGGTCGCGGATTTCGCCGGCACGTGCCAGATCCTCACGGCTGACGCCGTCCGCAGGGCGGGTGGTGTTGATGTCGGGTCGCACCACATCAACTCGCACACGTGGTCGCATCACGTCCACGTCGGTCGAGACCCCTTCCTGGATTGAGGAGGATTACCCCTTCCGTCTCTGTGGCCACCTGGTACAACGCCCTCGGGTGGCCGATCCTGTGCTCTCGAACGAACCTTCCGCTGCGGTAGGGACCGCAGATGGAATTAACTATACGCCTCAGTGTGTGGGGGTGGAGGCGATCACCACCGGGTCGCCGTTGCGCAGCCCCGAGGTGATCTCGGTGCGCTGCGGGTCGCTCGCGCCGATCGTCACCGGGACCGGCACCTCGCGGTCCCCGCGGGGGACCAGCACGTAGGTCGCCTGCCCCGCGGTGTGGACCGCGCTGGTGGGGACGGTGAGGACGTCCGCCGCCTCCTGGACGATCACGCTCATCTGGGCGGTGGCCCCGGTGCGGAGGTCGGGGTGGCCCCCGGCGATGGTGGCGGTCACGGTGAAGGTGGCCACCCCGGCGTTGAGCAGCGCCGCCGGGGCGATGCCGGTCACCGTTCCCGTCACCCGCTCGCCGGCGCCCGCCGGGCTCACCCAGACCCGGTCGCCGATGCGGATCTGTTGGAGCTGGGCGTCGCTCACCGGGCCGCTGACCTGGTAGGCGGTGGGGGTGAGCAGCACGACCGCGTGGGTGAGGTTGGCCACCCCGTTGTTCCCGGCGGTGGGGCCGCCGCTCGCCGAGCTCGCCGCCAGCGCGCCGGCGCCGCCGCTCCCGCTGCTCGCCACGTTGGAGACGTTGCCGCCACCGATCGCCTGGCCCTGGGCGACGTTGACCTGCTCGACGACGCCGTCGACGGGGGCGATCAGCTGAGCGGAGGCCACCGCGTCCTGGGCGGCGTTCAGCTGCGACTGGTCGGCCTGGACCTGGGCCTCGTCCATCGCCACCTGCTGGGGGATGGTGCCGTTCATCAGCGCGCTCAGCGAGGCGAGCGAGTTCTGCAGCTGGACGGTCGCGGTGCTGACCTGGGCCTGGGCCTGGTGGTTGCCCTGGACGAGGTGGGTCTGCGCCTGGGCGACGGAGTTGGTGTTGGTCTGCTGCGCCGACGAGAAGGCGATCCGGGCGTTCTGCAGCTGGATGCCGGCGCCGGCGAGCTGTGCCTGGGCCTGGTCGATGTTGCTCTGCGCCTGGGCCTGCGCCTGGGCGAGCTGGACCGTCGCCTGACGGAGCGAGGCGGCGAGCTGTGCGGCGGCGCCGCGGAACTGGACCTGGGAGGTGGCGAGCTGCTGCTGCGCCTGCCCCATGTCGGCCACAAGCCGAACCTGGGCCTGGGTGACCTGGCTCTGGGAGACCGCGGCCGTCCCCTGGTCCTTCACCAGCACCTGCTGGTCGCCGTCGACCCGCTGCTGGTCGGAGGTGACCGCCTGGCGGTCGTTCTGGCACTGGGCGTTGGCCGGGGGATGGCAGTCGGCGCTCTCCCGGCCCTGGTCCTGGTGGAGGGTGTTGAGATCCACGGCGAGGGCATGGCGGTCCACCTCCACCAGCGCCGCGGCGGCGGCCAGCTGCACCTGTGCTGACCCCACCGCGGCGCCGTCGACCCGCTGCACGTCGCCGAGGTTGCGCTGCCCGGCGACCACCGCCACCTGGGCGGTCTCGACCGCCGCCTGTCCCTGGGCCTGTGCCTGCGAGAGGCTGGCCTGGGCGAGCGCGATGCCCTGCTGGCCGGCGATCTGTACGTCGAAGAGGCTGCGCTGGTCGGCGGTGACCGTGGCCTCGTCGGCGCTGATCTGTCCCTGGGCGGCGGCGAGGGCGGTCTGGAGGGCGATCTGCGCCGCCTGCACCACCTCCTGGCCGAGCTGCGCGGTGTCGGAGAGGTTGAGCCGCGCCGGTCCCACCGCGGTGCGCGCTGAATTCACCTGCCCCTCGGCGGTCACCTCGCCGCTGTTCGTCGCCCCCGCCTCGTCGAGCTTCAGCTTCGCCTGCGCGGCGTCGAGCGCCCCGCGCGACTGCGCGGCCTGGGCGACGACGCCGGTGGTGTCGAGGGCGGCGATCAGGGTGCCGGCGGAGACACGCTGCCCCGCCTGCACGGCGACGGTGGCGATGTGTCCGCTGGTGCCGAAGTCGAGGTCGGTCTCGGCGGCGGGCTGGAGCGTGCCGGTCACGTCCACGGTCTGGGTGACGGTGCCGCGCTGCACCTTCGCGGTGCGGAAGGTGGGCGGCGGCGTGCCCCGGTGGGCGACGAGCACGCCGACCGAGGCGACCACGACGAGCAGCGCCGCCGGAATCATCCAGCGGCGCAGCCGCGCTCCAGCGGCCATCAACTCCTGCATCCCTTCCTGTGCACGCTCTCGCGAAAGGCACCAATGCCTCCGGGCGCTGCACCCTACGAGGTTCTGGCCGCCTCCGTCAAGTACGCGAGTGCGCGAGCATCTTCCGGGCCACCTGCAGAGCGTGCTCCTCGGTGCCGCGGGCCAGCTCGGCGAGAACCTCCTGGGCGTTGACGCCGGCGCTCCCGGTCACCCGGTGCCAGGTGCCCTCGCTGTCGAGCTCCCAGGCGAGCTGGTCGTCGGCGAGGAGCACATCGATGATCGCCTCGAGGCGGGCGCGCAGCCGCGGCTCACGGATCGGCGCCGCCGCCTCGACGCGGTCGTCGAGGTTGCGGGCCATGATGTCGGCGGAGCCGATGTACCACTGCGCCTTCGGGCCGGTGCCGAAGTGGTAGATGCGCGAGTGCTCGAGGAAGCGCCCCACCAGTGAGCGCACCCGGATGTGCTCCGACATCCCCGGCACCCCGGGCCGGACCGAGCAGGTGCTGCGGACGATGAGATCGATCTGCGCGCCCGCCGTCGACGCCGCATACAGCGCCTCGATCATCTCGGGGTCGACGACGTGGTTGGACTTGAGGACGATGCGGCCCTTCGGGTGCGCCTGGCCGGCGATCAGCGCGAGCAGGCCGGGGCGGAGCGTGCGCGGCGCCACCAGCAGGCGGCGGTAGTCGCGCTGGCGGCTGTAGCCGGTGAGGTTGTTGAAGAGGTCGGTGACGTCGGCGCCGAGCTCCTCCTCGCAGCTGAAGAGCCCCAGGTCCTCGTAGAGGCGCGCGGTCTGTGGGTTGTAGTTTCCGGTGCCGACGTGGCAGTAGCGCCGCACCGTGCCGCCGTCCTCGCGGCGCACCACCAGGGCCGTCTTGGCGTGGGTCTTCAACCCCACCACGCCGTAGACGACGTGCACCCCGGCACGCTCGAGCACCCGGGCCCAGGCGATGTTCGCGGCCTCGTCGAAGCGCGCCTTCAGCTCGACCAGCGCCACCACCTGCTTGCCCGCCTCGGCGGCCGCGATGAGCGCGCGGACGATCGGGCTGTCGCCGCCGGAGGTGCGGTAGAGGGTCTGCTTGATGGCGAGGACCTCGGGGTCGCGCGCCGCCTGCTCGATGAAGGCCTCGACCGACGTGTGGAAGGACTCGTAGGGGAGGTGGAAGAGCACGTCTCCCTCGCGGATCACCTGGAAGATGTCCACCGGCTTGCCCGGCTCGCCGCGCAGCCGTGGCTGGGTGACGGGCTCGTAGGGCTCGGCCTTGAGCTCGGGGCGGTCGAGCTTGTACAGCCCCCAGAGGCCGCTGAGGTCGAGCGCACCGTCGACCTGGTAGATGACGTCCGGCCCGAGCTCGAGCTCGCGGGTGAGCAGCTCGAGCACCTCGGCGGACATCGTCGCGTCGATCTCCAGGCGCATCACCGTCGGCGAATGCCGGCGCAGCCGCAGGATCGCCTCGACGGCGCTCATCACGTCGTCGCCGCGCTCGTCGGCGAGGAAGTCGGCGTTGCGGGTGACCCGGAACGGGTGGTTGCTGAGCACCCGCATCCCCGGGAAGAGGCGGTCGAGGTGCGCGGCGATCACCTGCTCGAGGGGGACGAAGCGCTCCTGGTCGGGGAGGACGATGAAGCGCGGCAGCAGCTGCGGGACCTTGACCCGGGCGATCCGGGTGACGTCGCTGTCGGGGTCGGCGACCACCACGGCGAGGTTGAGCGAGAGGCTGCTGATGTACGGGAAGGGATGGGCTGGGTCCACCGCCAGCGGGGTGAGCACCGGGAAGACCTGGGCGTCGAAGACGCGGTCGAGGTGGGCGCGATCGTCGTCGTCGAGCGATTCATAGGTGCTGTAGCGCACCCCGGCCTGGCCGAGCCGGGCGGTCACCTCGGCGAAGACGCGCGCCTGCTCGGCATAGAGCCGGATCACCCGCTCGCGGATGCGCGCCAGCTGCTCGGCCGGGGTGAGGCCGTCGGGGGAGAGGGTGCGGACTCCGGCCGACGCCCGGGCGTGCAGGCCGGCGACGCGCACCGCGAAGAACTCGTCGAGGTTGGAGCTGAAGATGGCCAGAAACTTGGCGCGCTCGAGCGGGCGCAGCTCGGGGTTGCCGGCGAGGGCGAGCACCCGGGCGTTGAACTCCAGCCAGTCGAGGTGGCGGTTGAGGAACCGGGCGCCACCCTGGGGTGGGGCCGCCTTGGCGCCGTTGTGGTCGGTGGCCTGCGCGGCGCCGGTCGTCTCGGTGGAGGTGTCCATCTCAGCCCAGCTCCTCGATCGCTCCGGTCTCCAGGTAGACGATGTCCTCGCCGACGTTGGTGACCCGGTCGGCGATGCGCTCGAGGTGGTGTGCCGCCATGGTGAGCCGGGTGGCCCGGCTGCCGGTGTCCTCGCCCGTGCTGCAGGCGCGCACCTCCTCGTCGAAGATGCGGCGGTACAGGCGGTCGACCCGGTCGTCGTGGGAGGCGACGGTCCGGGCCGCCTCGGCGTCGCCGTCGACGGCGGCGTCGAGCATCTCGCTGACCTGCACCCGGCAGAGCTCGGCCATCCGGCCCAGGTCGGAGAGATCCCGGTCGGCGGGCTCGTCGACCAGCTGCGAGCCGATCCGGGCGATGCTCACGCAGTGGTCGCCCATGCGCTCGAGCTCGGTCGACATGTGCAGGTAGGCGAGGAGCCGGCGCAGGTCGCCGTCCACCGGCGCCTGGGTGAGGATGGTGACGGTGCAGAGCTCGCGCAGCTCGACCTGCAGGGCGTTGAGCTCGGCGTCGCCGGCGATGACGGCGTCGCACTGGGAGCGGTCCGCCTGGACCAGGGCCGCGATCGCGCGCGGGATGGCGGCCTCGACGAACTCGGCCATCCGCAGCGCGAGCTCGCGGACCTGCACCAGCTCCTCGTCGAGAACCCGGCGCATCGAAGGCTGAACGGTGTCGCTCACGGCTCCGCCCACACGGTGACCACGGATCCCCCTCCCGCATTCTGCCGACCCCGGCACCAATGCTGCGGCACCACGCGTGTCCGTGGGGAGATTCTGCGATTAACGAGCGGGTGACGCACCTTCACCTCCCGCCCCGGACCGGGCGTTGGAAACGGAGCGCCGGCCGGACCTCGTCGAAGCCGCGGGCGCGGTAGAAGCGGTGCGCCTCGGAGCGGAAGGAGGACGACTCGAGGGTGACCTGGTCGCAGCCGAGCGCCGCCGCGGCCACGTCGACCGCCTCGACGAGGGCGGCGCCCACGCCCCGACCGCGCCGTCCGGGCGCCACGCAGAGCGCCGCCAGCCAGCCCTGACGGACCCCGTCGAGCAGGTAGGGGCGCGCCTGCACCTCGGCGTACCCGATCACCCCGCCCTCGTCCTCGGCGACGAGCATCCGCACGCCGTCCCATTCCAGGGTCTGGTGGAAGAGCTCCGCGACCGCCGGATTGCCCGCGGCGCCGTCGTGGCCGCCCATCGCGTCGACCAGGTCCACCACCGCGGCGGCGTCGCCCGGGGCGGCGGGGCGGATGATCACCGCCAGCGCCGCCGCATCCGGTCGAGCAGGTCGCCCGGCTCCGGGGCCGCGGCGCCGGGCACCTTGGCGGCGTCGTCCCAGCGGCGCAGCCGCAGCGCGTCCTCGCTCCAGGGATGCTCGCCGAAGCGGCGGAGCTCGGCGGCCGCGGCGGCCCCGCCCTGCGCCCGCAGGCTCCGGGTCGAGGTGGCGCTGAGAACCGCGGCGTGGGCGGGCTCGGTGGCGACGAGCACCCGCTTGGCGAGCACGTGGGCGCCCACCAGCCAGGCCACCCGCTCGCCGAGGAGTGGGGCGCAGAGGCGCGCCGCCGCCTCCTCGTGGGGCAGGCAGGGATGGCGCGCCGCCACCTCGGGGAGCCGGGCGAGGTCGTGGAGGGCGGCGGCGAGGACGAGGTCGTCGTCGGCGCCGGCGCCGATGGCCTGCCCGGCGGTCTGCAGCGCGTGGGCGAGCTGGTCCACCGGCTCGCCCATCGGCGGCAGGGCCGCGAGCCGCGGGAGCAGGCCGCAGAGTTCCTCGGGGGTGGTCACGCGCCGGCCCCTGCGGCCACGGCGCCGAGCACCGGCCGGCCGGCGACCCAGGTCTGCCGGACCACGGGGTGGCCGTCGACGCACTCGACCGCCACCAGGTCGGCGCGGCAGCCCACGGCGAGCCGGCCGCGGTCGTCGAGCCCGGCGAGGCGGGCGGGACCCTCGGTGACGAGCGCCGCGGCCTCGGCCCATCCGGCGCCGCCGTCGGCGGCGATCAGGTAGGCGGCCACCAGCAGCGAGGGCGGGTGGTAGTCGGAGGCGAGGGCGTCCAGCAGGCCCTCGGCGAGGGCGCCCCGCGCAGAGAGGTTGCCGTAGTGGGAGATCCCCCGGCGGGCGTTGGGGGCGCCCATCAGGATCCCCAGGCCGGCGTCGCGGGCGGCCCGGGCGGCGTCGAGGGTGACCGGGAACTCGGCGATCGCGGCGCCGAGCTCGACGGCGCGGCCCACCGTCGCCGCGGAGTCGTCGTCGTGCGAGGCCAGCGCCACCCCGGCGTCGCGGGCGAGCCCGGCGACGGTGCCGCGCACCTCGGCGGCGCGCCCCCGGCCGCGCTGCTTCTCCAGCAGCCGCAGGCGCAGCTCGACGTCGACGTCGCCGTCGGCATGCTCGGCGAGCTGGGTGTAGTAGCCGCGCCAGGCGGTGATGTCGGTGAACTGGCCCTGCCCCGGGGTGTGGTCCATGTAGGAGACCAGGCCGAGCGCGCCGGTGGCGGCGATCTCCGGGGCCGCCTCGACGGTGGTGCCGGTGACGTCGACGCGCATGTGGAGGCGGTGGTCGATCCGCAGCCGGCCCCGGCGTGCGGTGACCGCCGCGGCGATGGCGCGGGCCCGCTCGATGCTGCGGTGCTTCACCGCGTCGTCCTCGAGCGAGACGCAGAGCATGTGGGTGGTGATGCCGTGGCCGGCGAGCTCGGCGTCGAGGTCGTGGAGCGCCGCCTCCAGGGGCAGCTCGGTGGTCGGCCGCGGCCGGGCCCGCTGCTCGAGGCAGTCGGAGTGGAGGTCGACGAGGCCGGGCAGCAGGTCGAGCCCGCCGAGGTCGACGCGGGTGGCGCCGGGCGGCGGCTCCTCGGCCACCGCGGCGATCCGGCCGTCCTCGACGCCGATCCACCAGCCGCGGCGGGTGATCCCGCCGGTGGGGATGCGGGCCGCGCGGTAGGCGATCACGCTGCCACCAGCGCGCCGTCGCGCATCGTCCGCACCTCGTCGACGAGCCCGGAGAGGCGGGGAACGTCGTGGAAGACGGCGAGCACCGTGGCCCCCTCGCGCTTGCGCTCGCGGACCGCCGCCAGGACCCGCTCGCGCCGGCCGGGGTCGAGCGAGGCGGTGATCTCGTCGAGGAGCAGGAGCGGCCGGCCGGTGGCGAGGGTGCGGGCGATGGTCACGATCTGGCGCTCGCCTCCGCTGAAGGTGGCCGGCGGCGCCTCGAGCAGCCGCTCGTCGAGGCCGAGGTGGAGCAGCAGCCCGGCGGCCTCGGCGCGGCCCACCCCGGTGGCCGCGACCAGGTCGACGGCCGCCACCCGGGGGATCGCCTCGAGGAACTGGGTCGCCAGTGACATCAGCCGGCGTCGGGCGCCGATCAGCTCGCGGGCCCCGGCGGTGGCGACGTCGAGGACGGTGTTGCCGCTGCGGAGCACGAGGCTGCCGCCATCGCAGTGGTAGCTGCCGTGGACGCAGCGCAGCAGCGACGACTTCCCCGAGCCGCTGGGGCCGGTGATCACCGTGCAGCTCCCCGCCGCCACCTCGAAGGTGACGCCGCGGAGCACCTCGACGCGACAGCCGTCGAGGAGGTGGCGGGTGAAGCCCTTGCGCAGGCCGTCGACGCTGACCCGCACGCTCACAGCTGGGAGCTCACCAGCAGCTGGGTGTAGGGGTGCTGCGGATCGCTGAGCAGCTGGTCGCAGAGCCCCTCCTCGACCACCCGTCCGCGGTGCATCACCAGCAGCCGCTGGGCGAGGGTGCGGATCACCCCGAGGTCGTGTGAGACCACCAGCATCGCCATCCGGGTCTCCTCGTGGATGCGGCGGACGAGGTCCAGGATGCGCGCCTGGACGCTGACGTCGAGACCCGACGTCGGCTCGTCGAGGAGCAGCACCGCGGGCGAGTTGGCGAGCGCCCGGGCGAGCTGGACGCGCTGGCGCATCCCCCCGCTGTAGAGGCTCACCGGGGTGTCGGCGCGGTCGCCGGGGAGCTCGACCTCGGCGAGCAGGCCGAGGACGCGGCGGCGGATCTCGTCGAAGCCCCGCCAGCCCGAGGCGAGCAGGCGGACGGCGACGTTGCCGCCGGCGGTCACGTCGAGGTCGAGGCCCTGCTGCGGGGTCTGGTAGACGATCCCGAGCCGGTCGGAGCGGATCCGCCGCCGTGCCCCGCCGCGAGCGTCGGTGACGTCGTCGCCGCCGACCAGCACCCGTCCGGCGGTGGGGACGAGATCGAGGTTGGCGCAGGCGAGCGCGGTCGACTTGCCGCTGCCGGACTCGCCGACGATGCCGAGCACCTCGCCCGGGAGGACGTCGAGGCTGAGCCGGCGGCACCCCAGGACCGCGCCGCATCGCGCGCAGCGGACCGGGGCGGTGTCGGCGTCGGCGCAGGCCGGGCAGCCGGGGCCGTAGCGGACCGTCACCGAGCGCAGCTCCAGCGCCGCCGGGCTCACCGCGCCCGCTCCCGCCGCCGCCGGCACCAGTCGGTGTCGGAGCAGACCAGCCGGGGCGGCGCGCCGTCCTCGCCGCCGCTCTCGACCAGGAAGCTGCCCGTCGAGCCGCAGCGCACGCAGGGGCCGCCGAAGCGCTCGGTCTCGAAGGGACGGTCCTCGAAGGCGAGCGGCCGCACCCGGGTGTACGGCGGCACCGCGTAGAGGGTCGCCTCCCGGCCGGCGCCGAAGAGCGAGATGTGGGGGGCGCCGTCGAGCCGGGCGACGTCGTGCCGGGGGATCGGCGACGGGCTCATCACGTAGCCGCCCTCGACCTCGACCGGGTGGCTGTGGGTGAAGGAGGCGTGGTCGTGGTGGACCATATCCTCGTACAGGTAGAGCCAGACCCCCGCGTAGTCGCCCTCGGCGTGCATCCGGCGGGTCACCGAGGGGCGGGCGTCGACGATCCGCAGCGGGTCGGCGATCGGCACCTGGAAGACGAGCACCACCCCCTCGGCGAGGCCGTCCTCGGGGATCCGGTGGCGGGTCTGGATGAGCGTCGCCGCCGGGGTCTCGGTGGTGGCGGCGGCCCCGGTGGTCCGGGTGACCAGGTCGCGGATGCCGAGCGCGTTGAGGCTCTCGTCGTCACCCTGGTCGATGACCTTGACGGTGTCCTCCGGCACCACCGTGGCGAGGGTGATCTGGAGGCCGCCGCTGCCCCAGCCCCGGGCCACCGGCATCTCCCGCGAGGCGAAGGGGATCTGGTGGCCGGGAAGGCAGAGAGCCTTGAGCAGGGTCCGGCGCACCTCGCGCTTGGCGGCCTCGTCGAGGTAGGCGTGGTTGTAGCCGCGGCGGCCGGCGGCCCCGCCGGCGAGCAGGCCGTCGAGGGCGGCGCTCACCCGTCGACCTCCTCGCCGAGCGCGCCCAGCCGCTCGAGGTCGCTGGTGAAGGTGACGTGGTGGGGGAGCTTGAGGTGCTCGACGAAGCCGGCCGCCTCCTGGCCGTCGAGCACGACGGAGAGGAACTCCCGGTCGTCGCAGGGTGGGGGAGAGGCGTCGTGGGCTGCGCGGGCGCAGTTGGCGTCGAGCAGGGCGGCGCTGATCGCCCGGCGCTCGACCCGGCCGCAGGTGGCGCCGACGCCGAGGCTGAGGCGGGGGTCGGCGTGGCCGTCGTGGACCCGGTACAGCACCACCTCGGCGAGGGTGGCGGCGACCTCGCCGGCGTGCACCGCCTCGCCGGAGTCGGGGTGGGCGACCCGCAGCGGGAGCATCCCCTGGCGGAGCTCGACCAGGGTGGGGTCGCTCCGCTGCCCGTAGCCGCGGATCCCCGAGTAGGCGAGCGCGGTCATCGCCCCGGTCTCGGCGCGGCAGAGGCGGTGGCGAAGGCCGGTGCGGCCGGCGATCGCCTCCGGCTCGGCGACGAGGCCGCGCTCCTCCAGGCCCCCCAGGGCGCGGGGGAAGGCCGCCGGCAGCGGTCGGGCCGCCGCCGGGGCGGGGACCGCGTCGCCCGGCGGCGGTCCGGTGGCCGGGGCATCGTCGAGGTCGAGCAGCCGCTGGGCGTAGTCGAGGGTGGCGCCGAGGTACTGGCCGCCCGGCGGGTCGGCGAAGGCGGGGGTGATCCGCCGCAACGGCCGCATCGCCCGGGCGTCGACCCGGCATTCGGGCAGCCGCGGCAGTGTCGCCGCCCAGGCGCGGACCAGCGAGACCGCACGGGCGGCGTCGCCGCGCGCCTCGCGCAGCGCCCGGGCGCACACCCGCGGCTCGAACACCCCCGCCTCGGCGGTGACCTGGTCGACGAGCAGGGGGAGGAGCCGGCAGAGGTCGTCCTCGCCGGCTGTGGCGGGCGCGATGGCGCCCTCGCGGGCGAGGCGCGCCGCGGCGGCCACGGCGCCGCTCTGGTCGAGGATGGTCGTGTACATCAGCGCCGCGGCTCGACCCGGGTGGTCCGGGGCAGTGCGGTGATCCGGCCGCGGTCGTCGACGGCGAGCAGGTCGACCCCCCGTGGCCAGTCGGCGCACGCCTGGTCGCGGACGGCGAGCTCGTCGGGGTCGAGCGGGAGCGTGGTGTCGAGGTGGCCGGCGATCCCCGGGCCGCGCAGCCGCACCCGCAGGTCGGCGCCCCGGCCGGCGGAGTAGACGGCGGTGGCGCCGATCTCGGGTCGGTCCTCGTCGCCGCGGGGGAGGCCGGCGAGCGCGCCTCCCGAGCAGCGGCCGCCGACGACCAGGAGCTCGGCCTCGGCGGCGGGCACCAGCACCGCCTCCCAGGGCAGCTCCGGCGCCGCGCCGGCGAGGGCCAGCGGGGTCCCCGGGTCCCAGGTCGAGAGCAGCACCAGCCGCAGCGCGGCCCCCGCGGTCGCCGCCACGGGCACCGGCCGGCCGGGGTAGGAGACGGCGACCAGGACCGCGCGGTAGGCGCGGTGGAGGTCCGGGACCGCGGCGGGCGCCGTCATCCCGGCACCACCCGGGTGGCGGCCACTCCGCCGGCGCTCGCATCGGCGCGGGCCCGCTCGTCCTCCAGTGCGGCGGCGGCGAGCGCGGTCACCTCGGCGCCGCCGAGGGCGTCGCAGAGCGCGGCGGCGAGCGCGGCGCGGTCGTCCCAGCCGAGCACGCAGGCCCAGCCGCGGCGGCCCCGCACCTCGACGGCGGCGGTGGTCACCACCGCGTCGACGAGGTGGAGCTCGCCCGCCGCGGTGACCAGGCGGACCGGGACCACCGCCGCAGCGGGGGCCTCCAGCACCGCCGCCTCGTCGCCGGCGGCGATGGTGTCGCCGAGCCCGAGCAGCCGCTCGCGACGCGTCCGCGCCGCCGCGGCCAGGCCCGAGAGGCGCTCGGGCGCGGTCACGGCGTCCGCCCCATCTCGAAGACCACCCGGAAGATGTCGGCGCGCAGCCAGGACGTGGTCACCTCGACGGGGCGGCGGCGCGCCGCCGAGCCGGTCAGCGCGCGCAGCTCGTAGACCGCGGGACGGCCGCTGACGCCGATCCTCTGGGCGACGTCGGAGGAAGCGGTCACCAGCTCGGCGCGCGCCCAGGTGCGAACCGGGCGCAGCCGGTACTCCTCGTCGAGGGTGCGGTGGAGCGAGCCGTCCTCGGGCAGCCTCGCCGCCAGCCCGGGGACGAGCTCGGCGACCAGCCAGGTGTCGGCGCAGGCGGCGGGCTCGCCGTCGACGGTGCGCAGCCGCAGCAGGTGGAGCAGCTGGGCGCCGCCGTCGACCTCGAGGAGCTCCCGCGCCCAGCGCGGGCCGCGGGCGAGGCGGAGCCGCTCGGTGCGGGTGCCCGGGTTGGCGCCGCCGAGGCGCACCGCGTGGCTCCAGCTCGGCGGCAGGTCGGGGGCGATGCGGTACTCGACCCGGTGGGCGACGAAGGTGCCGCGCCCCTGGCTGCGGCGCACCAGGTGGCGGCGCTCGAGCTCGTCGAGGGCGGCACGCGCGGTCAGCCGGTTCACCCCGCGCTGGCGTGCCAGCTCGTGCTCGGAGGGCAGCGCCGAGCCCGGCGGCCGCCGCGCGATCGTCGCCTCGATCTCGTCGGCGAGGGTGAGGTAGGTCGGCTGCGACGGTCCCGGGGTGCGCACCGTGCCGAGCATACCAACCTGTCTAGACAAGCTCAACGGCGCGCGGGTGAGCGCGCTCACCGGATGCGCCTGCGCAGCAGCACGGCGAGGCCCTCCACGATGAGGATGAGCACGAGCATCACCAGCAGCAGGGTGGTGAGCCGCTGGTACTCGAAGAGGTTGAGGGTGGTGAAGATCTGCAGCCCCAGCCCGCCGCCGCCGACGAAGCCGAGCGCGATGGTGGCGCGCAGGTTGGTGTCGAAACGGTAGAGGGTGAGCCCCAGCAGGCTGGGCAGCACCCCGGGCAGCACGGCGTGGGTCGCGACCTGCATGCGTCCCGCGCCGCCGACGCGGAGCACGTGCACCGGTCCCATGTCCATGTCCTCGATGCACTCGGCGTAGAGGCGGCCGAGGATGCCCACGGAGTGCACCCCGAGGCCGAGCGTGCCCGGGAACGGGCCGAGCCCCACCGCGGTGACGAAGAGCAGCGCCCAGACGATGTCGGGGACGGCGCGGCAGATGCCGATGAGGCTGCGGCTGGCCAGGTAGGCGGCGCGGTTGGGGGTGGTGTTCTCGGCGGCGAGCAGCCCCAGGGGCACGCTGACGACCATCGCCAGGAAGGTGCCGAGCAGGGCCACGTCGAAGGTCTCGAGCGCCGCGCCCAGCGCCGGCTGCAGGTCGGTGAGGTCGGGCGGCGTGCCCCGGCGGAGGATGTCGTAGATGCCGCCGACCCCGGCGACGATCTCGGTGGGCTGGAACCTGGTGACGTGGAGCGCCTGGACGAGCACCAGCACCAGGATCGCGGCGCCGGCGGCGTTGCCGGCGAGCTCGCGGCGGTCGCGGCGCGGGCGCGGCAGCTCGCCGCCGCCGTGCTGGGGGAGGGCGGCGAGGCTCACCCGGACGAGGCGTGGCCCCGGTAGAGCCGGGTGAGCGCGGCGTCGTCGACCTCGGTGGCGGGTGCGTCGACGACGATGCGGCCGGCGCGCAGGCCGACGATGCGGTCGGCGTGCCAGCGCGCCAGCTCGGGCTGATGGAGGACGCAGACCACCGCCATGCCCTCGTCCGCGGCGAGGCTGCGCAGCAGCACCATCACCTCCTCGGTGGCGTCGGGGTCGAGGCTCGCGACCGGCTCGTCGGCGAGCAGCACCCGGGGACGCTGGCTGAGCGCCCGGGCGATCGCCACCCGCTGCGCCTGGCCGCCGCTCAGGGTCTCGGCGCGCTGGCGGGCGACGTGCTCGACCCCGACCCGCACCAGGTTGCGATGGCCGAGCTCGAGCGCCTCGCGGGGGAGCCGCCCGCAGGCGACGGCGAGCCCGCCGAGGCTGCCCAGGGCGCCGCTGGCGGCGTTGGCGAGGGCGGTGCGGCGGCGCACCAGGTGGGCGCTCTGGAAGACCATGGCGATGGCGCGCCGCGCCTCCTGGAGGCGGCGGTCGGACAGCGCGGTGAGCTCCTCGCCGTCGATCCACACCGTCCCCGCGCTGGGCTCGACCAGGCGGACGGTGCAGCGCAGCAGCGTCGACTTGCCGCTGCCGTTGGGGCCGAGGATGGCGGTGACCTCGCCACGGCGGGCGACCAGGTCGACGCCGTCGAGCACCACCCGGCCGCCGTCGAAGCGCTTGGTCAGGCCGCGGACCTCGAGCAGTGGCCGTCCCGCCTCGGCACCGCCGCGGGGCGCCGGGCGGTGGACGGCAGGGGCGATCGCCATCCTCCGACCGCCTAGGGCAGCTTGGTGAGGTCGAGCTTCAGCGTCGAGACCAGATCGCGGATGCCGTCGTAGGCGCTGTCCTTCTGGGCGGCGATCCCGGACCCGAGCAGCACCTTCTTGGGGTCGGTGATCGTGCCGAGGTCGATCGATGTCAGCGCGGTGGTCAGCCTGCTCACGAAGGCGGCCGGCAGGTCACCGCGCACCGCGATCGGGTCCTGGGGGATGGGGTCCGACTGCCAGAGCGTGGGGAAGTCGGCGGCGGTGTAGGTGCCCTGCGCGGTCGCGGTGGTGATGGTGTTGCTGTTCAGCTCGCCGGCGTCCACCTTGTGATTGCGGATCGCCTCGAAGGAGGCGGTGTGGCTGCCCGCGTAGATCGCCTGGACCCCGCTGTCGGGGTCGATGCCGGCCTTCTTCAGCGCGTACGCGGGGAAGAGGTGCCCCGAGGTCGACGCCGCGTCGCTGTAGGCGAACGAGTGCCCGGTGACGTCGGCGAGCCTGGTGATCGGCGACCCGTTCCAGGTGACGATGCTGGCGGTGTAGGTGGCCGGCGCGCCGCTCCTGTCGGTGAAGGTGGCGATCGCCTGCGCCCTGGCGATCTGGTGGGCGAGCACGTAGCCGAGCGGCCCGAACTCGCCGAGCTCGAGCTTGCCGTTGCGCATCGCCTCGATCTCGGCGGTGTAGTTGGTGGTGGGCGTCAGCTCGATGGTGCAGCCGAGCTTCTTCCCCAGCGCCGTGGCGAGCTGCTGGAAGACGGGGACCAGGATGGCGGCGTCGTCGTAGGGCTCGACGCCCATCCGCACCGTGCCGTTGTTGGGACAGGCGGAGCCCGCATTGGTCGCCGCGGTGGTGGGGGTGGTGCCGCCGCCACAGCCGGCGAGCACGCCGGCGAGCAGGATCGAAGTGGCGGCGAAGTGCAGTCCTCTCATGTCCATCGCCCCTCTCTCGTGCCTTGTCTAGATGACCGAAGGCCATGTGAGCACACCGGGGGGGCCCAGCAGGATTGCAGTCCGTGGGCAGGCGGTTAAGGGCTGGCAAAGGGCGGGAGGCGGCGCCCTTCATGCCCCTGGGCCCCGGCGTATGGCACGCTGGCGGGCGTGAACCGGCGCGCCCTGAGCATCGTCCTGGCGGTTCTGCTCCTGGTGGGCATCGGCGTCGCCGTGGCGCGGGGGCGCTCCGGCCCGGGCGCCCCCGGGGCGAGCCCGTCGGCGAGCGCCGGGGTGACCGTCCACGGGGTGATCGGCAGCGAGAAGGCCCCCTTCTTCGCGGATTCGCAGGTGCAGGCGGCCTTCGCCCGGCACGGCCTCCAGGTCCAGGTCGACACCGCGGGGTCGCGGGAGATGGTGACCAGCACCGATCTCTCCCGCTACGACTTCGCCTTCCCCGCCGGCGCCCCCCAGGGCCAGGCGATCAAGGACAAGGCGAAGGCCCGGGCCGCCTACGTCCCCTTCTTCACCCCCATGGCGGTGGCCACCTTCAAGCCGATCGTCGACCTGCTCACCGCCGCCGGGGTGATGCGCACCAGCCCCGGCGACGGCCACCTCGCGCTCGACATCGCGGGGTACCTCCGGCTCGAGCAGGCCCACAGGCGGTGGAGCGACCTGCCGAACAATCCTGCCTACAACGTCAACCGGTCCATCCTGATCAGCACCACCGATGTGCGCACCTCGAACTCCGCGGCGATGTACCTCAGCCTGGCGAGCTACGTCGCCAACCACGACAACATCCTCGGCGACGTCGGCGCGGCCGACGCCGTGGTCGGCCAGACGGCCCCGCTCTTCCTCGAACAGGGGTTCATCGCCTCGTCCTCGGAGGCCCCCTTCCAGGACTACCTCACCCTCGGGCTGGGGAAGGCGCCGATGGTGATGATCTATGAGGCCCAGTTCCGTGGCGAGCAGATCGCCCACGACCCCGCGATCACCGCCGACCAACGGATGCTCGCCTACCCCTCGCCGACGGTCTACTCGAAGCACACCTTCGTGCCCCTCACCGCACGGGGCGACAGCGTCGGGCAGCTCCTGACGAACGACCCGGAGCTCCAGCACCTCGCGGTGAGATACGGCTTCCGCACCGGCGACGCCGCCTACGCCGCCAGCTTCGCGCAGCAGCAGAAGCTGCCCCCCCTGCCCGGCCTGGTCGACGTCGTCGACCCGCCCGTCTTCGAGGTGCTCGACCACCTCATCAGCGCCATCGCCGCCCGGTACACCATGGAGGCAACCCCCTCGTGAGCGACGCCAGCGAGCCCGGCCTCACCCTGACCCCGCCGCAGCCGGTCACCGCCCTGACCCCCGAGCAGGCGGGCAAGGCGGTCCCGGTCGACCCCGAGCAGGCGAAGCGGATCGATGCGATGGTCACCGGCTACGTCGACGCGGTGGTCGCGCTCGACCCCCACGACCCCGCCTTCACCAAGCGCGTCGGCGACGTCTCCAGCCTCGGCGACCGCGAGATCCGCCAGTACGCCGGCCAGAGCAACCGCCTGCTCGAACGCCCGGTGCGCTCGCTCGACGGCGGCCTGCTCACCGACAGGTCGAAGGTGGGCAAGGGGCTCGTCGACCTGCGCCACACCGTCGAGGACCTCAACCCGGCGAAGCACGACCTGATGCACGGCGGCCCGCGCAAGCTGCTGGGGATGATCCCCTTCGGCGATCGGATTCGCACCTACTTCGACAAGTACAGGGACGCGCAGTCCCACATCGACGGGATCATCACCGCGCTGCGCGAGGGCCGCGAGGAGCTGGCCAAGGACAACGGCGCGATCGAGCAGGAGAAGGTCAACCTCTGGACCCAGATCGGCCGGCTCCGCGAGTACTCCTACATGGCCGAGCGGCTCGACACCACCCTCGAGGAGCGCATCACGGGCCTGGAGGCGGGCGACCCGGAGCGAGCCCGGGTGCTGAAGAGCGACGTGCTCTTCGCGGTGCGCCAGCGTCACCAGGACCTGCTCACCCAGCTCGCGGTCGACGAGCAGGGCTACCTCGCGCTCGGGCTCATCCGCCAGAACAACACCGAGCTGATCAAGGGCGTCGACCGGGCCACGACCACCACGGTGGCGGCGCTGCGTACCGCGGTGATCGTCGCCCAGGCGCTCACCAACCAGCGGCTGGTGCTCGACCAGATCCAGGCGGTCAACCAGACCACCGGCAACCTCATCGAGGCGACGAGCGAGCTGCTCCGCGATCAGACCGCGCGGGTGCACGAGCAGGCGGCCGCGGCGAGCGTCGACGTCCAGAAGCTGCAGACCGCCTTCGACAACATCTTCGCCACGCTCGACGCCATCGACGGGTTCAAGGCGCAGGCGCTCGACTCGATGAAGGTCACGATCAGCGAGCTCCGCGGCCAGGTCGACCGCGCCCAGGGCTACCTCGAGCGCGCCCACCAGGAGGAGCGCCCCGGCATCGCCGGCCCCGAGGGCACCCTCGCCCTCCCCGGGCCGGGCCCGCGGTAGGCGCCGGCATGCGCGCCGGGGCGTCGCTGGGTCGCACGCTGGCGGCGGTCCTCGCCGTCGGGCTCGCCGGCTGCGGATCCTCGAGCGGCGGCTCGGGGCCGTCGCCGGAGCCGGCCAACACCATCCACGTGCTCGCCGGGAGCGAGCTGAAGGACGTCGAGCCGTTCTTCTCCGACGTTCGCGCCAGGACGGGGATCAACCTGGTCTTCGACTACGTCGGCACCCTCGACGGCGCCGAGAGGATCGCCGGCGGCGGCGCCGGCAACGACGCCATCGCCTGGTTCAGCTCGACCCGGTACCTCTCGCTGCTCCCCGGGGGGGCGTCGCGGATCGCCGCCCAGCAGCGGATCGCGCTGAGCCCGGTGGTGCTCGGGGTGGGGCGCACCAGGGCGCGCGAGCTGGGCTGGGAGAACAACCCCGGCATCACCTGGAAGGACATCGCCGTGCAGGCCCAGGCGGGCCACTTCACCTTCGGGATGACCAACCCGGCGTCGTCGAACTCGGGGTTCAGCGCCCTCGTCGGCGTCGCCGCCGCCTTCAGCGGCACCCCGGACGCGCTCACCGTCAACGACATCAACGCCTCCCAGCTCGAGCAGTTCTTCAGCGGCGAGCGGCTCACCTCGGGGAGCTCGGGGTTCCTCGCCGACAGCTACACCGCCAACCCCTCGCGGGTCGACGGGATCATCAACTACGAGTCGGTGCTGCTCGGCCTCAACCAGGGCGGGAAGCTCAAGGAGCCGCTCGACCTGGTGTACCCGAAGGACGGGATCGTCACCGCCGACTACCCGATGGTGCTCCTCGACCGCGGCCGGCGCGCCGCCTACGACAAGCTGGTCGCCTACTTCCAGAGCGCCGACGTGCAGCGGCGGCTGATGACCCAGACCAACCGGCGCCCGACCAGCACCTCGGTGCCCCTGGACTCGCGCTTTCCCGCCACCACCCTGGTCGAGCTGCCCTTCCCCGGCCAGCTCTCGGTCGTCGACACCCTCATCGAGCGCTACCTCGACGTCTTCACCAAGCCGGCGCAGACCGTCTACGTCCTCGATCTCAGCGGCTCGATGGACGGCGACCGGCTGAACGGCCTCAAGGCGGCCTTCGACGTGCTCACCGACCCGGCGGCGACGGGGACGGCGCGCTTCGCCCGCTTCCGCAGCCGCGAGCGGGTGACGATCGTCACCTTCAGCACCGACGTGCAGGAGGTGCGCGACTTCACCGTCGCCGACGCCTCCGACCCCGCGGCGGTGGCGCCGATCAAGGCCTACGTGCACTCCCTCCAGGCCGGCGGCAACACCGCCATCTACTCGGCGATGGACCGCGCCTACCAGCTGGTCGGGCAGCGCCGCCCGGCGGCGCCCACGGACTTCTTCTCGGTCGTGCTGATGACCGACGGCGAGAACAACTCGGGGGAGAGCAGCAGCGACTTCCTCGGCACGGTGCGCCGTCTCGGGCTGCTCGGCGTCCCCGCGTTCCCGATCCTCTTCGGCGAGGGAGATCCGGTCCAGCTCGGCCAGATCGCCACCGCGACCGGGGGGAAGGTCTTCGACGGGCGCACCTCGCTGGCGCAGACCTTCCGGGAGATCCGCGGCTACCAGTGACCCGCGATCGCCTCGGCGCCTACGCCACCTCGACCAAGAACCTCACCGGGCTGGCGCTCGCCGTGGCCGGCGTGCTGCTCACCCTCATCGGGGTGCTGGGCCCGCTCTGGCCGCTGGTGATCCCCGCGCTCTACGGCGTGGGGGCGCTGGTGGCGCCGGCCGACCGGCGGCGCCTCGGCGCGCCGGGTGGCACCGCCGTCCTCGACGCCGACGAGGTGCGCCGCGGGCTGAGCCGCCTGCAGCGCCGCGTCGCCGGGAGGCTGCCCGCCGACGTCGGCGCCAGCGTGCAGCGGATCAGCACCGGCATCCGCGAGCTGCTCGACCGCGCCGTCGAGCAGCCGGGGGCGAGCGAGGACGTCTTCGTGCTCTCGCGGATGGCCTGCGACTATCTCCCCGCCACCGTCGACGGCTACCTGCGGCTGCCCCCGACCTATGCCGCCGAGCACCGCCTCGCCGACGGCCGCACCCCGCTGCAGATGGTTCGCGGCCAGCTCGAGCTGCTCGAGGGCAAGCTCGGCGAGGTCCGCGACGCCATGCTCGCCGGCGACAGCGACCGCCTCGCCGCCCACGGCCGCTTCCTCCAGGAGAGCTTCGCCGAGAGCACCCTCAGCCTCGCCCCACCGCGGCCGCCGGGGGAGATCGCCCCACCGTCCGACAGCTCACCCTCTCAGCGCTGACGCGCTGAAATAGTCGGGGGACTCCCCCAGGCCATCATCGCTTCGCGATGACAGCCGTCCCCCTGGAGGTCAGCCGTCGAAGTCGAGCGTGACCTCCGGGGTCACGGGATGCGACTGGCAGGCGAGGACGAAGCCGGCGGCGACCTCGTCGGGCTCGAGCGCCTGGTTGCCGTCCATGCTCACCCGGCCGCTCACCACCCGCGCGCGGCAGGTGCCGCAGACGCCGTCCTTGCAGGCGAAGGGGGCGTCGGCGCGGACTCGCAGCGCGGCGTCGAGGATCGGCTCGCCGGCGGCGGCGAGGGTCACCGTCGAGCTGCGGCCGTCGAGCAGGATCGTGACCCGGCTCTCGCCGGCGCCGGCGGCGGCGGGAGCGGCGGGCGCCCGGCCGGGATCGCGGCCGGAGTGGAAGAGCTCGCTGTGGATCCGCGCCGCCTCGACCCCGCGCTCCAGGAGGGTGGCGCGGGCCCCCTCGATCATCGCCCGCGGGCCGCAGACGAACCACTCGTCGGCGCCGCCGGGCAGCAGCGCGTCGAGCAGTCGTCCCAGCCGCTGCGCGTCGATCCGCCCGCTGAGCAGCTCGGCGTCGAGGCGCTCGCGGGAGAGCACGTTGACCAGCTGGAACCGCTCCGGATGGCGGTTCTTGAGGTCGAAGAGCTCCTCGAGGAACATGATGCCGGCGCTGGTGCGGTTGCCGTAGAGCAGGGTCACCCGGCTGCGCGGCTCGACCGCCAGGGTGGTGGCGATGATCGAGAGCACCGGGGTGATGCCGCTGCCCGCGGCGATGGCGACGTGGTGGCGGGCGCTCGCCGGGTCGAGCGGGGTGTGGAAGCGCCCCGTCGGCGTCATCACCTCGAGCATGTCGCCGGCGCGCAGGCGGGTGTGGGCGTGGCCCGAGAACACCCCGCCCTCGAGCCGCTTGACGGCGATGCGCAGCACCCCCGACCCCGCCGGCGTGCAGATCGAGTAGCTGCGCCGCACCTCGTCGCCGGCGACGGTGCAGCGCACCGAGACGTGCTGCCCCTGGGTGAACGCGTAGTCGTCGCCCAGCTCCGGCGGCACCGCGAAGGTGATCGTCACCGAGTCGTCGGTCAACGGCTCGACCGCGGTGACGCGCAGCTCGTGGAGGACGGCGTGGCGGCGCGCCGCCGGCACCGTGCCGGGAGTGGCGCTCACCGGTGGGCCCGGAGGTGCGCGAAGGGCTCGCGGCAGGCGCCGCAGCGGCGCAGCGCCTGGCAGGGGGTGGCGGCGAAGCGGCTGAGCAGCTCGGTGTCCGGCTCACCGCACTGCGGGCAGGGCACCCCGGTCGGGTGCTCGTGGGGTGGGGGAGGGGGGGCGATGCCGGTCTCGGCGAGCCGCCGCCGGCCGCGCTCGGTGATCCGGTCGGTGGTCCACGCCGGCGCGAGCACGGTGCGCACCTCGACCCCGGTGTGGCCGTGGTCGCGCAGGCGGCGCTCGACGTCCTCGCGGATCGCCTCGAGCGCCGGGCAGCCCGAGTACGTCGGGGTGATCTCGACCACCAGGGTGTCGCCGTCCTCCCGGACCGCGGAGAGGATGCCGAGGTCCTCGATGGTGAGCGCGGGGATCTCCGGGTCGGGGACGTCCGCGACCAGGGCGCGGACCCGCTCGGCGCGGTCCATCGGCTACCAGCGAGCCCCGGGGACGCTGCGGCGCAGGTGCTGCATCTCGGCGATCAGCCGGCCGAAGCACTCGGTGTGGAGGCCCCGGCGTCCGCCGGTCGGCGACCAGCCGTCCGCCGGGCGGCGCAGGGTGGCCTCGGCGAGCACGGCGTCGACCGCCGCGTCCCAGCCCGGACGCAGCGCGGCCGCCTCCGGCATCACCGCGTCGCTCTCGAAGAGCTCGGCGGTGTACGGCCAGAGCCGGTCGATCGCCGTCTGCATGCGCTCGTGGCTCTCCTCGGTTCCGTCGCCGAGCCGCACCGTCCAGCGGGCGGCGTGGTCGCGGTGGTACGCGACCTCCATGACCGCCTTCTCGGCGACCGCCGCCAGCACCGCGTCGGCCGACGCGCGCAGCACCTCACAGAGCCCGAGCTGGTACGTCGAGTAGAGCAGCTGGCGGGCCATGGTGACCGCGAAATCGCCGTTCTCCTGCTCGACGAGCAGGCAGTTGACGAACTCGCGCTCGTCGCGCAGGTAGGCGAGGTCGTCCTCGTCGCGACCGCGGCCCTCGAGCTCGCCGGCACGGCCGAGCAGCATCCGCGCCTGGCCGAGGAGGTCGAGGGCGATGTTGGTCAGGGCGATGTCCTCCTCCAGCTCGGGGGCGCGCGACGACCATTGGGCGAGCCGGTGGGAGAGGATCAGGGCGTCGTCGCCGAGCCGCAGCGCGAGCGCCACGGTCACAGGTTCCGCACCTCGTCGGGGATGTCGTAGAAGGTCGGGTGGCGGTAGACCTTGTCGGCTGCAGGGGCGAAGAAGGGGTCGCGCTCGTCCGGCGAGGAGGCGGTGATCGCGCTCGCCGGCACCACCCAGATGCTGCAGCCCTCGTTGCGCCGGGTGTAGACGTCGCGGGCGTTGCGCAACGCCATCTCCGCGTCGGCGGCATGCAGGCTGCCGGCGTGGCTGTGGGCGAGCCCGCGGCGGCCGCGCACGAAGACCTCCCAGAGCGGCCAGGCGCGCTCCTCGCTCACCGGTGCTTCGCCGCGTACGCGAGCGCCGCCTCGCGCACCCAGCGACCGTCCTCGTGGACGGTGCGGCGGTGGGCGAGGCGCTGCCGGTTGCAGAGGCCGTCACCGCGCACCACGGTGCGGAACTCGTCCCAGTCGATGGCGCCGAAGTCGTGGTGGCCGCGCTCCTCGTTCCAGCGCAGCTCGGGGTCGGGGAGGGTGAGCCCGAGGACCGCGGCCTGGGGCACGCACATGTCGACGAAGCGCTGGCGCAGCTCGTCGTTGGAGTGGCGCTTGATCCGCCAGGCCATCGACTGCGCGCTGTGCGCGGAGCGGTCGTCGGGCGGCCCGAACATCATCAGCGTCGGCCACCACCAGCGGTTCACCGCGTCCTGCGCCATCGCATGCTGCGCGGGGGTGCCGCGGGAGAGGGTGAGCAGCAGCTCGTATCCCTGGCGCTGGTGGAACGACTCCTCCTTGCAGACACGCGTCATCGCGCGTGCATAGGGGCCGTAGGAGCAGCGGCAGAGCGGGATCTGGTTGGTGATGGCGGCACCGTCGACGAGCCAGCCGATGGCGCCGACGTCGGCCCAGGTCAGCGTCGGGTAGTTGAAGATCGTCGAGTACTTCTGCGCGCCGCTGTGGAGCATGTCGAGGAGCTGCTGGCGGCTGACCCCCAGGGTCTCGGCGGCGGCGTAGAGGTAGAGCCCGTGGCCGGCCTCGTCCTGGACCTTGGCCATGAGGATCGCCTTGCGCCGCAGCGAGGGCGCCCGCGTGATCCAGTTGCCCTCGGGCTGCATCCCGATGATTTCGGAGTGCGCGTGCTGGGCGATCTGGCGGATCAGGGTGGCCCGGTACGCCTCGGGCATCCAGTCGCGAGGCTCGACCCGCTGGTCGGTCTCGACGGTCAGCCGGAACTGGTGCTCCAGCGCACCGGTGGCCTCCGTCTCCGCGGTCGCGTCCATGGGTCCTGCCTGCCTCGCCTCTGCCCGTCCGAACGTTCGGTCGTGTAGAATCGTACATCAACGACGCCGGCACTGCCAAGGCTACTCGCAGGGCAGCGGCGGAGTCCGCAGAAATCCCGGTTGGGGCGAAGGAGGCTGGATGGGGGCTCGTGAAGCGACCCGCACGGACGTCCCGCGGGCCAACTACACCACCCAGAGCCTCCTCGCCGTCGCCGTCGAGGTCTTCAACCTGCGCGGCTACGACGGCACCAGCATGGAGGACCTCGCCCAGGCCTGCGGAATCACCAAATCCTCGATCTACCACCACGTTCGCAGCAAGGAGGAGCTGCTCCGCCTCGCGGTGAGCCGGGCGCTCGACATGCTCAACGCCGTGCTCGAGGAGGCCGAGACCCGGGAGGGCCGGGCCATCGACCGGCTCGAGCACATGGTGCGAGGCTCCATCCGCGTCGTCGTCGAGGAGCTGCCCTACGTCACCCTGCTGCTCCGGGTGCGGGGCAACACCCGCGCCGAGCAGTGGGCGCTGCAGCGCCGCCGCGAGTTCGACAACCGGCTGTCGCAGATCGTCGGCGAGGCCGCGGCCGATGGCGACCTCCGCGACGACCTCGACCCCCGGCTGACCACCCGCCTGCTCTTCGGGATGGTCAACTCGATGGTGGAGTGGTATTCGCCGTCGCGCGGCGGATCGAGCGTCGACCTCGCCGATTCGGTGATGCGGCTCGCCCTCGACGGGCTGCGGCGGCGGGACCCGCAGGGGTGACTGCGGAGGCCCTGGCCCGGCGCAGCGCGGCGGCGATCCTCGCCGGTGACCGGGTCGCCCGGTGGCTGGGGACGGAGATCGTCGACGCCGGCCCGGGGCGCGCCGCCATCCGCATGCCGGTCACCGAGGCGATGGTCAACGGCCTCGGCACCGTCCACGGCGGCGTGGTCTTCACCCTCGCCGACATCGCCCTCGCGGTGGCGTGCAACAGCCACGGCGAGACCACCGTGTCGCGCGGCGCCGAGGTGATCCACCTCGCCCCGGCGCACCCCGGCGACGTCCTGGTGGCCACCGCGGAGGAGCGCTGGCGCGACGGCCGCAACGGCGTCTATGACGTCACCGTCCAGCGTGAGGGTGGCGGCGTGGTCGCCGAGTTCCGCGGTCAGAGCCGCACCATCGGCGGCCGGCTCGTCCCCGAGGAGGGCCCGGCGTCAGGCTGAGACCGCCTCGTCCTCGTTGGTCTGGATGGTCGCGGCCCGGCGTCGCGGCGCTCGCGGACGCGGGGTGCGCGGCGCGGGGGTGCGGGGCAGCCGCCGGCCGGTGAGCTCGACGGCGTCCATCCTCTCCCCCTCGGTGAGCACGCCGTCGCTGATCCGCACCACCCGGGGCGCGACCGCGGCGATCTCCGGATCGTGGGTGATGAGCACGATGGTGCGGCCGTCGGTGTGGAGCTGGTTGAGGATGGAGAGGATCTCCGCGGTCGAGCTGGTGTCGAGGTTTCCCGTCGGCTCGTCGGCGAGGATCAGCTCAGGGTCGGTGACCAGGGCGCGGGCGATGGCGACGCGCTGCTGCTGGCCGCCGGAGAGCTCGTTGGGGGTGTGGTCAACGCGATGCTCGAGACCGACCATGGCGAGCGAGCGCAGCGCCGTCTCCTTGCGCCCCCGGGCCCGGCGGTAGAGGAGCGGCAGCTCGACGTTGCGCCAGGCGGTGAGCTTCTTGAGCAGGTGGAACTGCTGGAAGACGAAGCCGATGCGCAGGTTGCGGATGTGCGCCAGCTGGTCGTCGCTCATCTTCATGACGTCCTCGCCGGCGAAGAGGTAGCGCCCCGAGCTGGGGATGTCGAGGCATCCCAGGATGTTCATCAGCGTCGACTTGCCCGAGCCCGAGGGGCCGATGACGGCGACGAAGTCCCCCTGCCGCACCTCGAGGTTGATGTCCTGCAACGCCCGCACGATCGTCTCGCCGGCGCCGTAGGTCTTGAAGACATGCTCCAGGGTCAGGACGGCGGGGCCGTCGCTCACCGAGCACCCATGGCCGCGTGACGCATCGACATCCCTCCGCTGTCCCTCTCCTTGGTGGTCCCTGATGAGGATCCAGGCTCCCGCTCAAGAGCGGCGTAAGACCCCGGTAAGAGATTGGCAAGAGACGGGATCGTCAGGGCCGGGGGGCGGCTCCTCGGGAGGGGAGCAGCAGCGACAGCATGCCACCAACCGCACAGATGGCGGCCGTCAGCAGCACCGTGGTGGTGAGGCTGCCGGCGGCGAGGGGGACGGTCGCGTCGCCGTGGAGGAGCACCAGGCGCTGCGCCAGCGTGGCCGACGCCGCCTGTGACCCCGGCGACCAGGGGGCGACGCCGAGCGCCGAGCCGATCAGCGCGCCGCCTCCGGCGGCGGGGAGCAGCACCCCCAGCGCGAGCACCCCGGCCGAGCCCCGAACCCCTGCGGCGGCCGCGGGCGCCGCGGTGGTGGCGAGCGCACCCAGCGCCAGCCCCAGCCCGGCGCCGCGCACCGAGGCGAGGACCACCAGCCGGAGGGTCTCGGCGGGGGCGACGCCGTGGAGCAGGGCGGTGCCGAGGGCGGCGGCCAGGAGCCCGGCGGCGGCGGGCCAGCGCGCGCCCACCCGGGCGCAGAGAGGCAGAGCGCCGGCCAGCGCCGCCGCCGCGAGCGAGGCGGGGATGAGCAGGGTGACGGCCGCCGCGCCCGCGCCCGCACCCGGACCCTGGAGGAGCAGCGGCAGCTCGAGGAAGCCCGAGGCGAGCGCCACCGCGCAGATCGCCAGCAGCAGGGCGGGGACGCGGACCGCCGCGGAACGCAGCGGGCGCAGGTCGATGAGCGGCGCGGGCACGGAGAGCTCGACGACGGCGAGGAGCGCAACGCTGAGCAGGCTGCAGCAGAGCAGTGCCAGGACCCCCATCGAGGTCCAGCCCCAGACCGGGGCCTCGAGCAGCGCCAGCAGCAGCGAGCCGAGCGTGAGCGACGCCGTGGCCATCCCGGCGAGGTCGCTGCGCGCGCCGGCGGCGCCCCGGACCGCCGGGAGCGAGAACCAGGCGAGCAGCAGGAACGGCCCGCCGAGCGGCAGCACGGCGGCGGCGGTGATCCGCCACGGGAGGTGGCCGCCCAGCCAGGCCAGCAGCGCCGGCGCGAGCGCGAGGAGGAGCAGCGCGGCGCCGCCGGCGGCGGCGAGCGGCCACGCCCGCTGCGGGCGCAGGCGGAGCAGCATGGTGATCGCCGCGGGCAGCAGCAGGCCGGCCGCGATCCCCTGGATCGAGCGGAGCACGAGCAGCGGCGCGAGCGACCAGCTCAGCGCACTCAGGGCACCGCCGAGGACCAGGGCGCCGAGCGCCCCACGCAGCAGCCGGGCGGGGCCGAGGCGGTCGCCTGCGCCGGCGGCGACCGGCACCGCCATGCCCATCCCGACCAGGGCGGCGGTGACCGCGGCGCGCGCCTCCGGGCCGGAGGCGCCGAGCGAGCCGTGCACCGAGGGGATGGAGGCCGCCATCAGGGTGGCGTCGAGGAGGGCGAGGACGGTGACCCCGCAGAGGGTCGCGAACGCCAGCCGCGGCCTGGTGGTGATCACCGCGACGGCGGCCGCCCGGGAGGTGCGCGTCCTCGACCGCGTCCGCGGCGCCGTCGCCGGCGACCTGGCCCCCGCCGCACGGTGTGCAGTCCGTGCGGCGGGAGGCCGTGCCGGTCGCTGGTTGTCCACGTCGACGGGCATGTCGGGCGCCATCTCCGCGATGGCGTCGCCGAGCAGCGCACGGGTGCGCGCCGGCCCCTCACCCGTCACCCGCGGACGCCGGGTCCGGGCCGCGTCCAGTCGTCCTTCCCGGCTCGCCATGGTGGAGATACAACGGCGAGGCGACGAGGATCTTGTGGGTTGCGAGGTGTTCGAAGTGATCGGGGCGTTCTCTCCGCGGAGAAGGGCCTGTAGCGGGTAGGCTGACTCCCATGCCGGTGATCCGCCACTGCGCCAACTGCCTCAGGCCCTTCCCGATCTACCGACTCGCCGGGGTGCTCCTCGACGGGCGGATCCAGGAGCTCTGCCCGCGCTGCTGCTCGACCGAGCACGAGCGCCTCGAGACCCCCTACGCGCCGCGGGCCGACCAGGGGGCGATCCAGCCGAGCACCAGCCGGGAGGTCTGGTAGCGCCCGGTGGCGCACCCGCACTTCGCCGCGCGGCTGCGCGAGGCATCCGAGCGGAGCGGCTCGCTCCTCTGCCTCGGCCTCGACCCCACCGGCTGCGCCGGCGCCGCCGAGGCCGAGCGGTTCTGCGCCGCGCTCCTCGACGCCGTCCTCGACCAGGTCTGCGCGGTCAAGCCCAACGCCGCCTTCTTCGAGCAGCACGGCTCCGCCGGCTGGAAGGTGCTCGAGGGGATCCGCGGCCGCGTCCCCGCCGACCGGATGCTCATCGTCGACGGCAAGCGCGGCGACATCGGCAGCACCGCCGAGGCCTACGCGCGCGCCCTCTTCGACGGTCTCGGCGCCGACGCGGTGACGGTGAACCCGCTGATGGGGGAGGACGCGGTCCGCCCCTTCCTGACCCGGCCGGGACGGGGGGCGTTCCTGCTCGCCCGCACCAGCAACCCGGGTGCCGCCGACCTGCTCGAGCGCCGGCTCGACGACGGCACCCCGGTGTACGCCCACCTCGCCGCCCTGGCGACGAGCTGGGACCCGGGCGGCGCCGTCGGCCTCGTCGCCGGAGCGACCTCGCCCGCGGCGGTCGCGGCGCTGCGCCGGCTGGCGCCCTCGGCGCCGCTGCTCATCCCCGGGGTCGGCGCCCAGGGCGGCGCCGTCGAGGAGGCGGTGGCCGCCGGGCTCGACGCCGCCGGGGCCGGCGTCGTGGTCAGCGTCAGCCGGGGCATCGCCTCCGCACCCGAGGGTCCGGCGGCGGCGGCGCGGCACTGGCGTGAGCGCATCGCAGCGGGCCTGGCCCGGCGCTGACCGCGGTCCCACCTGTCTAGACTGCCGGGACATGCCCACGGCGACGATCGAGGTGAGTGGGCACATCATCGATTCGATGATGCTGCCGCGCATCTTCGACGTGGTGATGGACCTCGGCGGGTCCTTCAAGGTCGACGAGTTCCGGGTCGGCCAGAACCCGGACGAGCGCTCCTTCGCCCGGCTCACCCTGAGTCACCGCGAGCCCGAGGGGCTGCGGATGATCGTCGCCGCCTGCCAGCAGCAGGGCGCGGTGACCGCCGACGGGGCCGCTGCCCACACCGAGGCGGCGCCCCGCGACGGGGTCTTCCCGGACACGTTCTACTCGACGAGCAACCACCCCACCGCGGTGCGCCTCGGCGACGACTGGGTCGACGTCGCCGACATCGAGATGGACTGCGGGGTGGTGGTCGACGGCGCCCGGGCGCTCTGCCTCCCGGTCACCGAGGTGCGCGCCGGCGACCGGGTGGTGGTCGGGCACGACGGCATCAAGGTGTCGCCGGTCGAGCGCTCGCGCAGCAAGGAGATCTTCGGGTTCATGACCAGCGCGGTCTCCGCCGAGAAGCCCAAGCACCTGGTCATCCGCGAGCTGGCCCAGACGATGCGCGAGATCCGGGCGCGCGAGGGGCGGATCTGCATGGTGGCGGGACCGGCGGTGATCCACACCGGGGCGGGGGTCCACCTCGGCCGGCTGATCGCAGCGGGGTGGATCGACGTGCTCTTCGCCGGCAACGCCCTGGCCGCCCACGACATCGAGTCCCAGTTCTTCGGCACCTCGCTCGGCATCGACCTGCGCGACGGCCTGCCCGTCGAGTCCGGGCACGAGCACCACATCCGCGCCATCAACCGCATCCGCGGCGCCGGCGGCATTCGCGAGGCGGTGGCCACGGGCATGCTCCGCGGCGGGGTGATGTTCGAGGCGGTGCAACGCGGCATCACCGTCGTGCTCGCCGGCTCGGTGCGCGACGACGGACCCCTCCCGGAGGTCGTGGTCGACATGATCGAGGCGCAGCGACGGATGCGCCAGGGGTTGCGCGGGGTCGAGCTGTGCATCATGTGCGCATCGATGCTCCATGCGATCGCCACCGGCAACATGCTGCCGGCGGCGACGAAGACGGTCTGCGTCGACATCAACCCCTCGGTGGTGACCAAGCTCGCCGACCGCGGCTCCTCCCAGACCCTCGGTCTCGTCACCGACGTCGAGTCCTTCCTCCGCGAGCTCTCGGAGTGCCTGGTATGACGACTCCCGTCCCCGTCGCCATCCTCAGCGACGACGCCTTCGACGACCACGACCATCCCGGCCATCCCGAGTCGGCGCGCCGGCTCCACGCCATCGGCGACCACCTCCGCGCCGACCCGCAGCTGCGCGCGCTGCCCACGCTCGCGGTCCCCGCGGCCGACGCCGAACTGGTGCTCGGCGCCCACGGGGACGCCCACGTCCGGCGCATCGAGCGCGCCGCCCGCGGCGGCGGAGCCTGGATCGACCCCGACACCTACTGCACCGACCGCTCCTACGACGTCGCGCTCCGCGCCGCCGGCGCCGCGGTCGAGGGGGTGGACGCGGTGTGCACCGGGGCGGCGCGGAGCGCCTTCGCCATCGTGCGCCCGCCCGGCCACCACGCCACCCGCGACCGGGCGATGGGCTTCTGCCTGTTCAACAACATCGCTGTGGCCGCTCAGCACGCCCTCGACGCCGGCGGCTGCGAGCGTGTCCTCATCCTCGACTGGGACGTGCACC